>NZ_JBJGYI010000003.1:0-282439 GCF_054049915.1 Geodermatophilus sp. SYSU D00766
GCCCGGTCCGGCGTGCGGACCGGGCGGGCGCCCCCGTGCGGGTCGTGCGGGGCTCAGGCGCCGACGATCTCCCGCATCAGGCGGGCGGTCTCCGACGGCGTCTTGCCGACCTTGACCCCGGCGGCCTCGAGGGCCTCCTTCTTGGCCTGCGCCGTGCCGGCCGAGCCGGACACGATCGCGCCGGCGTGGCCCATCGTCTTGCCCTCGGGGGCGGTGAACCCGGCGACGTAGCCGACGACGGGCTTGGTGACGTTGGCCGCGATGAAGTCGGCCGCGCGCTCCTCGGCGTCGCCGCCGATCTCGCCGATCATGACGATCGCCTCGGTCTCCGGGTCGTCCTGGAAGGCCTGCAGGCAGTCGATGTGCGTGGTGCCGATGACCGGGTCGCCGCCGATGCCGACGCAGGTGGAGAACCCGATGTCGCGCAGCTCGTACATCATCTGGTAGGTCAGCGTGCCCGACTTGCTGACCAGGCCGATGCGGCCCTGCTTGGTGATGTTGGCCGGGATGATGCCGGCGTTGGAGCGCCCGGGGCTGATCAGGCCGGGGCAGTTCGGGCCGATGATGCGGGTCGCGCCGCCCTGGGCGTGCGCCCAGAACGAGGTCGAGTCGTGCACCGGGATGCCCTCGGTGATGACCACGGCCAGCCCGATCTGGGCGTCGACGGCCTCGATGACGGCGGCCTTCGCGCCGGCGGGCGGCACGAAGATCACGCTGACGTCGGCGCCGGTCTCCTTCATCGCCTCGGCGACGCCGCCGAACACCGGCACGCCGGCGCCGTCGAAGTCGACGCTCTGGCCGGCCTTCTTCGGGTTGACGCCGCCGACGATCGCGGTGCCGGAGGCGAGCATGCGCTGGGTGTGCTTGCGCCCCTCCGACCCGGTCATGCCCTGGACGATGACCTTGCTGTTCTCGTTGAGGAAGATCGACATCTCGTGGGTCCTGTCTGGAGAAGATGGAACGGCCCCGTTCCAGGGGCCCGCCCCGAGCCTGCGAGGGGTGGGGAGGAAGGGGGTCCTTCCCCTAGGCGGCGAACTCGGCGGCCCGGCGCGCGGCGCCGTCCATCGTGTCCACCAGGGTGACCAGCGGGTGGGCGGCGTCGGCGAGGATCCGCCGGCCCTCCTCGACGTTGTTGCCGTCGAGCCGGACGACCAGCGGCTTGGTCGCCTCGTCGCCGAGCAGCTGCAGCGCGTGCACGATCCCGTTGGCCACCGCGTCGCACGCGGTGATGCCGCCGAAGACGTTGACGAAGACGCTCTTCACGGCCGGGTCGGACAGGATGATGTGCAGCCCGTTGGCCATCACCTCGGCCGAGGCGCCGCCACCGATGTCGAGGAAGTTGGCCGGCTTGACGCCGCCGAACTCCTCGCCGGCGTAGGCGACGACGTCGAGGGTGCTCATGACCAGGCCGGCGCCGTTGCCGATGATGCCGACCTCGCCCTCGAGCTTGACGTAGTTGAGGTCCTTCTCCTTGGCCGCGGCCTCGAGCGGGTCGGCCGCGGCGGTGTCCTCGAGGTCCTCGTGGCCCGGGTGCCGGAAGCGGGCGTTCTCGTCGAGGGTCACCTTCGCGTCGAGGGCGAGGACCGTGCCGTCGGGCGCCTTGGCCAGCGGGTTGACCTCGACGAGCGTGGCGTCCTCCTGGCTGAACACCTCCCACAGCTGCACGGCGATGGCGATCACCTGGTCGCGCACCTCGGGGGCGAAGCCGGCGGCGTCGACGATCTCGGCGGCCTTGGCGGCGTCCACGCCGACCGTGGCGTCGACCGGGATGCGAGCCAGGGCCTCGGGGCGCTCGACGGCGAGCTGCTCGATCTCCATGCCGCCCTCGACGCTGGCCATCGCCAGGAAGGTCCGGTTGGCGCGGTCGAGGAGGTAGGAGAAGTAGTACTCCTCGGCGATGTCGCTGGCCTGGGCGACCATCACGCGGTGGGTGACGTGCCCCTTGATGTCCAGCCCGAGGATGTCCTGGGCGCGGGCCCGGGCCTCGTCGGCGTCGTCGGCGAGCTTGACGCCGCCCGCCTTGCCGCGGCCGCCGGTCTTCACCTGCGCCTTGACGACGACGCGGGTGCCGATCTCCCGCGCGATCGCCTCGGCCTGGTCGGGTGTCTCGGCCACGCCGCCGGGCAGCACGGGTACACCGTGCGAGGCCAGCAGGTCACGCGCCTGGTACTCGAAGAGATCCACGGACAGGCACCGTAGCCCCCGCCCGAGCGGCCTGCCGCACCGGCGGTGGAGGGGGTGGGACGGGTCACAGCCCCCGCGACGACGCCGCTGGTCAGGGGGTCCCGGCGCCTCGCAGCGCGGCGACGACGTCGTCGGGCGGGGTGCCGTCGGGGAACCGCAGCACACCGGCGGGCAGGCCGCCGGGGTCCCCGAGGACGGCGACGGGGACGTCGCCGGCGCCGGCGGCGCGCAGCCGGTCGAGCAGGTCGGCGATCAGGTCCGGAGGCACCGCGGCCAGGCCGACGGCGTCGGCGTCCTCCTGGACGACGGTCGCGGCCAGCGGCCCGGCGGCGTCCGGCACGCCGGTCAGCACCACCTCGGCGCCGGCGTCGCGCAGCGCCCGGGCCAGCGCGACCGCGCGCGGGTCGTCCGGCCCGCCGGGCCCCGCGACGACCACCCGCAGCCGCTCGGCCCCGGTCACCCGCTCCCGGTCCGGCGCAGCCGCCAGGCGAGGAGGGTGAGCAGCGCGTAGGCGAGGCCCGCGACCAGCAGCCCGGCGCCGGGGACGGTCCACTCCAGCTCGTCGGAGGCGACGGCGTCGCGCAGGCCGGACAGGCCCGCCGCGAGCACGGTCACGGCGACGGCGAGGAACCCCCCGACGGCGGCCAGCCGCGGCCGCAGCGACGGGGAGAGCACCGACCCGAGGACGACCGCACCGGCGAGCAGCAGCCCGCCGAGCAGCGCCAGCCCCGGCCGCTCGAGCAGCGCCTGCGGGCCCTGCTGCTCGACGACGACCTCCAGGCCGGTGGCCGGGTCGTCGACGAGGCGGTCGGGGACGTCGGCGGCGGGCAGCGCCAGGCAGAGCACGGTGAGGACGCCGAGCAGCACCGCCGCGCCGGCCAGCCCCGACCGGACGGGGTCGAGGGCGCCGCGGTCCTCCATCACGGTGCGACTCCACACGGCGGCGGCACAGACGCCGGCCAGCACGGTCAGCAGGAGCGCGACGACCGCCAGCCACCAGCCGGGACCGGTCTCCACCGAGCTGGTCAGCACCCGCTCCCCGGCGAGCACCTCGACGCCGGGCCGCACCGTCGAGGCGCTGCCCCGGTACACCTCGATGAGCAGCGCGCCCAGCGCCAGCGGGCCGCCGACGCCGGCGTAGGCCAGCCCGAACCGGGGCACCCGGCCGGCGGCCAGCCCGGCTCCGACGGCGACCGAGGTGACCGGCACGACCAGGCCCACGAGGACCCCGCCGAGCCCCCCGCCGAGCGTCAGCTCGCGGTCGCCGACGACCAGGTAGGGAGGGAACAGCGCGGCCAGGCCGGCGAGGCCGGCGAGCACGAGGAGGACGCCGGCGACCCGGGCGGCGCGGGGGACCTCGCCGACGACGAGGCCGTCGGCGGGGACCGGCTGCCCGGCGGCACGGCCCGGGGCGAGCGGGGCCCGGCCGTCGGCGGCGGCGATGCCCGCGCCGCGCCGGTCGGGCCGGGCCGCGGCGGGTCGCCGGTCACCGCCGGCCGTGGCGCGCCGTGCGGTCGCGCCGCCGGCCCGGTCGTTCCGGGTGGTGCGTTCCGGGCCGGCCACGGGTCCCCCTTCGTCGTCGAGCAGTGTGGAGCGCCTCTTCGTCGAGATGTGTCACAGAACGGCGTCGATCTCGTCGAGACGCGGCATCCCGCCGTGTGACCGTCGCCACACGGGGGCATTACCGTCCTGTGAACGGAGCACAGCGGAGTGCTCCGGCCGCCGACGGGACCCCACCCGTTCCGGGCCGACGAACGGAGAGGGCACGTCCATGCACACGACCGCCGGCCCGGGGTCCCGTCCAGCGTCGCACACGGCGGCGCCCTCTCCCGGGACGTCGCGGGGCGTGCTGCGGGCGCTCGCCACACCGGCGACGGTGACCGGTGGGCTGACCGAGCTGGCGTGGGTCGGCGCGCACGTGCTCATGTACCCGCTGGGCACCTGGACCGAGGTGCTGCGGCCCGACGAGCGCTGCCGCCCCGGCGAGCAGCCGCCCGGCGTCCGCGCCCTGTTCGCCGCCGACCCGCTGGCCGCCCGCACCCCGGTCCTGCTCGTCCACGGCCTGGTCGACAACCGCTCGGTGTTCACGCTCATGCGGCGCGGCCTGCGCCGGCGGGGCTTCGCGCAGGTCTGCACCTGGAACTACAGCCCGCTGCTGGGCGACATCGCGCAGGGCGCCCGCGACCTCGGCGAGCACGTCGAGCGGATCTGCGCCCGGACCGGGCACGACCGCGTGCACCTCGTCGGGCACAGCCTCGGCGGCCTCATCGCCCGGCACTACGTGCAGCTGCAGGGCGGCGGCCGCCGGGTCGAGTCGCTGGTCACCCTCGGCACCCCGCACGGCGGGTCGGTGCTGGCGCACCTGCTGCCCACGCCGATGGTCCGCCAGCTGCGGCCGGGCTCGCCGGTGCTGCAGGAGCTCGCCGCCCCGGCACCGGACTGGGACACCCGCACGACCGCCGTCTACAGCGATCTCGACCAGCTGGTCCTGCCGACCCGCAACGGCCGGTGCGACCACCCCGACCTGCGGGCCCGCAACGTGCTCGCGCGGGGCGTGGGGCACATGTCCCTGCCGCACCACCGCGGCGTCGTCGACGAGGTGGCGGCCACGCTGGCGGGGCTGCGCCCGGTCGCCGCGCCGACGCCGGTGCCGGCGGCGGTCGCCTGACCGCTCCGCTCGCGCGGTCGGTCGACTCGGCGACACGCGCGGCGGCTTCCCCCGCCGCGACCTGACGGAACGTTACGGTCCGATCACGGAGCCGGTGCCCACCGGCGGGCGCCCCCGGGCGCCTCCACCGCCGTCGCTCCCCCGACGGACCGCTGCACCCGGCGGCCCCCGGAGCGTGGACGAAGGGGATCTCGGTGACCGCGCTCGTGGAGCCCGCGGCCGGCCGCGCGCCGGCCGAGCCCGAGGCGACCGGCCGGATCCCCGGCCTGCGACCGGTGGCCCCGGTGCCGCCCGCCGCCGTCCTGCCGGCACGGACCACCCGCCGCGCCCCGGCCGCTCCCGCGACCGACACCCCCGCCGCTCCGCAGGCCACGACCCCCGAGGCCGGCGTCCCCGCGGCCGGCACCTCCGACGCCGGCGTCCCGGCGGCGGTTGCGCGCCGCTCCGTGCGCCGTCCCCCCGGTCGCCGCGGCGCGCTGTGGCTGGCGGCCCTGGTCGTCGGCGCGGTCGTCGCCGCCGTCCCCGGCTTCACCGGCAGCACGGCCGGTCCCGTCACCGCCAGCGCCGCCGACTACGGGCTGGGCGCCGCCGACCTCGGGTTCACCGGCGACATGGACGACGCCGGCGTCCGCCAGGGCATCACCCAGGCCGAGGCCGCCGTCCGGCTGTCCGAGCTCGCCGCCTCCCGCGCCGCCCGCGAGCCGGAGACGGTCCTGCCGACGTCGGGCCGGATGACCACCTGCTTCTGCACGCGCTGGGGCTCCATGCACTACGGCATCGACCTCGCCGCCCCGCTCGGCACGCCGATCTACGCGGCCACCGACGGGGTCGTGCTGCGGGCCGGCCGCGCCTCCGGCTACGGCAACGCCGTCTACATCCAGGACGCCGACGGCAACGTGCACGTCTACGGGCACATGCGCTACTACGACGTCGCGGCCGGCGACATCGTGCACGCCGGCGACCAGATCGCGAAGGTCGGCAACGAGGGCCAGTCCACCGGCCCGCACCTGCACTACGAGATCCACCGCGGGGGCATGACCGGCCGGCCGATCGACCCCGAGGAGTTCCTCGCCGAGCGCGGCGTCACGGTGTGATCCGTCGGCCTCCGGCCGACACCGCGGCCAGGTGCCGTACCCCAGGTGCGCGGAGCCGTTCCCTGCCGCTCGTCGGGGACCCTCCGGGCCCCGCTCCTCACGGCGCCTCGCCGGGCGGCTCCAGGCTCCTCGTCGGGAGACGCTCCGCGCCCCCGCTCCTCGGGGCTAGAGCTTGACCAGCGGGGCGTAGCGCAGCACGAGCCGCTTGGTGCCGCCGGAGCCGAAGTCGACCGTGGCCTGCGCCTTGTCGCCGGCACCGTTGACCTCGACCACCGTGCCCAGGCCGAACGCGTCGTGGCTGACGCGGTCGCCGACCTCGACGGCGATGACCGCCCGGTTGCCCCGGCCGCCGCGGAGCCCGCCCGTGGACAGCCCGGTGGCCGCCACCCGCTGCTGCGCCGACGAGCCCGTGCTCGGCGACGGCGTCGGGTCCGTGCGGGCCCAGTGCACCGTGTCGGAGGGCAGCTCGTCGAGGAAGCGTGACGGCGGGTTGTAGGCCGGCTGCCCCCAGCTGGTGCGCACCGTGGCGCGGGAGAGGAACAGCCGCTGCTCGGCCCGGGTGATCCCGACGTAGGCCAGCCGGCGCTCCTCCTCCAGCTCGCGCGGGTCGCCGAGCGCCCGCAGGTGGGGGAAGACGCCGTCCTCCAGGCCGGTGAGGAACACGACCGGGAACTCCAGGCCCTTGGCCGTGTGCAGCGTCATCAGCGTGACGACGCCGGCCTCGTCGCCGGTGACGGGGATCTGGTCGGCGTCGGCCACCAGCGAGACCTGCTCGAGGAAGTCGGTGACCGTGCCGCCGGGGTTGGCCGCCTCGAACTCCGCGGCCACCGAGATGAGCTCGTTGAGGTTGTCGACGCGCCCCTCGTCCTGCGGGTCGGTGCTCGCCTCCAGCTCGGCCAGGTAGCCGGTGCGGTCGAGGATGCTCTCCAGCAGCGCGGCGGGGCCCGAGCCGGTCTCGACGAGCCGCTCGAACTCCTCCAGCAGCGCGACGAAGTCCTGCAGCGCCTTCAGCGAGCGCGGCGCGAGCGTGGTGATCTCGGGGCACCGGCGCAGCGCGGTGGCGAACGCGATCCGCTCCCGGTCGGCGAACTGCTCGATGCAGGACTCCGCCTTGTCGCCGATGCCGCGCTTGGGGGTGTTGATGACCCGGCGCAGGCTGACGACGTCGGCCGGGTTGGCGACCACCCGCAGGTAGGCCAGCGCGTCGCGGACCTCCTTGCGCTCGTAGAAGCGCACCCCGCCGACGACCTTGTAGGGCATGCCGACGCGGATGAACACCTCCTCGAAGACACGGGAGGCGTTGTTGGTCCGGTAGAAGACGGCGATGTCCGCCGGGCGGGCCTTCCCGGCGTCGACCAGCGCGTCGATCTGCTCGGCCACCCAGGCGGCCTCGTCGTGCTCGTTCTCGGCGACGTAGCCCTCGATGAGCTCGCCGTCGCCGGCGTCGGTCCACAGGTTCTTCGCCCGGCGGCCGGTGTTCTTGGCGATGACGGTGTTGGCCGCCCGGAGGATGCGCTGGGTCGAGCGGTAGTTCTGCTCGAGCAGGATCGTCGTGGCCTGCGGGTAGTCGCGCTCGAACTCGTCGATGTTGCGGATCGTGGCGCCGCGGAAGGCGTAGATCGACTGGTCGGCGTCACCGACGACGCACAGCTCCGCCGGCGGGACGGGGCCGTCCCCCGTGCCCACCAGCTCCCGGACGAGCACGTACTGCGCGTGGTTGGTGTCCTGGTACTCGTCGACCAGGACGTGGCGGAACCGGCGGCGGTAGTGCTCGGCGACGTCGGGGAACGCCTGCAGCAGGTTGACCGTGGTCATGATCAGGTCGTCGAAGTCCAGCGCGTGCGCCTCGCGCAGCCGCCGCTGGTAGAGCGTGTAGGCCTCCTTGAGCACCTTCTCCGGCGCCGTCTCCGGGCTGAAGGACTCCTCGTCGACGAGCTCGTTCTTCAGGTTCGACACCTGCGCGGCGAGACTGCGGCCGGGGTAGCGCTTCGCGTCGAGGTCGAGGTCGCGGGCGACCATCGTCATCAGGCGCACCGAGTCGCCCTGGTCGTAGATGGTGAACGACGACTTCAGGCCCAGCTTGGCCGCCTCGGCGCGCAGGATGCGCACGCACATGGAGTGGAACGTCGACACCCACATGGCGCGGGCGCGCGGGCCGACCAGCTGGGCCACGCGCTCCTTCATCTCGCCGGCGGCCTTGTTGGTGAAGGTGATCGCCAGGACCTCGCCCGGCTGCACCCCGCGGGCGCCGAGCAGGTAGGCGATGCGGTGGGCGAGCACCCGGGTCTTGCCCGACCCGGCGCCGGCGACGATGAGCAGCGGACCGCCCTCGTGGACGACGGCCTGACGCTGGGGGCCGTTGAGCCCGGCCAGCATGCGGTCCAGTTCCCGGCCGGCCGAGCCGGGGGCGGAACGCTGGAGCGCGGCGGTTCCGGGGAGGGCCTGCTGCACGCTGCTCATAGACACACCACTGTAGTTCGGGCGGGCGACGATCCCGTCCGCCGTGGCGGTCGCGTGCGGCGCTGTGGCACACTCCCCGACGTGCTGCTCGCCACCGTCCGCTTTTACTACGGGCACCGGGTCCCGGTGTCCGTCGCCGCCGGCTGAGCAGCCGCCGCAACGAACGCCCCGGGCCCGAGGAGCCCGGGGCGTTTCTCGTTCTCGGGGTCCTCCGGCCTCCGCCGCCCCACCAGGAGACCGAGATGAGCGCCACCCTCACCCCCGCCGACGACCGGATCGCCGAGCTGCGGGACGAGATCGACGCCTGCGACGCCGAGCTGATCCGCCTCGTGCAGCGCCGGCTGGCCGTGTCGCAGGAGATCGGCGAACTGCGTCGCGCCACCGGCGGCACCCGGCTGTCGCTGTCGCGCGAGCAGCAGGTGCTCGCCCGCTTCCAGGACGCGCTCGGCCGCGACGGCGCCGCGCTCGGGATGCTGCTGCTGCGCCAGGGCCGCGGCCGCCTCTGACGGGGCCGTTCCACCAGCTCACCCGTGCCGCTGGTCGGCCGGCGGGAAGTCGGCGTGGCGGTGGACCAGCCACCAGTCGCCCTCGACGCGCCGGTACACGTGGGTCACCCGGATCGTCATGTCCCGCGGCTCCCCGCCGTCGACCCGGACGGTCCCCTGCTCGGAGCCGACGGTGTAGGCGAGGTCGCCACTGACGTCGACCACGTCGTAGCGCGGGACGAGCCGGCCGTCGCTGAAGCGGCTGCCCACCCACTCGAAGGTCCCCGTGAC
Organism: Geodermatophilus sp. SYSU D00766; assembly: GCF_054049915.1. Classification (NCBI taxonomy): domain Bacteria; kingdom Bacillati; phylum Actinomycetota; class Actinomycetes; order Geodermatophilales; family Geodermatophilaceae; genus Geodermatophilus; species Geodermatophilus sp. SYSU D00766. Next base: position 9,183 of record NZ_JBJGYI010000003.1, read on the forward strand.
GGCGTGGTGGCCCCGCTCGATCGGCCCCCAGGCGCCGAACAGGGTCACGTCGGGCGAGTCCGCCCAGCAGGCCGCGTACGGACCGGGGTTGCCGGCGCCCATGGCGGCGAGGCCGTCGGCGACCCGGTCCAGGGCCCGGGACAGCGCAGGGTCCACCTCGGCTCCTCCCCCGACGGGCCGGCGCGGCCCGTCGTGCACCCGCCCCCGTGGCCTGCCAGGATCCGCCCGCCCCGTCCCCGGCGGAACCCCGGGACGCGTGTCACACCGACGCCGGCTGCGTCGTCTCCATGGACACCCCCACGGAGAGGACTCCCCGCCATGACCGAGACCCGCACCGCCCGCATCCCGCTCGACCCGCCGCGCACCCTCCTCACCCGGGTCGTGGACCGCTGGTCGCGTCGCCGGTTCGGCACGACGCTCACGCCCGCGGCCGCCATGGGGCACCACCCGCGGCTGCTGCTCACCCAGATGCGCCACGAGCAGGCGCTGGCGCGGTGGAACCGGCTGGACCCCACCCTCAAGACGCTCGCGGTCATGTCGGCGGCGGTGACGGTCGGCTGCTCCTGGTGCGTCGACTTCGGGTACTGGGTCACCGTCCAGGAGGGCGTCGACCCCGCCAAGCTGCGCGCCGTGCCCACCTGGCGCGACAGCGACGTGCTCAGCGACCTCGAGCGCCGCGTGGTGGAGTACGCCGAGGCGATGAGCACCACGCCGATGGGCGTCACCGACGAGATGGTCGCCGCGCTCCGCCGGGACCTCGACGACGCCGCCCTGGTCGAGCTGACGACGATGGTCGCCGTGGAGAACAGCCGGTCGCGCACCAACAGCGCCCTGGGGCTGCACAGCCAGGGCTTCAGCGACCGCTGCGAGATCCCGGTCCGCGCGTGAGCGACCCGCTGCCGGCGTTCGACGCCCACCGGCGCCTGCTGTTCGCCGTCGCCTACCAGATGCTGGGCAGCGTCGCCGACGCCGAGGACGCCGTGCAGGACGCCTGGCTGCGCTGGTCGGCCGCCGACCGCGGCGACGTCGCCGACCCCCGCGCCTACCTGGTGCAGGTCACCACCCGGCTGGCCCTGGACCGGCTCGGCTCCGCCCGTGCGCGACGGGAGACCTACGTCGGCCCCTGGCTGCCCGAGCCGCTGCTGACCGGGCACGGGGGCGACCCGGCCGACGACGCGGTGCTCGGCGACGAGGTGTCGCTCGCGCTGCTCGTCGTCCTGGAGAGCCTGTCCCCCGCCGAGCGCGCGGTCTTCGTGCTGCGCGAGGTGTTCGGGGTGCCCGCCGCGGAGGTCGCTGCCACCCTCGGCCGCTCGGAGGCCGCGGTCCGGCAGATCGGCCACCGCGCCCGGGAGCACGTGGCGGCCCGGCGGCCGCGCTTCGACGCCGACCCGCGGGCCCACCGCGAGGTGACCGAGCGGTTCCTCGCCGCCTGCCTGGGGGGCGACGTCGACGCGCTGCTGGCCGCCCTCGCCCCCGGCGCGGTGCTGGTGACCGACGGCGGCGGCCGGGCGCGGGCGGCGCTGCGGCCGATCACCGGCGCGGACAAGGTCGCCCGCTTCCTCGCCGCGGTGGTCCGGGAGGGGGCGTCGCTGCCGGGGCTGCGGATGGGCCTGGCAGAGGTCAACGGACGCCCCGGCGTGGTCGCGGAGACCGACTCCGGGCCCTACGTGGCGGTGTCCCTGGTGGTCACCGGCGGGCTGGTCGAGCAGGTCCTCGTGGTGCTCAACCCCGACAAGCTGGCCGGCCTGCGGAGGTGAGGCGCGGCCCGGGCGGCTCAGTAGGCTCCGCCGGGTGACCGCGCCCCCGCCCCCGGAGCCCGCCGCGCACGTCGAGCGCGCCCTCTGCGTGCTCGCCCACCCCGACGACGTCGACTTCGGCAGCGCCGGGACCGTCGCCACCTGGACCGCCGCGGGCACCGAGGTCTCCTACTGCATCGTCACCGACGGCGACGCCGGTGGGTTCGACGACACCCCCCGCGACCGGATGGGCCCGTTGCGGCAGGAGGAGCAGCGTGCCGCCGCGGCTGCCGTCGGCGTCACCGACGTCCGCTTCCTCGGCTACCCCGACGGGCGGCTGGAGCTGACCCTCGACCTGCGCCGCGACATCACCCGGGTGATCCGGCAGGTGCGGCCGCAGCGGGTGCTCACCAGCTCGCCGGAGCGGTTCTACGAGCGGATCGGCGCCAGCCACCCCGACCACATGACCGTGGGCGAGTCGACGCTGCGCGCGGTCTACCCCGACGCCCGCAACCCCTTCGCCTTCCCCGAGCTGCTGGCCGACGAGGGCCTGGCGGAGTGGACGGTGTCGGAGGTGTGGCTGGGCGCGAGCCCGCGGGCCGACCACGCCGTCGACGTCACCGACGTCGTGGAGCTCAAGTTCGCCGCGCTGAAGAGCCACGTCTCGCAGGTCGCCCACGTCGAGGACCTCGAGGGGTGGCTCACCGGCTGGATGGCGCAGACCGCCCGCCGCTTCGGCCTGCCCGAGGGGCGCCTGGCCGAGGCGTTCCACGTCGTCCACACCGCCTGACCGGCCCCGGGCGCGGAACGGGGCCGGCCCCGGAGGACCGGCCCCGCACCTCGGCTGTCAGGCGGCGTGCTGGTGGCCCAGCCCACCGCCCTCCTCGGCGAACGTGCCCTCGGGACCGGCGGGCGCCGGCAGCTCGAAGGGCCGGCCGGGGACCCGCTTGCCCGGCACGCCGTTCACGCTCTCCGTGGAGTACGCGAACGTCAGCATCGCGAAGGCCACGAGGTCGCTGTTGACCTCCAGCGCGTGCTCGCTGAGGTTGGTGATGTCGTCGCAGGCCTCGTGGTAGCACGGGTCGAACTGCTCCTCGGCCGTGCCGCCCCAGATCGCCACCTGCGCCTCGGTCTTCAGCACCTCGGCACCCGTGAACAGACCGCCCGCGGGGATGCCGGCCTCGATGAAGGCCTGGTAGTCGCTCCGGGCGTCGAACGCGGTGTCGTCGTACGGCTCGCCGACGAGCGTGTAGTACGACTCGTACACGTCCTCGATCGCCTCCGAGCCCTCGGGGATGGTGATGCCCTCCGGTGCTGGGAACGTCGACTCGTCGGCGTCATACACCATGAAGATGTAGTTGGGCGAGCCGATCATGTCGTAGTTCATGTAGAGGGCGATGCGGTCCTGCTCCGCCTGGGACAGCCCCTCGACGTAGTCCGTCGAGCCGACCAGCCCCTGCTCCTCGGCGGCCCAGAAGCCGAACCGCAGCGTGTTCTGCGGGTGCGAGTTGGCCAGCAACAGCGCCGTCTCGAGCAGCGCGGCGGTGCCGGAGCCGTCGTCGTTGATGCCCGGCCCCTCGGTGACGCTGTCGAGGTGCGCGCCGGCCATCACGACGTTGTCGGTGTTCTTGCCCGGCAACTCGGCGATGACGTTGTAGTCGGTGCGCGTCTCGGCGGGCAGGACGTGCACGTACGCCGTCGACCCCTCCGCGGCCAGCTCGACGCCGTCGGCGAAGCTGGCGCCGACCACGGGGATGCCGTGGGTGACCGGTCCGGGTGCCCCGGGAATGGGTTCGTCCACGCTGCTGGCGTCGGCGACGATGAGCTCGAGGCGGTCGGGCGCGTTGCCCTGGTTGAAGACGATCACGGCCTCGGCGCCGGCCTGCTCGGCGTAGTAGGCCTTGGTGCCGAAGAAGCAGGTGCCGCGCTGGACGAGCGCGATGTCGTTCTCACCGCTCCAGTCGATGCCGGCGAAGTCCTCGGCCTCGCAGCCGCTGGTGCTGGCGCGGTCGCCCTCGAGGTTGATGTCCACCGGGATGACCGGACCGGTCACCTCGCCGGAGCCGCTGCCGGTGAACACCCCGGTCTCGTAGTCGGCCTCGTCGGGGGTGAGCTGGCGGAGCTCAGCCGGGAAGTTGAAGGTGATCTCCACCGGGTCCAGCGTCACCTCGTAGCCGGCGTCCTCGAGCAGGCTCGACACGTACTGGACGCTGTCGGCGTAGCCGTCGGTGCCGGCGGCCCGGGTGCCCGGGTACACCGGGTCGGTGCTGTTGTCGGCGATCTTCTGGAGCGCCTCGAGGTGCTCCATGACCCCGTCGAGTGTCATGCACTCGAGGAGCTTGTCATAGGTGTTGTTGCTGCGGTGCTCGCACCCACCGCCGCCGTGGGACCCGCCCCCGCCCGGTGCCGCGACCGCGGCGGTCGCGGGCAGTGCGAGCGCCACCAGCAACCCGCCTGCTCCCGCGGCGAGGACCCTCGTGCCGGTCCGTGCCGACCCCGTCCGTCGATCTCCCATCCCGTTTCCTCTCGTCCGGCCCGCCGGGCAGCTGTGGCCGACGGACGCGTTCCGGTCTCGGACGCGGGTGAGGATGGCCCCGGGCGGGACGGGCGGTACAGGGACGGTCGCCGACGGGTACCGGAGACGGCGCGGCCTGGGAGGACCCTGGGAGACCGCTGGGAGCCGTGCTCGCCAGCACGGATGACGGAGTGTGACGCAGGACACGCCTCGACGGTGGGTTTCACCGTCGGTCACCGCAGGAGGACGATCAGCTGACCTCCCGGCAGCTCAGAGGAGCCGGTTGGTCGCCGCCCAGCGGGTGAGCTCGTTGCGGTTGGACAGCTGCAGCTTGCGCAGCACGTTCGACGCGTGCGACTCGACCGTCTTCACCGAGATGAACAGGCGCGACCCGATCTCCCGGTAGGTGTAGCCGCGCGCCAGCAGCTGCATGACCTCGCGCTCGCGCGCGCTGAGCAGGTCCAGCCCGGGGTCGGTGGCCGGGTCCTCCGGCTGCGCCGCCGACGGGGAGGTCGCGGCGAACGCGTCGAGCACGAAGCCGGCCAGCCGGGGGCTGAAGACGACGTCGCCCTCGGCGACCCGCTGCACCGCCGCGACCAGCTCCGGCCCGGAGATGGTCTTGGTGACGTAGCCGCGGGCGCCCGCGCGGATGACGGCGATGACGTCCTCGGCGGCGTCGGACACCGACAGCGCGAGCCACCGCACCTCGGGCAGCTCGCCGCGCAGCGCCTCGAGCACCGCGCGGCCCCCGCCACCGGGCAGGTGCACGTCGAGCAGCACCACGTCGGGGACGGCGGCGCGGATGCCGGCGATCGCGGCGTCGGCGTCGGCGGCCTCCCCCACGACGGTCACCGCGTCGCCGAGCTCGTGGCGGACGCCGGCACGGACCATGGCGTGGTCGTCGACCAGGAAGACCGACGGGCGCTGCGGTGCGCTCACGCGGCGTCCTCGCGCGGCAGCACGAGCTCGACCTCGGTGCCCTCGCCCGGCGCGGACCGGACCGTGGCGGTCCCGCCGAGCCGGATCACCCGGGAGGTCACCGAGTCGCGCAGCCCGCGCCGGTCGGCCGGCACCGTGGCGGGGTCGAACCCGGCGCCGCGATCGCGGACGAACACCGACACCTGCGCCGGGGTCACCTCGGTGTAGAGGTCGGCGGAGGACACGCCGGCGTGCTTGGCCGCGTTGACCAGCGCCTCGCGGGTGGCGGCGCCGAGCGCGGCGAGGGCGTCGTCGACCGGGGCGTCGCCGACGACGACCGGGTCGACGGTGAGCGCGTGGTCGCCCTCCACCTCGGCGACCATGTCCGACACCAGGCCCGCCCAGGTGCCGCCGGCCGCGGTCCGCGGCTCGTAGAGCCAGGTGCGCAGCTCGCGCTCCTGGCTGCGGGCCAGCCGGGCGACGGCCTGCTGGTCGCCGGCGTGCCGCTGGATGAGCGCGAGGGTCTGCAGCACCGAGTCGTGCAGGTGGGCGGCGACGGCGGCCCGCTCCTCCGAGCGGATCCGCGCGGTGCGCTCCACCTCGCGCGAGTCCAGCAGGCGCCGCCAGAACGGCGCGGTGGCCAGCACCACGCCGACGAGGATGACCACGGTGGCGACGAAGCCGTTGCGGGCGGCGGCCAGCTGGCCGGTGGTGGCCAGCAGCAGCACCACGCCGATGGCGGCCAGCACCGCCCCGCCGGCCAGCACCCAGCGGACGCCGGGCCGGGCGAGGGTGCGGTCGGTGTCGAGCTGCCGCCAGATGACGGCCAGGCCGCCGGCGACCAGCAGCAGCGGGCCGATCAGCTCGCTGCTGCCCCAGGTGGCCAGGTTCGTGACCAGCACCAGCGCGCCGAGGCCGAGCAGCACCATGGCGGCGGTCTGCCGGCGGCTGGGCTGGGGGGCCACGTCCTCGCCGGTCTCGCCCAGCGGCATGAAGAACCACAGCACCGGATAGACGACGAGACCGACACCGGTCACGGCGAGCGCGAGGAACAGCGCCCGCACGAGGAGGGGGTCGGCGCCCAGGTGCGCCGCCGTCCCCGCCGCGACGCCGGCCAGCATCCGGCCCGAGCGGGGGCGCACCAGCGGCGGCCGCCCGGACGGTCCGGCGACGGCGGGGGCCGCGGCGGGCACCGGCGCGGGCGGTGCGGGCGGGGTGTCCGGGGCGGCCGGGGTGGTCGCACCGGACGCCTCGCCCACGGGGGTGGACACGGTCCTGGTCACGATGACGATCGTCGCACCGCGCGGGCCCTCCCCGGTACCGGGAGGACCCCGGACGGGCAGGACCAGGGTCGGATGGGGGCCTTCCCCGATGTCCCGCGGGCCGCGGCGTCGGCACGCTCTGTGCCATGACCGCTCCCTTCCCTCCCGAGGCCCCGCTCGTCGGCGGCCCACCCCCGCCCGGACCGGCCGCCCGGCCGACCCTGCGGCGCAGCCGCACCGACAAGGTCGTCGGCGGTGTCGCCGGCGGCCTGGCCGAGTACAGCGGCGTCGACCCGCTGCTGTGGCGGGTCGGCTTCGTCGCCCTGACCCTCGCCGGCGGCACCGGCATCGCCGTCTACCTGCTGCTGTGGCTGCTCATGCCGGCCGGCCCGCGCCACCCCGCCGCGGCAGGCGCGCCCGCCGCTCCGCCGGGGCCGCGCTCCCCCGTCGCCGGGATCACCGTCGCCGGGCTGCTGATCGTCGTCGGCCTGATGGTGCTCGTCACCCGCTACACCGGCCTCGACCTCGGTCCGCGCGGCTTCCTCGCCGGGGCGCTGCTGGTGGTCGGGCTCGGCCTGGTCGCCTCGGCCTTCAGCCGGGGCCGGGCGCCGCGCGGCGGGCTGATCGCGCTCGGCTCGGTCCTCACCCTGGCGCTGCTGTTCACCTCGTCGGTGTCGGCCTGGACCGACGGTCACGGCGGGGTCGGCGATCGCGAGTACAGCCCCGACTCGGTCGAGGAGGTGCGCGCCGTCTACGACCTGGGCGCCGGGAACATGGAGATCGACCTGGGCGGGATCGACGCCGACGACCTCGACGGGCAGGAGGTCCGCGTCGACCACGGCCTCGGCGACCTGGAGATCACCGTGCCCGAGGACGCCGACGTCCGGGTCGTCCTCGAGCAGGGCGTCGGTGAGGCGGAGCTGTTCGGGGAGACCACCGACGAGGGTGGCTACTTCCGCGCGGAGGACGGCGACGGCCGGGCCGAGCTGGTCCTGACGATCCACCACGGAGCCGGTGACCTGGAGGTGTCCCGTGCCTGACTACAGCGAGTTCCCCACCACCCCCACCGCCTGGCAGGAGCGCGCGCTCGCCGACGCCTGGCAGCACCCGAGCGCGCTGGAGGTGCCGGAGCCGCCCCGCCGTCGCCGTCCCGACCTGGTGGCCCTGGTCCCGGGCGCCGTCTTCACGGTCCTGGCGCTGGTCTTCCTCGCCGGGGTGACCCTCCCGCTGGGCTTCCTCGCCGACGGCGGCCTGCTGTGGCTGCTGCTGGTGGGCGCCGGCGTGGGCCTGCTGGTGAGTGAGCTGCGCAAGGCGCGCCGCAGGCGCTGATCCCGACGGGGAGGGACGGGACGAGGGCCCGGGGAGCGACGAGCTCCCCGGGCCCTCGTCCGTCAGCGGCGGGTCAGGTCCACGTCACCTTCGCCGACGCCTGTCCCGTCTTCTCGTAGTGCTCGACCCGGACCTCGTGCGTCCCCTCGGTCAGGGTGAGCGTCGCCGAGCCGGTGCCGCCGGTCGCCCAGCGGTCGACCTGCAGCTGGCCGTCGACGTACACGCGGATCCCCTCGTCACCGGTCGCGGTGAAGGTGTGCGGGCCGGCGGTGAAGGAGAAGACGCCGGTCCAGCGCGACGAGAAGTTGTTCTGCCCGGCCCCCGGCGGCCCGCCGGTCCCCCAGTTGCGGTCCAGCGGCGCCGCCTCGCAGCCGGTCGACACCGGGGTGCCCGACAGGGTGCGGTTGGCGAAGTACTGCGCCCGGTACTGGCCCGGTGCGCACGTGGCCCGGTACGCCGCCGTGTAGGTGACCGCGCTCGCCCCGACGGCGACCTGGTGGGTCTGCGCCCCGCCGTCGGACCAGGAGGCGAACTCCTGCAGCACCCCCGCCGACGTCTGCGGTGACGGGGCGGACAGGCTGGTGGTCGCGCCGACGATGAGCGTGGCGGTGAACGGGGTGGCCGCCGTCCTGGTCCCGAGGGTGGCCTGCAGGCCGGCGGGCTGCGTGGCCACGGTGACCTGCACCGTCCGCGGCTGCAGGTCCCGGGTCACGGTGGCCGTCCGCCCGGCCGCGTCGGTGGCCGTGAGCCGCAGCTGCAGGTACGCGGGGTACTCGTGGTCCGGGGCCGGCATGGAGGCGCCGGACACCCCCGTCCAGGTCTGCAGCGGGTGGTCGTGGCAGTCGGCGGGACAGTGCTTGAGCACCATCTCCCACTTCAGCGCGCTCGCCGGGAGCGGCTGGCCGGCGGAGTCGGTCGCCGATCCGGCGAAGGTGATCGGCTCGCCGACCTGCCAGGTGGTGCCCGCCGCCGGGGTGTTGATCTGCGGGACCGGGTTCCCGGTCGCCGCCGCGGTGGACCAGTCCAGCTTGGCGACCGCGGCGCCGCCGGTCTCGAACCACTCGACCCGCACCTGGTGGGCGCCGGCGGTCAGCGGCCGGATCCCGGTGAACGTCGTCGCCGCCTGGTCCTGCCACTGGTCGATGACCGTGGTGCCGTCGACCGCGACCCGGATGCCGTCGTCGCTCACGGCGGTGAAGGTCGTGTCGCCGGCCGCGAAGTCGAACGTGCCGGTCCAGCGGGCCGAGAAGTTGTCCGGCCCGACGCCCGCCGGGGCACCGGTGCCCCAGTCGTGGGACAGCGGCGCGGCCTCGCAGGCGGTGACCGCCGGCGTGCCGGTGAGCGTCTTGTTCGGGAAGTACTCGGCCAGGTACTGCCCCGTCGGGCAGGTCGTCGGCCCCGGGGTCGTCCCGCCGTACACGACCCGCCGGATCGTCCCGCCGTTGAGGTCGGCGTAGAACAGCTCGCCCTGCGGCGAGAGCTCGAGGTCGACCGGGCCGGCGGCGTCGGTGACGAACGGCCGCGCCTTCAGGCGGTCGGGCAGGCCGTCGGTGCCCTTGGTCATCACCCAGATGCAGTTGCGTGAGTAGTCGGAGAAGAACAGCGCGCCGTCGTACTCGGCCGGGTAGGGGCCGCCCGAGTAGAACTGGAACGAGACGCCGGAGGTCGACGAGCCGCGGGTCACGTTGCAGTTGTCGTTGGCGTTGAGCGGCTGCCCGTGCCGGTACGGGTAGTAGGGCGCGGTGACCGCCGACGCCCCCTGGGCGTAGAGGTCCTCGCAGATCTTCACGTTGAGCCCGTCGTAGGCGGGCTGGCGGTCGTTGCCCTCGTAGCAGGGCCAGCCGAAGTTGCTGACGCCGGAGGTCGGGGCCGCCAGGCGGTCGATCTCCTCGAAGGTCCCCCACCCGACGTCACCGATCCACAGCTCGTCGGTGCCGGGCCGCTGTGTCATGCGGAAGGGGTTGCGCAGCCCGTGGGCCACGATCCGGCGTGCGTTGGCGTCGGTAGCCGCCGCGTTGGGGTTGTCCGGCATGGCCGCGCCGGTGTCCGGGGACACGCGGATCACCGTGCCGTCGAGGGAGACCGGGTCCGCTGGGGTCCGCAGGTCCTGGGAGCGCAGCGCCCCGCCCTCCGCGGTCGGCGGGGTCATGGCCCCACCGACGCCGCCCGGCGGGTCACCGCAGGGGTTGACCGGGCTGCCGTCCTGGCCGTAGTCGGCGAAGTCGAAGCTCGCGCCGTCCCCGCCGGAGGCGTAGAGCGCGCCGTCCCGGCCGAAGACCAGGTCGCCGGTGCTGTGGCTGGGGTACTGCTGGCACCAGTCGTGGATCAGGTCCTGCTTGGTCGTCGTCGTGCCGGTGAGCGTCAGCTTCACCAGCTTGCCGCTCACCACGCAGCCGTCGCTGGTGGCCCCGGGCGGGCTCGGGCAGGGGTCGCTGTCGGCGCCCGCCGTCCCCCAGCGCGGGGCCGTCCCGCCGACCGGCCCGTCGAAGGTGTAGAGCGCGTAGAGGTAGGGCCGGGTCGGGAACCCGGGGTCGACCGCCAGCCCGAGGAGGCCGCGGTCCCAGAAGTTGTGCACCTCGGTGCGCAGGTCGGCGACCTGGGTGGGGCTGGTGTCGCCCACGCCGTCGAACACCTGGATCGTGCCGCGCTTCTCGGCGACGAAGACGCGCCCGTCGGGGGCGAAGCGGACCGCCGTCGGGTTGACCAGGCCGCTGAAGGCCGTGGTGTCGCTGAACCCCGGCTGGGGGGCGGCCGCCGCCGGCGTCGCCGACGGCAGCACCACCGCCAGGCACGCGGAGAGCACCAGGAGCAGGGCCGCGGCCAGGACCCCCGCTCCACGTCCCGTCCGCCGTGCGCGTGCAGCCCAGCCGTCCATGGCGATCCCCGTGTCCCTCCGGGCCCTCCCGCGGGGCCGGGTGCGGGGACGCTAGGCCGCGCCGGAGCCAGCCAGGCGGGGCCGCCGACACGCCGACGGTGCTGTGACCTGCGCCACAAGGCGTGGCGTGACGCCGCGTGCCCGCCGGACGACGCCGGACCGCTGACGGCCCGGGGCGCCTACTCCCACTCGATGGTGCCCGGGGGCTTGCTGGTGACGTCGAGGACGACCCGGTTGACCTCGGCCACCTCGTTGGTGATCCGGGTCGAGATCCGGGCCAGGACGTCGTAGGGCAGCCGGGTCCAGTCGGCGGTCATCGCGTCCTCGCTCGACACCGGGCGCAGCACGACCGGGTGCCCGTAGGTCCGCCCGTCACCCTGGACGCCGACCGACCGGACGTCGGCCAGCAGCACCACGGGACACTGCCAGATCTCCCGGTCCAGCCCCGCCGCGGTGAGCTCGGCCCGGGCGATGGCGTCGGCCCGCCGCAGCACGTCGAGCCGCTCCTGGGTCACCTCGCCGACGATGCGGATGCCCAGGCCCGGGCCGGGGAACGGCTGGCGCCACACCATCGCCGCGGGCAGCCCGAGCTCCAGGCCGACGGCGCGGACCTCGTCCTTGAACAGCGTCCGCAGCGGCTCGACGAGGGTGAACTGCAGGTCCTCGGGCAGCCCGCCGACGTTGTGGTGGCTCTTGATGTTGGCCGTCCCGGTGCCGCCGCCGGACTCGACGACGTCGGGGTAGAGCGTGCCCTGCACGAGGAAGTCGACGCGCTCGCCGTGCTCCCTCGCGTCACCGACGACGTCGAGGGCGGCCTGCTCGAAGACCCGGATGAACTCCCGGCCGATGGTCTTGCGCTTCTCCTCCGGGTCGGAGATCCCGGCCAGCGCGCCGAGGAACCGCTCCCGCGCGTCGACCACCCGCAGGTCCACCCCGGTGGCGGCGACGAAGTCCCGCTCGATCTGCTCGGTCTCGCCCTCGCGCATGAGGCCGTGGTCGACGTAGACGCAGGTCAGCCGGTCGCCGATCGCCCGCTGCACCAGGGCCGCGGCGACGGCGGAGTCGACGCCGCCCGACAGCGCGCACAGCGCCCGCCCCTCGCCGACCTGCGCGCGGATCCGCTCGACCTGCTCGTCGACGACGTTGGCCGCGGTCCACGTGGGCTCGAGGCCGGCGATGTCGAACAGGAAGTGCTCGAGCACCGTCTGCCCGTGCGCGGTGTGCCGCACCTCCGGGTGGAACTGCACCCCGGCCAGCCGGCGGTCGACGTCCTCGAAGGCGGCCACCGGCGCACCGGTGGAGGTCGCGGTGACGGTGAACCCGGGCGGCGCGAGGCTGACGGCGTCGCCGTGGCTCATCCACACCGACTGCTCGACCGGCAGGTCGCCGAAGAGCCGGCCGCCGGTGGTGACCGTCAGCGGGGTGCCGCCGTACTCGCGGTCGCCGGTGTGCGCGACGGTGCCGCCGAGGGACTGCGCCATCGCCTGGAACCCGTAGCAGATGCCGAAGGCCGGCACGCCGCCCTCGAACAGCGCGGGGTCGACCTGCGGCGCCCCGTCGGCGTACACGCTGGAGGGTCCGCCGGAGAGCACGATCGCCGCCGGCTGCCGCTCCAGGATCTCCTCGACGGGTACCGACGACGGCACGATCTCGGAGTAGACCCCGGCCTCGCGGATGCGCCGGGCGATGAGCTGGGCGTACTGCGCGCCGAAGTCGACGACGAGGACGGTCGGGAAGTCCATCAGTCGGGACGACCCCCGAGGACGAGGTCCACGCGCTGGAACTCCTTGAGGTCGCGGTAGCCGGTCTTGGCCATCGTGCGGCGCAGCGCCCCGAAGAGGTTGGTGCGGCCGTCGGAGGTCTCGGCCGGCCCCAGCAGCAGCTGCTCCAGCGACCCGCGGGCCGGCACCGGCGCCGAGGTGCCGCCGCGGGGCAGCCGCGGGTGGGCGGCGACCGAGTCCCACCACACGCCGGCGGCCGGGGCCTCGCGCGCCGCCCGCAGCGGCTCGCCGATCTGCACCGCGTCGGCGCCGCAGGCCAGCGCCCGGGCGATCGCGCCGCTGGTCTCGATCCGGCCGTTGGCGATGACGTGCACGTACCGGCCGCCGGTCTCGTCGAGGTAGTCGCGGCGGGCGGCCGCGGCGTCGGCGATCGCGCTGGCCAGGGGCACCCGGATGCCCATGACGGCGTCGCCGGTGGAGAAGCTGTCGGCGCCCACGCCGACGATCACGCCGGCCGCGCCGGTGCGCATGAGGTGCAGCGCCGTCGTGTAGTTGGCCGCCCCGCCGACGATGACCGGGACGTCGAGGTCGGCGATGAACGACTTGAGGTTGAGCGCGGCACCCTGGGTGGTCACGTGCTCGGCGGAGACGATCGTGCCCTGGATGACCAGCAGGTCGACCCCGGCGGCGAGCACGGTGGGGGCGAGCTGCTCGGTGTGCTGCGGCGAGACCCGCACCGCGGTGGTCACGCCGGCGTCGCGCATCTCCTTGATCCGGGCGCTGATGAGGTCGGGCTTGACCGGCTCGGCGTAGACCTGCTGCAGCAGCGACACCGGCGGCGGGGCCTCGGCGGCGGCGTCGCGCAGCTGCCGGTACACCGGCAGCGGGTCGTCGTAGCGGGTCCACAGCCCCTCGGCGTTGAGCACGCCGAGACCGCCGGCCTGCCCGACGGCGATCGCCGTCGCCGGGCTGACGACGGCGTCGCTCGGGCTGGTGACCAGCGGGATCTCGAAGCGGAAGGCGTCGATCTGCCAGGCCGTGGAGACGTCGTCGACGTCGCGGGTGCGGCGGGAGGGCACGATCGAGATCTCGTCGAGGTCGTAGCCCCGGCGGGCGAACCGGTTCATGCCGATCTCGACGGTGTCACGGGCGGGCATGGTCAGCGCCCCCGGTAGTTCGGCGCCTCGACGGTCATCTGGATGTCGTGCGGGTGGCTCTCGGTCAGCCCGGCCGCGGTGATCCGGATGAGCCGGCCGCGCTCCTGCAGCTCGGCCACGGTGGCGGCACCGGCGTAGCCCATCGACGCGCGCAGCCCGCCGACGAGCTGGTGGGCCACGGTGGCCAGCGCCCCGCGGTAGGGGACCTGGCCCTCGATCCCCTCGGGGACGAGCTTGTCGTCGGAGAGGACGTCGTCGGCGAAGTACCGGTCGCGGCTGAAGGACTGGTTGCCGCGCTTCTGCATCGCGCCGAGCGAGCCCATCCCGCGGTAGGTCTTGAACTGCTTGCCGTTCATGAACACCAGCTCGCCGGGGGCCTCCTCGACCCCGGCGAACAGCCCGCCGATCATCACCGTGTCGGCGCCGGCGACGAGGGCCTTGGCGATGTCGCCGGAGTACTGCAGGCCGCCGTCGGCGATGACCGGCACGCCGGCCGGCCGGCACGCCCGGGCGGCCTCGTACACGGCGGTGAGCTGGGGTACGCCGACGCCGGCGACCACGCGGGTGGTGCAGATCGACCCCGGCCCGACGCCGACCTTGACCGCGTCGACCCCGGCGTCGACCAGCGCCTGCGCCCCGGCGCGGGTGGCGACGTTGCCGCCGACCACCTGCACGCCGCCGTCGCCGCCGAACTCCTTCCGCACCCGGGCGACCATGTCGAGCACCGCCCGCTGGTGGCCGTGGGCGGTGTCGACGACGAGCACGTCGACCCCGGCGTCGACCAGCAGCCCGGCCCGCTTGAAGGCGTCCTCGCCCACGCCCAGCGCGGCGCCGACGACCAGCCGGCCGTCGGCGTCCTTGGTGGCGTTCGGGTACTGGTCGCGCTTGACGAAGTCCTTGACCGTGATCAGCCCGCGCAGCCGGCCGGAGTCGTCGACGATCGGCAGCTTCTCGATCTTGTGCTGGGACAGCAGCCGCAGCGCGGTGTCGGCGTCGACGCCCACCGGCGCGGTGACCAGCGGCATCCGCGTCATGACGTCGCGCACCAGCCGGTGCTGGTCGGTCTCGAAGCGCATGTCGCGGTTGGTGACGATGCCGACCAGCACGCCGTCGTCGTCGACCACCGGGGCACCGGAGATGCGGTAGCGGGCCGAGAGCGCGTCGACCTCGGCGAGGGTGTTGTCCGGCGAGCAGGTGACCGGGTTGGTGACCATGCCGGCCTCGGAGCGCTTCACCAGGTCGACCTGGCCGGCCTGCTCCTCGGCGGCGAGGTTGCGGTGCAGCACGCCGACGCCGCCGACGCGGGCCATGGCGATCGCCATCCGGGCCTCGGTGACGGTGTCCATCGCGCTGGAGACCAGCGGGACGGCGATCCGGATGCCGCGGGTCAGCCGGCTGCTGGTGTCGACCTCGGCGGGGACGACGTCGGACTCACCGGGGATGAGCAGGACGTCGTCGTAGGTCAGGCCGAGCGGGGCGAACTCCGCCGGCAGCTCGGGGCGGTGCCCGTCAGGTGCGTGGTCGTCGGGCTGCATGGTCGCCGCCACCCTCTCGGTCGGATCAGCCCCCCGCCGGGTGCGCGGGAACCGTCCTCGATCGTAGGCCGGGCCGCCGGAGGCCCGGGACGCCGCCGGGAGGTGCTGGGCGTGGGAACGGGAGGTGGGGGCGGCTACCGTGTCCTGCGGACGTGCGGGCCCCGCGCGCCCGTGCCGAAGCGAAGCGCCGCCAGCACGAGGGAGGAGGCACCGTGAGTCCCTTCGACGACTCCCCGGACCCCGGCCGCACGCCGTCGGACCCGCCACCGCTGACCATGGAGGAACGGGCCGGCGTCCTCGACGACCTGGCCGAGCTCGAGGTCTTCCGGACGCTGCTCGAGCCCACCGGCATCAAGGGCATCGTCGTCGACTGCCCCGACTGCGACGAGGAGCACCACGTCGACTGGGCGCTGATGCAGGCCAACCTGCGCCAGCTGCTCGAGGAGGGTCAGACCGGCCGGCACGAGCCGCCCTTCGACCCCGACCCCGACGACTACGTCAGCTGGGACTACGCCAGCGGCTACGCCGACGGGGTGGCCGCGGTCGCCGAGCGCGAGGAGCCCGGCGGCTGAGCAGGGCGACCGCCCACGACGTGCCGAGGGGCCCCTCCGGTGTGCGGAGGGGCCCCTCGGTGCGTCCTGGTGCCGGTCAGCTCATCATGCCGCGGCGGAATCCCGTCGCGACGGCCTCGGCCCGGTCCTTGGCGCCGAGCTTGCGGAACAGCCGGCGGGCGTGGGTCTTGATGGTGTCCTCGGACAGGTAGAGCTCGCGGCCGATCTGGGCGTTGCTCTTGCCCTGGCTCATGCCGGTGAGGACCTGCATCTCCCGCATCGACAGCGCCACCGGGGGCGCGGTCTCGCGGACCGTCGAGCTCACGGCGCGCGGCCCGGCGCCGTTGAGCGGCGTCGCCCACGCCGGCGCGGGGGCGCCGACCGAGGCCAGCGGGACCGGCGCGCTCACCGTGTGCGGCGGGCGGCCGTCGGCGCGCAGGCCGACCCGGGACAGGCCCAGGCCCATCTCCAGGGCGCTGGCGTCCCAGCGCAGGTAGCCCCGGGCGCCGACCGCGACCGCGGCGCGCACCGTCTCGGCGTCGTCGGGGGCGCCGAGCACGAGCACCGGGACCGACGGGTGGGTCCGGATCACCTGGGTGGCCACGGTCAGGCCGGTGTCGACGGCGCGCTGCGTGCCCACCAGGAGCACGTCGGGCTGCCGGGTGGCCAGCCGCTGCACGAGCGCGACGGCGTCCCCGACGACCTCGACCCGGCCCACGAACGGCAGGGCCACCAGGCGGGCGGCGACGTCGTCGCGGACCCGGCGGCGCTCGTCGTACACCCACACGGTCGTGGCACCGTGCCCGGGCCCACGCATCCTGTCGTCGATCACGCGTTGCTCCTCGTCTCCCCCGTCCGGGCGGTCGCCCGGGTCACTCGACCCGCGTAACGGCGGGGCCGGTGATCACCTTGACCGGCGGTGGGGACGCAGGACAGCCGTGCTCACCCTGCGGAGGGAGAGGACAGCCGGGAAAATGCCGATCCCGGTTGTGTTTGGCGCCACCGACCCTCGGGCACCGGCCCACGTGCAGCCGGACCGCCCCCTCCGGCTCGCACTGAGCCGAGGAGGACCAGATGGCCGACATCCGCCGACTGCCGACGCCCGTGGCCGAGGTCTGGGACTGGCAGTTGCACGGCGCCTGCCGTGGAGAGAGCACGGCCCTGTTCTTCCACCCGGACGGCGAGCGCGGCCCCGCGCGGGCCCGTCGCCAGGCCGCCGCGAAGGCCGTCTGCGGCAAGTGCCCCGTCGTCGAGGCCTGCCTCAAGCACGCCCTCGCCGTCCGCGAGCCCTACGGCGTGTGGGGCGGCATGAGCGAGGAGGAGCGGGCCCGGCTGATCGCCGCGGAGCCCGCTGCCGTCGCCGCCGGGGTGTAACCACCCCCTCAGACACCGGAGGGCCGGTCCAGCAGCTGCGGGACCGGCCCTCCGTCGTGTGTGCGCGACCGCCCGTCGACGGGCGTCCTCCCTCACCGCGCGGCGTCCTCCCCCACGGTGGGCCGTGAGGGAGGACGCGCCACGATCAGGTCCCCTGATCGTGGCGCGCCCCCCGCGTCAGTGGCTGTGGCCGTGCCCGTGCGAGTGGCCGTGGGTGTGGTGCCCGGCCCCCGCGTGCTCCTCCTCCTCCGGCGCCTCGACGACGGCGGAGTCGGTGGTGAGCACCATCGCGGCGATCGACGCGGCGTTGCCCAGCGCGGCCTTGGTGACCTTGACCGGGTCGATGACGCCCTGGGCGGCCAGGTCGCCGTACTCGCCGGTCGCGGCGTTGAAGCCCTGGCCGGCACCGAGGTCGCGGACCCTGCTGACGACGACGCGGCCCTCGAAGCCGGCGTTGTCGGCGATGCGGGCCAGCGGGGCCTCCAGCGCGCGCTGCACCGAGCGGGCGCCGGTCAGCTCGTCGCCGGAGAGCTCCAGCGCGTCGACCGCGGCGGCGGCGTGCACCAGCGCGGAGCCACCGCCGGGGACGACGCCCTCCTCCACCGCGGCGCGGGTGGCGGCGATGGCGTCCTCGATGCGGTGCTTGCGCTCCTTGAGCTCGACCTCGGTGGCCGCGCCGACCCGGATCACGCCGATGCCGCCGGCGAGCTTGGCCAGCCGCTCCTGCAGCTTCTCGCGGTCCCAGTCGGAGTCGGTGGACTCGATCTCGCGGCGGATCTGGGCGACCCGGTCGCCGATCGCGCCGGCCGTGCCGCCGCCGTCGACGATCGTGGTGGTGTCCTTGGTGACGGTCACCCGCCGGGCGGTGCCGAGCACCTCGAGGCCGACCTGGTCGAGCTTGAGGCCGACGTCCTCGCTGACCACCTGGCCGCCGGTGACGATGGCGAGGTCGGTCATGAAGGCCTTGCGGCGGTCGCCGAAGTAGGGCGACTTGACCGCGACGACGCGGATCGTCTTGCGGATGGAGTTGACGACGAGGGTGGACAGCGCCTCGCCCTCGACGTCCTCGGCGACGATCAGCAGCGGGCGGGCGCCGTTGCCGAGCACCTGCTCCAGCAGCGGCAGCAGGTCGGCCAGCGCGCCGATCTTGCCCTGCACGAGCAGGACGAGCGCGTCCTCGAGGACGGCCTCCATCGCCTCCTGGTCGGTGATGAAGTAGGGCGAGAGGTAGCCCTTGTCGAACTGCACGCCCTCGGTGACGTCGAGGTCGGTCGACATGGTGGAGCTCTCCTCGACGGTGATCACACCGTCCTTGCCCACCTTCTCCATCGCCTCGCCGATCAGGGCGCCGACCTCGGCGTCCTGGGCGGAGATGGTCGCGACGCCGGCGATGGCGTCCTGCTCCTCGACCGGGGTGGCGACCTCGTCGAGGGCGGCCGAGACCGCGTCGACGGCGGCGCGCATGCCGCGGCCGAGCGCCATCGGGTTGGCGCCCGCGGCGACGTTGCGCATGCCCTCCTTGACCAGCGCCTGGGCCAGCACGGTGGCGGTGGTGGTGCCGTCGCCGGCGACGTCGTTGGTCTTGGTCGCGACGTTCTTGGCCAGCTGGGCGCCGAGGTTCTCGTAGGGGTCCTCGAGCTCGACCTCGCGGGCGATGGTGACGCCGTCGTTGGTGATGGTCGGGGCGCCGAACTTCTTGTCGAGGACGACGTTGCGCCCGCGCGGGCCGAGGGTCACCTTGACGGCGTCGGCGAGCTTGTCGACGCCGCGCTCGAGCGAGCGGCGGGCGTCCTCGTTGAACTTGATGATCTTGGCCATGGGGCCCTTCCGATCAGGGTCGCTGCGGGGGAGACGACGACCGCCCCGGGGCCCGAGGGAGTCGGGTCGCCCGGGGCGGTCGGTCAGTGCTGGTGGAGCGAGGTCACTTCTCCACGACGGCGAGCAGGTCGCGGGCGGAGAGCACCAGGTACTCCTCGCCGGCGTACTTGACCTCGGTGCCGCCGTACTTCGAGTAGATGACGACGTCGCCGACGTTGACGTCGAGCGGGACGCGGTTGCCGTTGTCGTCGATGCGGCCGGGGCCCACGGCGACGACCGTGCCCTCCTGCGGCTTCTCCTTGGCGGTGTCCGGGATGACCAGGCCGGAGGCGGTGGTGGTCTCGGCCTCGTTGGCCTGGACGACGACGCGGTCCTCGAGCGGCTTGATGGTGACCTTGGTAGCGGTCGTCACGGGGTGACGCCCCCTTCGGGATCGGACGGCTGGTGGTCTCACATGCTGTGGCACGGGGGCCGGGCCTGCCGTCGCGGGGGTCAGGCGCCTGCCCGTGTCGATTGGCACTCTACCCACGAGAGTGCCAGCCCCTCAACCGGGTCCGCCGCCCGGGCGACCCGGCCCTGGGGGAGGCTGGCCCGGTGCCCGCCGACGACCTGGTCCGCCTCCGCACCCCGGAGGGCGCGGCGGCCACGGCCCGGGCCGCCGCGCTGCTGGCCGAGGGGGTCGACGTCCTGGCCGGCGTGGCCCGGCTGCGCGCCGAGGTCGGCCCGGAGCTGGCCGGGCCGGCGTGGGAGCTGGCCCGGCTGCGGGCGCGGGCCAGGCCGGTGTTCGGCGCCGACGCCGACCGGCTGTTCCTCACCGCCGGCACCCTGGAGCAGGCCGGCCGGCCCGAGCTCGCCGCCCGCCGCGCCGCCCGGCTGCTCGCCGACGGCACCGACGCCGCGGCCGACCTCGGCTGCGCGGCCGGCACGGACACGATCGCGCTGGCCCGGGCCGGGGCGCGGGTGCTGGCCGTCGACCGCGACCCGGTGGCGCGGGAGCTCACCGCCGCCAACGCGGCGGCGCTCGGCGTGGCCGACGACGTGTGGGTGGTGGCCGGCGACGTCGTCGAGCTGGTGGAGGCCGCCCGCGGTGGTGAGGTCGCCGGCTGCGGCGCCGCCGTCCTCGACCCCGCCCGGCGGGCCGGCGGACGACGGCAGCTCGACCCCGACCGCTGGTCGCCGCCGTGGTCGACGGTGGCGGCCCTGCTCGAGCGGGTGCCGCGGTCGGTGGTCAAGGTGGCGCCCGGGCTCGACCACGGGCGGGTGCCCGAGGGGATCGAGGCCGAGTGGGTGTCGGTGCGCGGGTCGATCGTCGAGGCGCTGCTGTGGGGCCGCGCCGTCTCGGCCACCTGGCGGCGGGCGACGGTGGTCCGCGACGACGCCGTCCACGAGCTCACCGCCGACGCCGACCCGGGACCGGCCGCCACCGGACCGGCCGGCGGCTGGCTGCACGAGCCCGACCCCGCCGTCATCCGCTCGGGCATGGTGTCCCTGGTGGCCGCCGACCTCGGGGCGACGCTGGTCGACCCGACGATCGCCTACCTGACCTCCGCCGCCCCGGCCGACTCCCCCTGGGTCACCTCGTACCGGGTCGACGAGGTGCTGCCGTTCAACCTCAAGAGGCTGCGCGCACTGCTGCGGGCCCGCGGGGTGGGCCGGGTCGTGGTGAAGAAGCGCGGGTCGCCGATCGAGCCCGAGACGCTCGCCCGGCAGCTCCGCGGTCCGGGCGCCGGCACCGCGACCGTCGTCGTCACCCGGGTGGCCGGCGCCCCCACCGCGCTCGTCTGCGGCACCGGACACGGATAGGCGCGGTCGGCCTAACCGACGATCTTCCAGTACGAGTCCTTGCGCCGGATGCGGCCGTCGTCGGCGAGGTCGAACAGGTCGCACCCGCGCACCCGGACCTCCTCCCCCGCCGTCGTCGTGCCCGTGAGCAGCCACCGCGAGACCGCGTGGTCCCCGCAGGTCCAGTGCTCGTCCTCGCCGTAGTGGACGTCCGGGATGCCGCTGAACCGGGCCGCCAGCCCCTCCCGTACGGCGGCCGGGCCGCTGAAGCGCGTGCCTCACGGATCGGCCCCGCGGGGGGTCTCCAGCACGCAGTCGTCGGTGAAGAACCCCATGATCCGGTCGAGATCGTGCGCGTTGAGGGCGGCCACGAGCTCCCGGAGCGCTGCCTCGTCGGTCATGCGCGGCAGTGTGCTCGCGCGCAGCCGCCGGGTCAGCGGCTGACGACGTCGACCGGCAGGCTGCTGTCGGCGCCGAGGTCGGGCTCGGACGGCGCGACGCCCGACGCGACCAGCCGCGACCCGAGCGCGGCGACCATCGCGCCGTTGTCGGTGCACAGCCTGGGGCTGGGCACCCGCAGCACGATCCCGGCCGCGGCGCAGCGCTCCTCGGCCAGCGCCCGCAGCCGCGAGTTGGCCGCCACTCCCCCGCCGAGCACCAGGTGGTCCACGCCGTGGTCGCGGCAGGCGCGCACCGCCTTGGCGGTGAGCACGTCGGCCACCGCCTCCTGGAACGACGCCGCGACGTCGGCCACCGGCACCGGCTCCCCGGCCCGGCGGCGGGCCTCGACCCAGCGCGCGACGGCGGTCTTCAGCCCGGAGAAGCTGACGTCGTAGGGCGCGTCGCGGGGGCCGGTGAGGCCGCGCGGGAAGTCGATGGCGGCCGGGTCGCCCTCGCGGGCCGCGCGGTCGATCGGCGGGCCGCCGGGGAAGGGCATGCCGAGCACCCGCGCGACCTTGTCGAACGCCTCGCCGGCGGCGTCGTCGATCGTGCGGCCCAGCGGGGTGACCTCGCGGGCGAGGTCGGGCACCAGCAGCAGCGAGCTGTGCCCGCCGGAGACCAGCAGCGCCAGCGACGGCTCGGCCAGCCGGCCGTGCTGCAGCTCGTCGACGGCGACGTGCGCGGCGAGGTGGTTCACCCCGTACAGCGGCTTGTCCAGCGCCAGCGCGTACGCCTTGGCCGCGGCCAGCCCGACCAGCAGCGCACCGGTCAGCCCGGGCCCGGCGGTGACGGCGACGGCGTCGACGTCGGACGGCGCCACCCCGGCCTCGGCCAGCGCGCGGTGCACGGTCGGGACCATCGCCTCCAGGTGCGCCCGGGAGGCGATCTCCGGTACGACGCCGCCGAAGCGCTCGTGCTCGGCGATCGAGGTGGCCAGCGCGTCGGCGAGCAGGGTGTGCCCCCGGACGACGCCGACGCCGGTCTCGTCGCAGGAGGTCTCGAAGCCGATCACCAGCGGCTCGGTCACAGCAGTTCCCTCTTCATCACGACGGCGTCGGTGTTGCTCGGCTGGTAGTAGCGCGGGCGCCGGCCGATCTCGGTGAACCCGCGCCGCCGGTAGAGCCCCTGCGCCACCTCGTTGTCGGCGCGGACCTCCAGCAGCACCACCGGGCTGCGGCGGTCGGCCTCGGTGAGCAGGGCGTCGAGCAGCAGCGCCCCGATGCCCTCGCCCTGCCGGTCGCGGGCGACGCCGATGGTCGCGACGTGCGCCTCGTCGTCGTAGGTGATCAGCCCCGCGTAACCGACGACGGTCCCGCCGTCCTCGGCGACCAGGTAGTGGCGGGTGTCGGTGCGGGCCAGCTCGTCGCGGTACATCGCGCGGGTCCAGGTGTCGGGTGCGAAGAGCTCCTCCTCCAGCGCCAGGACGGCGTCGAGGTCGGCCAGCCGCATCGGCCGCAGCCGCGCCGTCATGCGCTGGTCACCGGCTTGAACGACGTCGGCGGGACGGCGTCGGGGCGGCGCAGGTAGAGCGGCACGAGCGGCCCGGCCGACGCGGGGTCGGCCAGCGGCCCGGCCGCGGCGCGCAGCAGGCCGGCCGTGGTCACCTCGGCCGGCTCCACCGGGGCGCCCAGCGGCTCGGCGAACCGCGGGTCGCCGACCAGCGGCCCGCTGAGGTCCGCGTCCTCGGGACGGACGACGCCGGGCCCGTCCACCCGCGCACCCCCGGCGTCGTAGGTGGCCCAGTAGACCTCCCTGCGCCGGGCGTCGGTGACCACCGTGCGCGCTCCCGACCCCACGGCGTCCAGGGAGCACACGCCGACCGCCGGGACGCCGCGCGCGTCGGCGAGCGCCGCGGCGGTGACCACCCCGACCCGCAGCCCGGTGAACGGCCCGGGGCCCAGCCCGGCGACGACGGCGTCGACGTCGGCGAGCGCGAGGCCGGCCGCCGCGAGCACCTCCCGCACGGTGGGGACCAGCAGCTCGGCGTGCCGGTTGCCCGAGGGGACGGCGCGCTCGGCGAGGACCTCGGCGTCCCCTGCGGCGGAGCGGCGGGCGACGCCGGCGACCAGCGTGGGGGTCGCGGTGTCGAGGGCGAGGACGAGCACGACCGTCGAGGTTAGTCGCGCGGGTGTCCCGGCTCCGGACGACGGCGGTCAGGTGCCGGTCGCGCGGCCGGCCGGCGGACGACGTCGGCCCAGGCGGGGTGGGCCAGGTGCAGCCGCGGGAGGTCCGCGGCGGTCACCCGGCGCAGCTCGTCGTGCTCGTGGGGCTGCAGGTTGCGCGGCTCGCCGTCCCAGGCGCGCACCGCCCACAGCGCGAGGTGCAGGTCCGCGTCCTCGACGGCCGGCACCCGGTCGGCCTTCAGCGGGTCACGCCGAGCTCCTCGGACAGCTCCCGGGCCGGCGCGGCCGGCTCGTCCTCCCCCGGCTCGAGGTGCCCGCCCGGGAAGTCCCACGCGTCGGGGTACCAGCGGCGGGCCACTCACACGCCGACCTCGTAGACGATCTCGAGGCCGTCGTCGGGGTCGACCTCCCGGCCCACCTCGACGAAGCCGAACGGCCGCGCCACGGCCTGCGACGCGACGTTGTCCGGGGCGATCGAGAGCCGGACCACCCGCACGGCCGGGTCCGCGCGGGCGCGGTCGAGCAGCGCCACCAGCGCGGCCCGCGCGTACCCGCGGCGCCGGTGCTCGGGCAGCACGGCGTAGCCGATCTCGACCGTGCCGCGCTCGTCGGGCGGGCCGTGGAACCCGGCGCGGCCGACGGCCAGCCGCCGGTCGGGGTCCCAGACCACGCCGGTCACCCACTCGGCCACCGCGGGGTCGGCGGCCACCTGCGCGGCCCGCATCCGCCACACCGGCGCCCAGTCGGGATCGGCGAAGGCCGGCGGCAACGGCACCGGGCTCGCCGCGTTCGCCGCAGGGAGGTCGCCGTCGGCCAGGGCGGCGAACACCGGGCCGGACAGGGCCAGCACCTCGACCCGGAGCACGGCCGCGAGGCTAGTCCTGCCGGTCGGGCGCCGCCCCGGCGAGGCGGCCGTCGGTCGTCCCCTCACGCCCGGCGCTGCGCCCAGCGCAGCAGGTCGACGTCCGCGCCGAGCTCCCGCCGCAGCCGGGCCAGGTCCCGCGGCGTGGGGTCCACGACGTGCGGGACGCGGGCGGCACGCAGCAGCGGCAGGTCCGAGGCGCTGTCGGAGTAGGCGTGGTCCACCGGCAGCGCGACCCCGGCGGCCCGCAGCGCCTGCAGCTTGCCCCGACCCCGCGCGGGGACCGTGCGGGACGGCAGGCCCCAGCGCGTGCGGCGCAGGTCGGAGGCGACCACCTCGACCTCGCCCAGCCCGATGACCCGGCACACCTCGACCGCCAGCGGCACGGGGCAGGCGGTGGCCACGACGACCCTGTCGCCACGGTCGAGGTGCCCGCGGAGCCGGGCGACCGCGGCCACGGCGGCGCGACCGCCCGCGACGCCGGCGTGCTCCCCGGCGAACGAACGGGCGGCCGCGGCGAAGGCCTCGGCGTCCAGGCCCACCGCGGCCAGCCACACGAGCCAGCGCTCAGCGGACACGCGCACCGGACCGAGCGCGAGCGCCGGCAGCCACACCGGCGCGGTGAGCAGCGCCGCGGCCAGCCGCAGGGGGTGCCCCGCCAGCAGGGAGCGGAGGAAGGCGCCGAAGGAGTCCCCGGCGACGAGCGTGCCGTCCAGGTCGACGACGACGGTCTGCCGCCGGCCGGCAGCGGTCACCGGTCGCCGTCGAGCCGGGTCTCCCAGCCGGGGCCGCGCGGGACGAGGACGGCGGTGCGGACGTCGTCGTCGCGGCGGTCCAGGCGGACCTCCAGGTGCTCGTCGGCGAGCTGCTCGACCAGCCCGGCGCCCCACTCGACGACGGTCACCGACTCCTCGGTGGAGGCGTCGAGGTCGAGGTCGTCGACGTCGGCGGCCGCGCCGAGGCGGTAGGCGTCGACGTGCACCAGCGGCAGCCGCCCACCCCGGTGCACGCGGGCGATGACGAACGTGGGCGAGGTGACCGGCTCGGCGACCCCCAGGGCGGCGCCCAGGCCCTGGGTGAGCGCGGTCTTGCCGGCGCCCAGCGGGCCGGTGAGCACCACGAGGTCGCCGGGCCGGACGACGGCGGCCAGCGCCGCGCCCAGCGCCCGGGTGTCCTCGACCGTGGGCAGGACGTGCGCGCGCCTCACCGCAGGCTCGCCGCGACGGAGGTCAGGTCGGCCAGCAGCCCGGCGCGGGGCGCCCCGTTCGGGCCGAAGCGGATGGCCGCCGAGGGGTGGTAGGTGGCCCAGACGGCGCGGCCGTCGACGTCGTGCGGGCGGCCGCGGGCCTCGCCGAGCACGGTCCTCGGCCCGAGGAACCACTTCGCCGACGACAGCCCGAGGGCCACCACGACCGGCGGGTCGAGCAGCTGCAGCTGCCGGCGCAGCCAGCCGCTGCAGCGGGCGACCTCCGGCGTCCTCGGCGTGCGGTTGCCCGGTGGGCGGCACTTGACGACGTTGAGGACGGCGGCCTCGGCGCGGTCCAGCCCGGCCTCGGCGAGCAGCAGGTCCAGCAGCTGCCCGGACTTCCCGACGAAGGGCCGGCCGGTGCCGTCCTCGGTCGCGCCCGGCGCCTCGCCGACCAGCGCGAAGCGCGCCCGCCCGCGCGCCGGGGGGTCGCCGACGACGACGTGCTGGCGGCTGGCGGCCAGCTCGGGGCAGGCGACGCAGGGCGTGGCGGCCGCGGCCAGCGCGGCCCAGTCGGCGGCCGCGGCGGCGGTGCGGGCGACCTCCTCGGCGGTGGCGTCGGACCGGGGCGGACGGGGGGCGGCCACGGCCCGACCCTACGGCGGGCGGGCGGGCGGAGCCCGGGGGCTTCCGCGCCCGCCCGCGTCCTGTCACCGTTGGCCCGAGCCCCCGCGCCGGGAGGAGCCGCCATGACGCAGCAGCCGGACGTCTACGACGTCGCCTGTCTCGCCGGCGGCCCGCACCGGGTGGTCGACACCGCCCTGGTGGCGCTGGTCGTCACCGGCCGGGTCCGCGCGGTAGCCCCCGGGGAGCTGCAGGTGGTCGACCCGCGGCGGCGCCACCCGGTCGAGGCCGCCGTCCTCGACGCCGTCGGCGGCCGGGGGCGCCGCTCGGTGGAGACGGTGCGGTGGCGGGCGCTGGCCGACGAGCGGGTCACCGGCATCGCCCGGTGGCTGCGCGGCCGGCGGCTGCTCGGTCGCTTCGGACGGCTGACCGCGGCGGGGCGCCAGGTGCTCGAGCGGGCCCGCGCGGCCGACGTCGGGCCGGTGCTGCACGTCGCGCTCGACGGCCGGGAGCGGCTGACCGACCCCGAGCTGCGCGCGGCGGTGCTGGAGCCGCCGCGCCGGCCGGTGCTGGCCGGCAGCGGGGTCTCCCCGTGGGTGCTCTCCTACGCCGACGGCTGCGACGTCGCCCAGCGGACCCGCGACCGGCTGCTGGCCCGCGGGGCCGACGGCCGGCTCTAGGCTCCCGGGACCCGGCCCGCGGTCTCCGCCGCCACCCGGCGCACCAGCCGGCCCAGCGCGCGGGTGACCTCCTCGGGCTTCTCCAGCGGCACGAGGTGCCCGGCGTCGGCCACGACGACGTACTCGACGGTCGGGCCCTCCCCGCCGAGCAGCTCGACGAGGGTGTCGCTGTGCGCCGGCGGGATCATCGAGTCCGCGTCCCCGGTGAGCACCAGCGTGGGCACCCGCCGCAGCGGCGCGAGGGCACCGGTCTGGTCGAGGCCGGCCAGCGCCGGGTAGAACTCCGCGATCACGTCGACCGGGGTGCCGGCGATCATCGCGTCGACGTAGCGGCCCAGCCGCGGGTCGACGTCGGTGGAGGCGAACGACAGCGACCAGGTGGCCGCCGAGACGACGTCGGCGGCCAGCCGGCGGGTGCGCTCGGCGAAGGCCGGCCGGCGCCGCATCGTCCAGGCCGCGACCGGGAGCACCGCGGCCCGCACGCGGGTCAGGAACTCCGGCAGGCCGAAGTCGAGGTCGGCGAGGTTGCCGCTCGACGTCGACACCAGCGCCACCCCGGCCACCTTCGTGCCGAACAGCTCCGGGGCGAGGTCGGCCAGGCCCATGACGGTCATCCCGCCCATGGAGTGGCCGACGAGCACGACCGGCCCGGTGGGCACCCGCGTCTCCAGCACCGTGGCGAGGTCGCGGGCGAGCTGCTCGATGGTGGAGTTCTCCGCCGGCCCGCGCGAGGAGGCGCCGTGGCCGCGGTGGTCGTAGAAGACCAGCCGGGCCGCGGGCCGGTGACCGTTGGCGGTGGCCAGCTCGGCGCCCAGCGCCCGCCGCTGGAAGGTCCACGACGCCATCGACAGCGTGTAGCCGTGCACGAAGACGACGGTCAGCGGCGCGTCGAGCGGGCCGACCTCCTCCACCGCGAGCAGCACGCCGTCGTCGGCCTGGACCAGCGCGGTGCGGTCGGCCTGCCGCGAGGCCGGGCCGAGCGGGTCGTCCTCGCGCAGTTGCGCGTCGCTGGCGCCCTCGGGGAGCGCGCCGCCCGGCGCGAGCCGCTCCGCGCGCACCCGGCGGGTGGCGATCCGGGCCACGGCGACGCCGACGGCGGTGGTGGCCGCCGCCAGACCGACGACGGCGCCGGCGACCCCGACGGCCGGGTGCCGCTCCAGCGCCCCGGCCAGCCCGGGTCGTGCCGTGCCGGTGCCGCGTGCCATCAGACCGCCCCCGCCGACCCGACGTACCGGCGGGTGAAGCGCCCGCCGACCCGGGTGACCAGCTCGTAGTGGATGGTGTCGAGCGCGTCGGCCCACTGCTGCGCGGTGGGCTCGCCGCCGTCGCCGGGACCCCACAGGACCACCGCGTCGCCCGGCGCCACTGCGGCGTCGTCGACGTCGAGGACGAACTGGTCCATGCACACCCGCCCGGCGATGACGCGCTGGGCGCCGCCGGCGAGCACCGGCGCGCGGTTGCCGGCGGCCCGCGGGACGCCGTCGGCGTAGCCGACCGGCACCAGCGCCAGGGTGGTGTCGGTGGCCGCCGCGTAGGTGTGCCCGTAGGAGACGCCGGCGCCGGCCGCCACCCGCTTGGTCAGCGCGACCCTCGCCCGCACCGTCATCGCCGGCCGCAGGCCGTGGACGGCGGGGTCGCCGCCGAGCGGGTCGAGGCCGTAGAGGGCGATCCCGGGGCGGACCATGTCGTACCAGGTGCCGGGCAGCGCCACCGTGGCCGCGGAGTTGGCTAGGTGCCGGCGGCCGTCGAGCCCGGCGGCGCGGGCGAGGTCGACGGCCTCGTCGAACAGGCGCACCTGGGCGCCGATCGTGGGGTGGGTGGGGGCGTCGGCGTAGGCCATGTGGCTCCACAGCCCCACGACCTCGACCTCGCCGGCGTCCTGCGCGCGGGCGGCCGCGGCGACCAGGCCGGGCCAGTCGGCCATCGTGGCGCCCTCGCGGGACAGGCCGGTGTCGACGAACAGGTGCAGCCGGGCGGTGCGGCCGGTGGCGCGGGCGGCGTCGACCACCGCGGCGAGCCCCCACTCCGCGTTGACCGACACCTCGACCTCGGCGGCCAGGGCGGGGGCGAAGTCGGTGCCCGGCGTGTGCAGCCAGGCCAGCAGCGGCGCGGCCACCCCGGCGGCGCGCAGCGCCAGCGCCTCCTCCAGCACGGCGACGCCGAGGGCGTCGGCGCCGCCGGCGAGGACCGCGCGCGCGGCGGGCACCAGGCCGTGCCCGTAGCCGTCGGCCTTGACCACGGCCATGAGCGGCCGGCCGACCCGCTCGCGCAGCGCGGCGGTGTTCGCCGCGATCGCGTCGAGGTCGACGACCACCTCGGCCCGGGGTGTGTTCACACCCCCGAGTGTCCCAGGCCGGGACCGCGGACCCGTTGCACCGCCTCGGGGAGCCGCCGCACCAGGTCGCCGGCCACGATCGGGCCCCGTTGGGCGGCGACCTGACCGGCGCGGCCGTGCAGGTGCGCGGCGGCCGCGGCGGCCTCGGCGGCGCGCGCACCGGTGGCCAGCAGCGAGCCGAGGATCCCGGACAGGACGTCGCCGCTGCCGGCGGTGGCCAGGTCCGACGTGCCGGTCGCGTTGACGAACGCCGTCCCGTCGGGGGCGGCGACGACGGTCGCGTCGCCCTTGAGCAGGACGACGGCGCCGAGGTCGGCGGCCAGCCGACGGGCGCTGCCGATCCGGTCGGCGCCCACCGGCTCGCCGAAGCGGGCGAACTCGCGGTCGTGCGGGGTGAGCACGGTGGGCGCGCTCCGCCCCCGGACCAGCTCCGGCTCGCGGGCGGCCAGCGTCAGCGCGTCGGCGTCGACCACGACGGGCAGGTCGGTGGCGAGCACCTCGGCGAGCACGCGGCGGGCGTCGTCGTCGGTGCCCGCGCCGGGGCCGACCACCCAGGCCTGCACCCGGCCGGCCTCGCCGGGTCCGCCGTCGGTGACGATCACCTCCGGCCAGGCCGCGCGCACGGCGTCGCCCGCGGGGCCGGCGTGGCGGACCAGGCCGCAGCGCGTCCGCAGCGCCGCCCCGGTGCACAGCACGCCGGCGCCGGGGTAGGCCGCCGAGCCGGCGACGACGCCGACCACGCCGCGGGAGTACTTGTCGTCGCTCGGCCCCGGTGGCTCCAGGTGGACGGCGACGTCGGCGTCGGTGAGCTGGTGGGCGCGGGCGGGCGCGAGGTGGGGGCCGAGGCCGATGTCGACCAGGTGCACCGTGCCGGCGTAGCCGCGCCCCTCCCCGACGACCAGCCCGGGCTTGACCGCGCCGAAGGTGACCGTGTGCAGCGCGGGGAAGGCCGCGCCCTCGACCGCACCGGTGTCGGCGTCGACGCCGCTGGGGACGTCGACGGCGACCGTCAGCCCGGGTCCGGTGGCGGCCCGCTGCGCCAGCCGCGCCGCCCCGGGGCGCAGCCCGCCGCGGCCGCCGATGCCCACGATGCCGTCGAGGACGAGGTCGGCGCGGTCGAGCCCGTCGTCGCCGTCGGGGCCGGTCACCCGCCCGCCGGCGCGGCGGAGCGCGGCCAGGCCGGCGGGGTGGGCGCGGGCGGGGTCGAGGAGGACGGCGGTGACGCGGGCGCCGCGGGCGGCCAGGTGCGCGCCGGCGAACAGCGCGTCGCCGCCGTTGTTGCCGCCGCCGACGAGCAGCGTGGCGCGGGTGCCGTGGGCCCGGCCGAGCAGGCGCAGGCAGACGGTGGCCAGTCCGGTGGCGGCGCGCTGCACGAGCGCGCCCTCGCGGGTGGCGGCGAGCAGCACGTCCTCCGCGGCGCGCACCTCGGCGACCGTGGACAGGCCGATCACGGCGCCCCCTCGCCGACGACCACCGCCGAGGCGATCCCGCCGTCGTGGCTCAGGGACAGGTGCCAGCGGGTGATGCCCAGCTCCGCGGCCCGGGCGGCGACCGTGCCGCGGACGGCCAGGTGCGGCCGGCCGTGGTCGCCGACGGTCACCTCGACGTCGTGCCAGCGCAGCGCTCCCGGCGCGCCGAGCGTCTTGGCCACCGCCTCCTTCGCGGCGAACCGCGCGGCGAGCGACTCGGCGCTGCGCTCGGTGCCGCGCGGGGTGGTCTGCTCGGCCTCGGTGAACAGCCGGTCGCGCAGGCCCGGGGTGCGGACCAGCGACTCGGCGAAGCGGGTCACGGGGACCACGTCGATCCCGACCCCGACGATCACCGGGTCAGTCTGCCGTGCCGCTGCCCCGTCCGCCGTCCTAGCCCACCGCAGCGCGTCCTCCCGCACCGCAGCGCGTCCTCCCTCGCGGTGCACCGTGCGGGAGGACGCCCCACGATCAGGTCACCTGATCCCGGCGCGCGGCCTCACTCGACGGTGACGCTCTTGGCCAGGTTGCGCGGCTGGTCGACGTCGAAGCCGCGGGTGTCGGCGATCTCGCAGGCGAGGATCTGCAGCGGCACCGTGGTCACCACCGGCGCGAGCAGGGTCGGCGTCCGGGGCACGCGGATGAGGTGGTCGGCGTAGGGGACGACGTCCTCGTCACCCTCCTCGGCGATCACGATCGTGCGGGCGCCGCGGGCGCGGACCTCCTGGATGTTGGAGACCACCTTGCCGTGCAGCAGGCTGCGGCCCCGCGGCGACGGCGCGATGACGACGACCGGCGTGCCCTCGTCGATCACCGCGATCGGGCCGTGCTTGAGCTCACCGGCGGCGAAGCCCTCGGCGTGGATGTAGGCGAGCTCCTTGAGCTTGAGCGCGCCCTCGAGGGCCACCGGGAAGCCCACGTGCCGGCCGAGGAACAGGATGGTGTCGGCGTCGGCCAGCGAGCGGCCGAGCTCGCGCACCGGCTCCATCTGGGTGAGCACCTGCTCGACGGCCTCGGGCAGCTTCTGCAGCTCGGAGACGATCGCGGCGACCTCGTCGGCGTACTTGATGCCGCGCACCTGGGCGAGGAACAGGCCCACGAGGTAGCAGGCGACGATCTGCGCCAGGAAGCTCTTCGTCGAGGCGACGGCGATCTCCGGGCCGGCGTGCGTGTAGAGCACGGCGTCGGACTCGCGCGGGATCGTCGAGCCGTTGACGTTGCAGATGGCCAGCACGCGGGCCTTCTGGTCCTTGGCGTGGCGCAGCGCCATGAGGGTGTCCATCGTCTCGCCGGACTGGCTGATGACGACGACCAGCGTCGAGCGGTCCAGCACCGGGTCGCGGTAGCGGAACTCGCTGGCCACCTCGACCTCGACCGGGATGCGGGTCCAGTGCTCGATCGCGTACTTGGCGATCAGCCCGGCGTGGTAGCTGGTGCCGCAGGAGACGACGAAGACCTTGTCGACGTCGCGCAGGTCCTGGTCGGACAGCCGCACCTCGTCGAGGACCAGCTCGCCCTCGTCGCCGAGCCGCCCGAGCAGGGTGTCGGCGATGGCGTGCGGCTGCTCGGCGATCTCCTTGAGCATGAACCAGTCGTGACCGCCCTTCTCGGCGGCCGCGGCGTCCCAGTCGACGGTGTAGGCGGTGGGCTCGGCCGGGGCGCCGTCGAAGTCGGTGACGGTCAGCCCGCGGGTGCGGTCGATCTCGACGACCTGGTCCTGGCCGAGCTCGCGGGCCTCGCGGGTGTGCGCGATGAACGCGGCGACGTCGGAGCCGAGGAAGTACTCGCCGTCGCCCACGCCGACGACCAGCGGGCTGTTGCGGCGGGAGGCGACCAGCGTGTCGGGCTCGTCGGCGTGCGCGGCGACCAGGGTGAACGCACCCTCCAGCCGGCGGCTGACCGCGCGCATCGCCTCGGCCAGCCGGCCGGCGCCCTCGGGCTGCCGCTCGTAGGCGGCGGCCAGCAGGTGGGACACGACCTCGGTGTCGGTCTCCGAGCGCATCTCGACGCCGGCGGCCTCGCACTCGGCCCGCAGCGCGGCGAAGTTCTCGATGATCCCGTTGTGGATCACGGCCACCCGGCCGTCGGCGGACAGGTGCGGGTGGGCGTTGCGGTCGGTGGGGCCCCCGTGGGTGGCCCACCGGGTGTGCCCGATGCCGATCGTGGACTCGGGCAGCGGCGCGTCGGCCAGCACCTTCTCGAGGTTGGCGAGCTTGCCGGCCTTCTTGGCCGTGGCCAGCTCCCCGGAGTCCGGGCCGCCCACGCGGACGGCCACGCCCGCGGAGTCGTAGCCCCGGTACTCCAGCCGCCGCAGGCCCTCGAGGACGACGTCCAGGGCGTTCTTGGGGCCGACGTAGCCGACGATGCCGCACATGTGCACCGAGGGTACCGGCGGAGGTGGACCGATCCGTCCCTCCGAGGTGTGAGACGCACCGGCCGTCCCAGCCGCCTCACCGGCTGTCAGCCGACGGCGGCGACGACCTCGGCGAGGCGCCGGGCGACGGCGTCGGCGTGCTCCTGGGTGGGCGCCTCGACCATCACCCGCACCAGCTGCTCGGTGCCCGAGGGGCGCAGCAGCACCCGGCCGTCGTCGCCGAGTTCCTCCTCGGCGGCGTTGACCGCGGCGGCGACGGTGTCGCTCTCCACGACGGCGATGCGGTCGCGGACCGGCACGTTGACCAGCGTCTGCGGCAGGCGCTGCACCACCGCGGCGAGCTCGGCCAGCGGCGCCCCGGTGACCGACATGCGCGAGAGCAGCGCCAGCCCGGTGAGCAGGCCGTCGCCGGTGGTGGCGTGGTCGAGGAAGACCAGGTGGCCGCTCTGCTCCCCGCCGAGGGACAACCCGCGGGCGCGCAGCGCCTCGAGCACGTAGCGGTCGCCGACGGCGGTGGTGTGCACCCCGATGCCGGCGTCGCGCATGGCGTGGTGGAAGCCGAGGTTGCTCATCACGGTGGCGACGACGGTGTCCTGCGCCAGCGCGCCGCGCTCCTTGAGGCCGAGCGCGCAGACGGCGAGGATCGCGTCGCCGTCGACGACCTCGCCGGTGGCGGTGACGGCCAGGCAGCGGTCGGCGTCGCCGTCGTGGGCGATGCCGAGGTCGGCGCCGGTCTCCCGCACGGCCTGCGTCAGCGGGCCCAGGTGGGTCGAGCCGACGCCGTCGTTGATGTTGCGGCCGTCGGGCTCGCCGCCGATGACGGTGACCTCGGCGCCGGCGCGGCGGTAGACGTCCGGCGCGCAGGTGGCCGCCGAGCCGTGCGCGCAGTCGACGACCAGCCGCAGCCCCGCGACGGGCGCGGGCAGCGTGGCCAGCAGGTGGGCGGCGTAGTCGGCGGCGCCGCCGGGCAGGTCGCGGACCCGCCCGATCTCGGCCCCGACGGGCCGGTGGCCGGCCGCGTCGCCGGCGAGCACGGTCGACTCGATCGCCGCCTCGACCGCGTCGGGCAGCTTGTGGCCGCCGCGGCTGAACAGCTTGATGCCGTTGTCGGGCATCGGGTTGTGGCTCGCCGAGATCATGACGCCGAGGTCGGCGCCGGTCCCGGCGGTGAGGAAGGCGACGGCCGGGGTCGGGAGCACGCCCACGCGGAGCACCTCGGCGCCCGCGCTGGCCAGGCCCGCGACCACGGCGGCCTCGAGCATCTCCCCGCTGGCGCGGGGGTCACGGCCGACGACCGCGACGGGACGCGAGGTCCCGTCGCGGTCGGCGAGCACACCGGCGGCCGCGCGGGCCACCGAGAGGGCGAGCTCCGGCGTGAGGTCGGCGTTGGCCCGACCCCGGACGCCGTCGGTCCCGAAGAGGCGACCCACGGCGGTGCCGGTCAGCGCTTCGAGTACTGAGGCGCCTTGCGGGCCTTCTTCAGGCCGTACTTCTTGCGCTCCTTGACCCGCGCGTCGCGGGTGAGGAAGCCGGCCTTCTTCAGGGCGGGACGGTCCTCGGCCTCGACCTCGATGAGGGCGCGGGCGATCGCCAGGCGCAGCGCGCCGGCCTGGCCGGTGACGCCGCCGCCCTTGAGCAGGCCGACGACGTCGTACTGCTCGGCCTTCTCGAGGGTCACCAGCGGCTCGCGGACCAGCTGCTGGTGCACCTTGTTCGGGAAGTACTGCTCGAGGGTACGGCCGTTGAGCTGGAACTGGCCGGTGCCGGGCACGAGCCGCACGCGGACGACGGCCTCCTTGCGCCGGCCGACGGTCTGGACGGGACGCCCCTCGGCGTCGGTCACGGTCGTCACGGGCGTGGTCACTGGGCCACCTGCTTGATCTCGAAGGTCTTCGGCTGCTGGGCGGCGTGCGGGTGCTCGGGGCCCGCGTACACCTTCAGCTTCTTGAGCATCTGCCGGCCGAGGCTGTTGTGCGGCAGCATGCCCTTGACGGCGCGCTCGACGACCCGGTCGGGGTGCGTGCGGATCTGGTCGCCGACGTTGATGGCCCGCAGGCCGCCCGGGTAGCCGGAGTGCCGGTAGGCGGTCTTCTGGTCCCGCTTGGAGCCGGTCAGGGCGACCTTGCCTGCGTTCACGACGACGACGAAGTCGCCGACGTCCACGTGCGGTGCGAACTGGGGCTTGTGCTTGCCGCGCAGCAGGGTCGCGATCTGGCTGGCGAGTCGACCGAGCACCACGTCGGTGGCGTCGATGACGTGCCAGACCCGGTCGACCTCGCCGGGCTTGGGTGAGTACGTGCGCACGGCGCTCGTGTCCTCCGTCGTCGTCGGGGCGGCTGGTGGGATCGCCTCACCGAGCACGGGAGACGGAGCGGCGCGCGCGCACCAGCCAGCGGCCGCGCACCAGCCGACGACGATACCAGCCGGTCCGCCGCGGCCGGCCGGCCGCCCGGGAGCCCGCGGCGGGCGGCGACCGGGCTCAGCCCACCCGGCGCAGCTGCCCGGTGGAGACGTCGTAGACGGTGCCGCAGACGTCCTTCGACAGCAGGAACGGGCTCTCCTGCAGCAGCCGGATCGACTCGCGGACGTCGTCGTCGGGGTCGCTGAAGGTGCGGGCCGGCCACGGCGGGCGGGCGCCGGTGGCCTGCTCGACGAGGTCGGCGAAGGCGGCGTCGTCGGTCTTCTGCAGCCCGCAGTCGGTGTGGTGGACCAGGACGATCTCCCGGGTCCCCAGCAGGTGCTGGGAGATCGTCAGCGAGCGGATGGT
Source organism: Geodermatophilus sp. SYSU D00766 (assembly GCF_054049915.1). Taxonomy (NCBI): domain Bacteria; kingdom Bacillati; phylum Actinomycetota; class Actinomycetes; order Geodermatophilales; family Geodermatophilaceae; genus Geodermatophilus; species Geodermatophilus sp. SYSU D00766. The sequence continues at coordinate 44,614 of NZ_JBJGYI010000003.1, forward strand.
GTCGTCGGTGACCACCCCGCCGGCGTTGCGGATGACGTGCGCGTCGCCCACGTCGAGCCCCAACAGCGGGAACAGCGGCATCCGGGAGTCCATGCAGGCGACCACGGCGACCTTGCGCGCCGGCGCCACGGGCAGCTCGCCCGGGAAGCGTCGCGCCCACTCCTCGTTGGCGGCCAGCATCCGCTCGTACTCGGCCACGTCGGCACCCCTCTCGTGCAGGCACAGGAAGCTCTCCGCACGTCTGCGGCGCGCGGACCCGGGAAGAGCTTCCTATGCCGCGGACCGGCGGGCACGCGCGACCCGGGTCGACGGGCCCGCCAGCCGGGTCCGCGGCCATCGGCCAGGATGACCGGGTGCGCACGGTCGAGGAACACCAGGCGGTGGTGGCCGCCCTGCTCGCGCCCCTCGGCGAGGAGGAGGTGCCGGTGGCCGCGGCGCACCGGCGCGTGCTCGCCCGCGACGTGCCCGCCGCCGTCCCGCTGCCCGGCTTCGACAACTCGGCGATGGACGGCTACGCCGCCCGCTCGGCGGACGTCGCGGCGCTCCCCGTCCGGCTCCCCGTCGCCGACGACATCCCGGCCGGCCGCACCGGCGTGCTCCCGCTCGCCCCGGGGACCGTGCAGCGGATCATGACCGGCGGGCTGCTGCCGCCCGGCGCCGACGTCGTCGTGCCCGTCGAGCTCACCGACGCCGCCACCGACGTCGTCGAGATCCGCGACGCCCCCACCGCCGGCACCCACCTGCGCCGGGCCGGGGAGGACATCACCGCCGGCACCGTGGCGCTGGAGGCCGGGAGCCCCCTCGGGGCCGCGCAGCTCGGCCTGGCCGCCGCCGTCGGGGCGCGCACGCTGTGGGTGCGCCGCCGGCCGCGGGTGCTGGTGCTGTCCACCGGCAGCGAGCTGGTGGAGCCGGGCGAGCCGCTGCTGCCCGGGCAGGTCTACGAGTCCAACTCGCTGCTGCTGTGCGCGGCGGTCGAGGACGCCGGCGGCACCGCCCGGCGGCTGCACTTCGTCCCCGACGACGTCGACCAGTTCCTCGCCACCGTGCGCGCCGAGCTGGCCGACGCCGACCTGCTGGTCACCAGCGGCGGGGTGAGCGCCGGTGCCTACGAGGTGGTCAAGGACGCCTTCGGCACGCTGGGCACCGTCGAGTTCGTCAAGGTGGCGATGCAGCCCGGCGGGCCGCAGGGCGCGGGCACCGTCGACGGCGTCCCGGTGGTGACGCTGCCGGGGAACCCGGTGAGCTCGTTCGTGTCCTTCGAGGTCTTCGTCCGCCCCGCCCTGCGCCGGGCGCTCGGCCACGCCGCCCCCGGCCGGCTGCGGGCGCCCGCCGAGCTCACCGCGCCGCTGCGTTCCCCTGCCGGGCGGCGGCAGTTCCTGCGCGGTCGCTACGACGCCGGCCGCGTCTCCCAGGTGGGCGGGCCCGGCTCGCACCTGGTCGCCCACCTCGCCCGGGCCAACTGCCTGGTCGTCGTCCCCGAGGACGTCACCGAGCTGCCCGCCGGCGCTGCGGTCGACGTCGTCCTGATCGAAGGAGCACTGCAGTGAGCGACCGGCTGACGCACGTCGACGAGACGGGCGCCGCCCGCATGGTCGACGTCTCCGCCAAGCCCGTCACCGCCCGCGAGGCCACCGCCGCCGGGCGGGTGCTGGTCAGCCCCGAGGTGGTGGCGCTGCTGCGCGGCGAGGGGGTCCCCAAGGGCGACGCGGTGGCCGTCGCGCGGATCGCCGGCATCGCCGGGGCCAAGCGGACGCCGGACCTCGTCCCGCTGTGCCACCCGATCGCGCTGCACGGCGTGACGGTGGACGTGACCGTCGCCGACGACGCCGTCGAGATCACCGCGACCGCGCGCACCGCCGACCGCACCGGCGTGGAGATGGAGGCGCTGACGTCGGTCGCCGTCGCCGGGCTCACGGTGATCGACATGGTCAAGGCCGTGGACCCGCGGGCCGCGATCACCGACGTGCGGCTGCTGGCCAAGTCCGGCGGCAGGAGCGGGGAGTGGCGGCGGTGACCCTCCCCGAGGGCGCGCGGGCCGTCGTCGTCACCGCCTCCAACCGGGCCTCGGCCGGCGTCTACGACGACCGCAGCGGGCAGGTGCTGGCCGAGGGGCTGCGCGAGCTCGGGTTCGCTGTGGAGGGGCCGCACGTGCGCCCCGACGACGTCGACGCGCTGGTCGCCGTCCTCCGCGAGGCGGTCGCGTCCGGGGCCGACGTCGTCCTCACCACCGGCGGCACCGGGCTGTCCCCCACCGACGTCACGCCCGAGGCCACCCGTGCGGTGGTCGAGCGGGACGCGCCGGGGCTGGCCGAGGCGGTGCGCCGCTACGGAGAGGGGGAGGTGCCGACGTCGGTGCTCTCCCGCGGCGTCGCCGGCACCGCGGGGCGGACGCTGATCGTCAACCTGCCCGGCTCGACCGGCGGCGTGCGCGACGGGCTGGCGGTGCTGGGGCCGCTCCTCCCCCACGTGGTGTCCCAGCTGCGCGGCGGCGACCACCCGCGGCCCTGAGCGTGTGCGCCGGCGCCGTGTTCCCGGCCCGGGAGCGCGGCGTGGGCGCACCCGCTCGGCGTCAGTCGGGCAGGACGAGGCGGTCGGAGCGGGTGTAGACGTTGCAGCCGTCGCCGCGCAGGAAGCCGACCAGCGTGATGCCCACGTCGGCGGCCAGCTCCACCGCCAGCGACGACGGCGCCGACACCGCGGCCAGCACCGGGATCCCGGCCATCGCCGCCTTCTGGGTCAGCTCGAAGCTCGCCCGCCCGCTGACCATGAGCACGTGCCCGGACAGCGGCAGCCGGCCCGCGCGCACCGCGTCGCCGACCACCTTGTCCACCGCGTTGTGCCGCCCGACGTCCTCGCGCAGCGCCACCAGCTCACCGTCGGCGGTGAACAGCCCCGCGGCGTGCAGCCCGCCGGTCCTGCTGAACACCTCCTGCGCCGCGCGCAGCCGGTCGGGCATCGCCAGCAGGGTCGCCAGCTCCAGCCGGGTGGCGTCGGCGGCGACGTCGTGGCGGGTGCGGGTGCGGATCGCGTCGATGCTCGCCTTGCCGCAGACGCCGCAGGAGCTCGAGGTGAGGAAGTTCCGGTCCAGCGCGGTGGCCGGCGCCTCGACGCCGGCGGCCAGGTCGACGTCGACGACGTTGTAGGTGTTGCGGCCCTCGTCGTCGACGGAGTTGCAGTAGCGCAACCCGGCGACGTCCTCGACTCCCCCGATGACCCCCTCGGTGGCCAGGAAGCCGTGCACCAGGTCGAAGTCCGCGCCGGGCGTGCGCATGGTGACCGCCAGCGGCGTGCCGTCCAGCCGGATCTCCAGCGGCTCCTCCGCGGCCACCGTGTCGGGCCGGGTGGTGCGCACGGGGCCCCGGATGCGCAGCACGGGGGTGCGGCTGGTGACTCGTCCCACGATCAGCGACGGTACCCAGGCCCGACCCCTACGGTCGCTCCGTGACCGCAGCGGACCCGCTCCCGCCCTACGCGGCGGTGGTGCTCGCCGGCGGCCGCGCGGCCCGGCTCGGCGGCCGGGCCAAGCCGCAGCTGCTGGTCGGCGGCCGCACGATGCTGGCCGCCGTGCTCGACGCCGTCGCCGACGCCGGCCCGCGGGTCGTCGTCGGCCCACCGCAGCCGGTGCCCGACGACGTCGTCGTGGTGCGCGAGCAGCCGCCCGGCGGCGGCCCGGTCGCCGCGATGCGCACCGGCGTCGCCGCCGTCGACACCGACGTGGTCGCGGTCCTCGCCGGCGACCTGCCGTTCGTGACCCCCGCGCTGGTCCGGGAGCTGCGCGGGCTGCTCACCGGCGACGGCGTCCTCGTCGTCGACGACGCCGGCCGCGACCAGTACCTGCTGGGGATCTGGCGGACGGCGGCGCTGCGGCGCGCCCTCGCCGGCGCGCGCGGTCCCGTGCCGGTGCGCCGGGTGCTGGCCGCGCTGTCGGTCACCCGTCACCGGCCCGGCCGGCGGCCCGGCACGCCGCCGCCGTGGACCGACTGCGACACCCCCGCCGACCTCGCCCGTGCCCGCGCGGCCGCCGGCGAACTGGGCTGGGGGTGACCGCGCCCGCCGGAGGGTGGTAGGACGGCGCCATGCGCGTCGCCATCGCCGGTGCCCACGGACAGGTCGCCCGCCGCCTCGGCCGGCTGCTGAGCGGCCGCGGGGACACCGTGGTCGGGATCGTCCGCAACCCCGACCACGCCGCCGACCTGGAGTCCGACGGCGTCACGCCGGCCGTCCTGGACCTCGAGTCCGCCTCGGTCGACGAGGTCGCCGAGGCCGTGCGGGGAGCCGACGCCGTCGTCTTCGCCGCGGGCGCCGGCCCGGGCAGCGGCGCGGCCCGCAAGCACACCGTCGACCACGCCGCCGCGGTGCTGCTCGCCGACGCCGCCGAGCGCGCCGGCGTCCGCCGCTACCTGCTGGTGTCCTCGATGGGCGTCGAGCAGGCCCGGCAGGGGACGCCGAAGGGCATGGACCCCGTCTTCGCCACCTACCTGCAGGCCAAGCTGCGCGCCGAGGACGTGATCCTGCCGCGCACCGCGCTGGACACGGTGATCCTGCGGCCGGGACGGCTCACCGACGACCCCGGCACCGGGCGGGTCACCCTCGACCACGGCGTCGAGCCCGGCGACGTCCCGCGCGACGACGTCGCCGCCGTCCTGGTCGCACTGCTCGACTCCGGGAAGACCGACGAGGTGGTCGAGCTCGTCGGCGGCTCGACGCCGATCGAGGAGGCCGTCGCGGCGCTGCCGTGACTCAGCTGCGCAGCGCGCGGGTGACCTGCACGCGGGCCGCCAGGTCGGCGTCGGCCGGGTAGTCGACGCGCAGCAGCGTCAGCCCGCCGGGCGGGGCGACGGCGACCTCGTCGGCGCGCCGGGCCCGGGTCAGCAGGGCGGCCGGCCACCCGGGCTCGCGGCGGCCCTCACCGACGGCGAGCAGCGCCCCCACGAGGCTGCGCACCATCGAGTGGCAGAAGGCGTCGGCGGAGGCCTCGACGGTCACCACGTCGCCGTCGCGGGCCACGCCCAGCGCCAGGAGCGTGCGGATGGTGGTCGCGCCCTCGCGGCGACGGCAGAACGCGGCGAAGTCGTGCCGGCCGAGCAGCAGCGCGGCGGCCACGTCCATGGCACCGGCGTCGAGGCGCCGCGGCCAGCCCACCGTGTCGGCCCGGCGCAGCGGCGACGGGCCGCCGTCGGCGTCGGTGAGGCGGTAGGCGTAGTGCCGGGCCAGCGCGGCGAAGCGGGCGTCGAAGCCCGGCGGCGCCTCGGTGACGGCGCGGACGGCGACGTCGGGCGGCAGGACGCCGCGCAGCCGGCGGACCAGGCGCCCGGCCTGCGCGACCCACGCGTCCCGCGGCACGTCGGCGTGGGCGACCTGCCCGGTCGCGTGCACGCCGGTGTCGGTGCGGCCGGCGACGGTCAGGTGCACCGGCGTGCGCAGCACCGTCGTCAGGCCGGCCTCGAGCTCGGCCTGCACGGTGCGCCGCCCGGGCTGGCGGGCCCAGCCGGAGAAGCCGGTGCCGTCGTAGGCGAGGTCGAGGCGGAGACGGACGAGCCCGCCACCGGTGTCGGTGGCGGGCTCGTCCGTCGGGTGGTGGCTGCTCAGCGAGCGCTCACCGGGGGTCGGGCGCGGACTCGCCGCCCGGCGAGAGCGTGCCGGAGGTGGCCGCGTCGCCCAGCTCGGCGGCCTCGATCTCCGCGGCGGCCGCGCGGGCCACGTCCGGCGGCAGCGTCGGGTCGTCGACGACCGCGGCGTTCTCCCGCTGCGGCTCCGGCCGGACGTCGCTGTCGTCCTGGCGGTCGCCGTCGGGGCTGAACACGTCGGTGACGACCTGCTGCGCCTCGGGGTCGACCTCGCCGGCGGTCACGGCCGGGGAGGTGTCGCCCCCGGGGCCGGTGGTCTCGCCGGCGAACGTCGCGCCCTGGTCACCGCCGCTGGCGGGGACGCCGACGGCGCCGGCGTTGCCGCCCTCGCCGGGGCGCTCCGCGCTGGTCACCGGGTGCCGCCGGGGGCCGCGCCGTCGCCCGGGGTCTCGGCGTCGCCGGGAGTCTCGGCGTCGGCGGCGACGGTCTCGGTGGCGTCGGCGGTGGCCGCGTCGTCGGCGTCGGTGGCCTCGGCCCCGCCCTCGGCGGCAGCCACGGCCTCGTTCTCCGACGCGAGGGTGTCCGACTCCTCGGTGGTGTCCGCGTCGGCGCTCGGGGTGTCGGCGTCGGCGGCCTCGATGGCGTCGGCGGTGACCTCACCGGAGGCCGACGCCGCGCCGGCACCGGAGGCGAAGCGGGTGCCGCGGGCGCGCTCGGCCTCGCCGACGGCCTGCTGCGCGACGGTCAGCGCCTCGACCAGCTCGATGACGGCCATGGGCGCGTTGTCGCCCTTGCGCGGGCCGACCTTGGTGATGCGGGTGTAGCCGCCCGGCCGGTTCTCGAAGCGGGGGCCGATCTCGGCGAACAGGTGGTGGACGACGTCCTTGTCCCGGATGACCGTCATGACCTGACGGCGGGCGTGCAGGTCACCGCGCTTGGCGAAGGTCACCAGCTTCTCGGCGAACGGACGCAGCCGCTTGGCCTTGGCCTCGGTGGTGGTGATCCGCCCGTGCTCGAACAGCGAGGTGGCCAGGTTGGCCAGCATCAGCCGCTCGTGCGAGGGGGACCCGCCGAGACGGGGGCCCTTGGTGGGGGTGGGCATGTCGGTCCTTCCTCAGGCGGCCGGGCGGGCGCTGCCGGCTGCGTCCAGGTGCTGCTGTGCGTTCGTGCTCGGTGTGGCGGGGCCCGGTGTGGTGGCCGGGGAGCCCTCGGCCGGGCGGTGGGGTACCCCGCGCCGCCCGGCCGGTGCAGCGTCAGAGCTGCTCGGTCTCCTGGTAGGAGCCGTCGTCGTACTGGACCTGCCCGTACTCGGTGCCGTACTCGCTGGTGCCGTGGTAGGCGTCGGTCTCGTAGCCCTCGTCGTAGCTCTCGACGGAGGTCGGGATGAACCCGGGCGGGCTGTCCTTGAGCGCGAGGCCCATGGCCGCCAGCTTCATCTTGACCTCGTCGATCGACTTGGCCCCGAAGTTGCGGATGTCGAGCAGGTCGGCCTCGGAGCGGGTGACGAGCTCGCCGACGGTGTGCACGCCCTCGCGCTTGAGGCAGTTGTAGGACCGGACGGTGAGGTCCATGTCCTCGATCGGCATCGAGAAGTTGGCGATGTCGGCGGCCTCGGCCGGGCTGGGGCCGACCTCGATGCCCTCGGCGTCGACGTTCAGCTCGCGCAGCAGGCCGAACAGCTCGACCAGCGTGGAGCCGGCGGAGGCGATGGCGTCGCGCGGGGCGATCGACGGCTTGGTCTCGACGTCGACGACGAGGCGGTCGAAGTCGGTGCGCTGCTCGACGCGGGTGGCCTCGACGGCGTAGGTGACCTTGAGGACCGGCGAGTAGATCGAGTCGACCGGGATGCGGCCGATCTCCTGGCCGGGCTGCTTGTTCTGCGGGGCGGGCACGTAGCCGCGGCCGCGCTCGACGACGAGCTCGATCTCCAGCCGGCCCTTGCCGTTGAGGGTGGCGATGTGCAGGTCGGGGTTGTGCACCTCGACACCGGCCGGGGGCGCGATGTCGGCGGCGGTGACCTCACCGGGGCCCTGCTTGCGCAGGTACATGGTCACCGGCTCGTCGGAGTCGGAGCTGACGACCAGGCCCTTGAGGTTGAGGATGATCTCGGTGACGTCCTCCTTGACCCCGGGCACGGTCGTGAACTCGTGCAGGGTGCCCTCGATCCGGATGCTGGTCACGGCAGCACCGGGGATCGACGACAGGAGGGTGCGGCGCAGGGAGTTGCCGAGGGTGTAGCCGAAGCCGGGCTCCAGCGGCTCGATGACGAACCGCGAGCGCTGCTCGGTGAGGGTCTCCTCGGTCAGCGTGGGTCGCTGTGCGATGAGCACGGTGGATCTCCTTCACTGTCCTCCGGCGCCCGCCATATGACGCCGTGAGGGGGGTGGTGCAGGCCCCGGCGGACATCGGTCCGCCCGCCGGGGCCGGGTGGTGCTGTCGTGCTGGTGGTGCTGCGAGCCCTTACTTGGAGTAGAGCTCGACGATCAGCTGCTCCTGGACCGGGGTGTCGATCACCTGGCGGGCCGGGACGCTGTGGACGACGGCGCGCAGCTGGCCGCTGATGACCTCCAGCCACGGCGGCACGGGCCGCTCGCCGGCGCGGGCCTGGGCGATCTCGAAGGGCACCATCCGCCGCGACTTCTCGGCGACCTCGATGATGTCGTTCGCGCTCACCCGGTAGGACGGGATGTCGACCTTGCGGCCGTTGACCCGGATGTGGCCGTGCTTGACCAGCTGGCGGGCCATGTCGCGGCTCTCGCCCCAGCCGGCCCGGTACACGACGTTGTCCAGGCGGGACTCGAGGATCTGCAGCAGGACCTCCCCGGTCTTGCCGGTCTTGCGGTTGGCCTCCTCGTAGTAGCCGCGGAACTGCTTCTCGAGGACGCCGTAGATGCGGCGGGCCTTCTGCTTCTCGCGCAGCTGCAGGAGGTACTCGCTGTCCTTGCTGCGGCCCCGGCCGTGCTCGCCCGGCGGGTAGGGCCGGATCTCGATCGGGCACTTCGGGGACTCGCACTTGCTGCCCTTGAGGAACAGCTTCATCTTCTCGCGCCGGCACATCCGGCAGTCGGCTCCGGCGTAACGGGCCACGTCAGGTACTCCTCGTTCGTCTCGTCAGTGGCCGGTCAGACCCGGCGGCGCTTCTTGGGGCGGCAGCCGTTGTGCGGCTGCGGGGTCACGTCCTGGATCTGCCCGACCTCGAGGCCGGTGGCCTGCAGCGAGCGGATCGCCGTCTCACGGCCGGAGCCGGGGCCCTTCACGAAGACGTCGACCTTGCGCATGCCGTGCTCCTGGGCCTTGCGCGCGGCGTTCTCGGCGGCCATCTGGGCGGCGAACGGCGTCGACTTGCGCGAGCCCTTGAAGCCCACGTGGCCGGCGGAGGCCCAGCTGATCACGTTGCCGGTCGGGTCGGTGATCGACACGATCGTGTTGTTGAACGTGCTCTTGATGTGCGCGGCGCCGTGGGCGACGTTCTTCTTCTCCTTGCGGCGGACCTTCTTGGCGCCGGCCGCGGCACGAGCCCTGGGAGGCATCTCTCTCCGGTTTCCTTCTGATCAGTGGCCAGGTGCAGCACGTCGCGCGCCGTCGCTCCCGCCCTCACGGGTCGCTGCGACGGCGCGCTGACGGCCTTACTTCTTGCCGGCCTTCTTCTTGCCGGCGATGGTCTTGCGCGGGCCCTTGCTCGAGCGCGCGTTGGTGCGGGTGCGCTGACCGTGCACCGGCAGGCCGCGGCGGTGCCGCAGACCCTGGTAGGCGCCGATCTCGATCTTGCGGCGGATGTCCGCGGCCACCTCGCGGCGGAGGTCACCCTCGACGCGGAAGTGCTCGTCGATGTAGTCGCGCAGCTTCAGCAGGTCCTCGTCGCCGAGGTCCTTGACGCGCAGGTCCGGGCTGACACCGGTCGCCGCCAGGGTCTCCTTGGCGTGCGCCTTGCCGATCCCGTAGATGTAGGTGAGCGCGATCTCCATCCGCTTCTCGCGGGGCAGGTCGACGCCGGCCAGTCGTGCCATGTCTCAGGTACTCCCTCAGCCCTGCCGCTGCTTGTGGCGGGCGTTGTCGCAGATGACCATGACCCGGCCGTGCCGGCGGATCACCTTGCACTTGTCGCAGATCTTCTTCACCGACGGCTGGACCTTCACCTGTGCCGCCCCTCATTCCTGTCGATCGATGGCCGCCCGCACGGCACCGGGAGGTGCCCCGCGTCGGCGGCGGTCACTTGTAGCGGTAGACGATGCGACCGCGTGTCAGGTCGTAGGGCGAGAGCTCCACGACGACGCGGTCCTCCGGCAGGATGCGGATGTAGTGCTGGCGCATCTTGCCGCTGATGTGGGCGAGCACCCGGTGCCCGTTCTGCAGCTCGACCCGGAACATCGCGTTGGGCAGCGGCTCGACGACGCGACCCTCGACCTCGATGGCCCCGTCCTTCTTCGCCATGCCCGACACGGCCTCCCTGACTCGGTGGTGCTGGTGGTGTGGTGCTGGAGTCGCGTGCGACCATGCCGGGGCCGGCAGGTCGCGCGCGGTGGTTGCAGACCAGGTGGTGCAGGCGCTCTCGCGAGGGCGCCCCGCGCCGTGCGGCCACAGCACGACGACAGAGCGGCGCGAACGCCGTCGTTCACTGTACCCCGCTGCGACGGACCGCTCCAACCCGGCCTCGGTCACAGCGGAGACCCGGCGGAGGGTCCTCCCTCAGGTGCGGGGCGTGATCCCGAAGGGGGCCAGCCCCGCGACGCCGCCGTCCTCCGCCGTCAGGACCCAGGGCCCCTCGGGGGTGATGGCGACGGTGTGCTCGAAGTGCGCGGCCCGTGACCCGTCCTTGGTGACCACGGTCCAGCCGTCGTCGAGCTCGACGGTGGCGGGGTCGCCCACGGTCACCATCGGCTCGATGGCGAGCGCCAGGCCGGGCACCAGCCGGGGACCGCGACCGGGCCGGCCGTAGTTGAGGACGTGCGGGTCCTGGTGCATCTCGGTGCCGATCCCGTGGCCGCCGTAGTGGTCGACGATGCCGTAGGGGTGCGACTCCGCGGTGATCGCCTGCTCGACGGCGGCGCTGATGTCGGTGAGCCGGCCGCCGGCGACCGCCCGGGCCAGCCCCGCCCACATGCTCCGCTCGGTGACGGCGATGAGCGCGGCGTCCTCGGCCGACGGCGGGCCGACCGTCACGGTGACGGCGGAGTCCCCGTGCCAGCCGTCGAGGATGGCACCGCAGTCGATGGAGATGTTGTCGCCCTCGGCGAGCACCCGCCCCGGGTCCGGGATGCCGTGCACGACCTCGTCGTTGATCGAGGCGCAGATGCTGCCGGTGAAGCCGTGGTAGCCCAGGAACGAGGGAACCGCCCCGGCCGACCGGATGGTGTCCTCGGCGATGGCGTCGAGCTCACCGGTGGTCACGCCCGGCCGGACGGCGGCGCGCACGGCGCCGATCGCCCTCGCGACGACGAGGCCGGCGCCGCGCATGAGCTCGATCTCCTGCGGCGTCTTGATCTGGATCATGCGTCCACTCCACTTCGCCAGCAGCGGGAGGCGGGTCAGGATCCCGGCCGACATGCGCGGCGCCGCCCCTCAGCTGTGGTCAGACCGTCCGGGCTGCCCGAGTGCGGTCATCACGCGCGCGGTGACCTCCTCGATGGTGCCGATCGCGTCGATGCGCGACAGCAGCCCCTCGCCGTCGTAGAACCCCGACAGCGGTGCGGTCTGTTCCCGGTAGACCTCCAGCCGGTGCCGGACGGTCTCGGGCCGGTCGTCGTCGCGCTGCACCCACTCCCCGCCGACGAGCATCCGCCGGCCGGAGAGCCGGCGCACCAGCTCCTCCTCCTCGACGACGAGCTCGATCACGCGGTCGAGGTGGTGGCCGAGCTCGTCGAGCGAGCCGCGCAGCTGCTCGGCCTGGGCGATGGTGCGGGGGAAGCCGTCGAGCAGGAAGCCCGCCTTGGCGTCGGGCTCGGCCAGCCGGTCCTTGACCATGGCGACGGTGATCTCGTCGGGGACGAGGTCGCCGGCGTCCATGTAGACCTTGGCCTCGAGCCCCAGCTCCGTCTGGCCGCTGACGTTGGCGCGGAAGATGTCGCCGGTGGAGATCGCCGGCACGCCGAGCTCGCCGGCGATGATCTGCGCCTGGGTCCCCTTGCCGGCTCCCGGAGGGCCGAGCAGCACGATGCGCACTACTTCAGGAACCCTTCGTAGTTGCGCTGGTTGAGCTGCGTCTCGATCTGCTTGACCGTCTCCAAGCCCACTCCCACCATGATCAGCACTGCCGTCCCGCCGAACGGGAAGTTCTGGTTCGCCCCCTGCTGGGTGATCGACAGGAAGAAGTTGGGCAGCACCGCGACGATACCGAGGTAGATCGACCCGGGCAGGGTGATCCGGGACAGCACGTACTGCAGGTACTCGGCCGTGGGTCGGCCGGGGCGGATGCCGGGGATGAAGCCGCCGTAGCGCTTCATGTCGTCGGCCCGCTCCTCGGGGTTGAAGGTGATCGACACGTAGAAGTACGTGAAGAACACGATCAGGCCGAAGTACAGGGCCACGTGCACCGCGTTGCTCTGGTCGATGACGTAGTTCTCGAAGAACTGGCGCACCGGGCCGGTCTCGTCGCCCTGCAGCTGGGTGATCAGCTGCGGCAGGTAGAGCAGCGACGAGGCGAAGATGACCGGGATGACGCCGGCCTGGTTGACCTTCAGCGGCAGGTAGGTCGACGTCCCGCCGTACATCCGGCGGCCGACCATGCGCTTGGCGTACTGGACCGGGATGCGCCGTTGCGCCTGTTCGACGTAGACCACCGCGCCGATGATCAGCAGCGCGAACGCGCAGACGACGGCGAAGACGACGCCGCCGCGGGTCTGCAGGATCGAACCGCCCTCGGCCGGGATGCGCGCGGCGATCGAGGTGAAGATCAGCACGGACATGCCGTTGCCGATCCCCTTCTCGGTGAGCAGCTCGCCGAGCCACATGATCACGGCGGTACCGGCGGTCAGCGTGATGACCAGGACGACCGTCGTCCAGACGCTCTCCGACGGGATGATGTCCTGCTGGCAGCCCGGGAAGAGCTGGCCGCTGCGGGCCAGGGCGATGATGCCGGTGCTCTGCAGCACCGCCAGGGCGATCGTGAGGTAGCGGGTGTACTGGGTCAGCTTCTGCTGCCCCGACTGCCCTTCCTTCTTCAGCTGCTCGAACCGCGGGATGACCACCACCAGCAGCTGCACGATGATGCTGGCGGTGATGTACGGCATGATCCCGAGCGCGAAGATCGACAGCCGCAGCAGCGCCCCACCGGAGAACAGGTTCACCAGCGAGTAGACGTCGCGCTGACTGCCGGCCTGCGCCTGCTCGAGACAGCTGTTGATCGCCTCCACCGAGACGCCCGGCCCCGGGACGGCGGCACCGAGCCGGTACACGGCGATGATCGCCAGGGAGAACAGCAACTTTCGCCGGAGGTCTGGCGTCCGGAACGCCGCGGCGAACGCCTGCAGCACGTGCCCTCCCCTTATCGGTCGGACGAGGTTAGCAACGACGGAGGGCCGCCCTGCGCCCCACCACGCGGGAGTCCGCGGCGGGGGCGCTGCAGCGAGGCGGCGGCCGGCCCGTCGGGAGGACGGGCGGGGAACAGCAGACGACCCCCGGGGCTGGTGGTGCGGCCCCGGGGGTCGTCCGTCGTTCAGATGCGGGTGGTGCTGCCCCCGGCGGCGGCGATCTTCTCCGCGGCGGAGGCGGAGAAGGCGTGCGCGTGCACGGTGACCTGGACGCCGCCCAGCTCACCGGTGCCGAGGACCTTCACCGGCCGGCCGCGGCGGACCGCGCCGGCGTCGGCGAGCGTGTCGGGGTCGACGTGCCCGCCCTGGGGGAACAGGGCCGCGATCCGGTCGAGGTTGACGACCTGGAACACGACCTTGTTCGGGTTCTTGAAGCCGGACATCTTGGGCAGCCGCATGTGCAGCGGCGTCTGACCGCCCTCGAAGCGCGCGGAGGTGTTGCCGCGCGCGCCGGTGCCCTTGGTGCCGCGACCGGCGGTCTTGCCCTTGGAGCCCTCACCACGGCCGACGCGCGTCTTGGGGGTGTGGGCGCCCGGGGCCGGACGCAGGTGGTGGATCTTGATGGTCATGAGGGGTCCCTGCTCAGATCTCTTCGACGGCGACGAGGTGCGTCACCGCGGCGACCATCCCGCGGATCTCGGGACGGTCCTCCTGCACGACCGTGTCGTTGATCCGCTTGAGGCCCAGCGAGCGCAGCGTCTGCCGCTGGTTGGGCTTCGTGCCGATCGCCGACCGGACCTGGGTGACCTTCAGCTGCGCCATGTCAGACCCCCTGACCGGCACGCGCCCGCAGCATGGCGGCCGGGGCGACGTCCTCGAGGGGCAGCCCACGACGGGCGGCGATCTCCTCGGGGCGGACGAGGTCCTTCAGCGCCTGCATGGTGGCGTGCACGATGTTGATCGGGTTCGACGAGCCGAGGCTCTTGGACAGCACGTCGTGGATGCCGGCGCACTCCAGGACGGCGCGCACCGGACCACCGGCGATGACACCGGTACCGGGGCTGGCCGGCTTGAGCAGCACGACGCCGGCCGCCGCCTCACCCTGCACCGGGTGCGGGATGGTGCTGGCGATGCGCGGCACCTTGTAGAAGTGCTTCTTGGCCTCCTCGACGCCCTTGGCGATCGCCGCGGGCACCTCCTTGGCCTTGCCGTAGCCGACACCCACGGTGCCGTCGCCGTCGCCGACGATCACCAGCGCGGTGAAGCTGAAGCGCCGGCCGCCCTTGACGACCTTCGAGACGCGGTTGATGGCCACCACGCGCTCGATGTAGTTGCTCTTCTCGGCGGGTGCGCCACCGGGCCCCCGCCCGCCGTCACGACGGTCGCGGCGGTCGTTGCCGCCGCCGGCGCCGCCGCCGCGTCGCTGTGGTCCTGGCATCAGACGTCCCTCTCGATCTGCTCGTCGGCCGGGGCACCGGCCGCCTTCGGGGTCAGGCTCTTCATCAGAAGTCCAGCCCGCCCTCACGTGCGCCGTCGGCCAGCGCGGCGATGCGGCCCTGGTAGCGGTTGCCGCCGCGGTCGAAGACGACCTTGGTGATGCCCGCGGCCTGGGCGCGCTCGGCGACCAGGGCGCCGACCCGGCGGGCCAGGGCGGACTTGTCGCCCTCGGCGCCGCGGAGGCTGGCGTCCAGCGTCGAGGCACTCACCAGGGTACGGCCGACGGTGTCGTCGACGACCTGGACGTGGATGTGCCGCGAGCTGCGGTTGACCACCATGCGCGGCCGCTCGGCGGTGCCGCCGACCCGCTTGCGCAGCCGGTTGTGGCGGCGCAGCCGCGAGACGCGGCGGCGCGTGCTGATGTCGGTGCCGACGGGCGCGTGCGCCCGGGCCACCTTCGCCCCGCTCTGTGAACTGGTCTGTGCCATCACTTACCCGTCTTCCCGACCTTGCGCTTGACGACCTCGCCCTGGTAGCGGACGCCCTTGCCCTTGTACGGGTCAGGCCGGCGCAGCTTGCGGATGTTGGCGGCCACCTGGCCGACCTGCTGCTTGTCGATGCCGGTGACGCGCAGGCGCGTGGGCGACTCGACCGTGAAGCTGATGCCCTCCGGGGCCCGCACGGGGACCGGGTGGCTGTAGCCGAGGGCGAACTCGAGGTCGGTCCCCCGGGCCTGCACGCGGTAGCCCACGCCGACGATCTCGAGGGTCTTGGTGTAGCCCTCGGTGACACCGGTGATCATGTTGGCGATCAGGGTGCGGGACAGGCCGTGCAGGGCCTTGCTCTCGCGCTGGTCGTCGGGGCGGGTGACGGCCAGGACGCCGTCCTCGCCGCGGGCGACGGTGATCGGCGCGGCGACGGTGTGGGACAGGGTGCCCTTGGGGCCCGTGACGTTGACCGTCTGCCCGTCGATGGCGACGTCCACGCCGCTCGGCACCGGAATCGGCAGTCGTCCGATCCGTGACATCTCGCTCGCTCCTCTTACCAGACGTAGGCGAGGACTTCCCCGCCCACGCCCTTCTTGGTCGCCTGCCGGTCGGTCAGCAGCCCGGTGGAGGTGGAGATGATGGCCACCCCGAGGCCGCCGAGCACCTTCGGCAGGGCGTTCGACTTCGCGTAGACCCGCAGGCCCGGCTTGGACACCCGGCGCACGCCGGCGATGCTGCGCTCGCGGTTGGGGCCGTACTTCAGGTCGACCACCAGCTCCTTGCGGGTGGTGCCGTCCTGCTCGACCTCGTCGACGCGCCAGCCGGCGATGTAGCCCTCCTGCTGGAGGATCTCGGCGATGTGCGTCTTGAGCTTCGACGAGGGCATGCGCGCCGAGTCGTGGTAGGCCGTGTTCGCGTTGCGCAGCCGCGTGAGCATGTCCGCGATCGGGTCGGTCATCGTCATGGGTGTCGTGCCTCTCTCGCCGCGGTTCCGCACGCGTCCCTCGCGTGGGCCTCTCGGCGATCCATAAGTGGTGACGTGCTGGAACGGCCCCGCTGCAGGGTCCCGCGCCGAGCGTGCGAGGCGTGGGGGGCAGCGGGGTCCTTCACCAGCTGGACTTGCTCACACCCGGCAGCTCGCCGGCGTGGGCCATCTCCCGCAGGCAGATCCGGCACAGGCCGAACTTGCGGAAGACCGAGTGCGGTCGACCGCACCGCTGGCAGCGGGTGTAACCGCGGACCGCGAACTTGGGCTTGCGGGCCGCCTTGTTGATCAGCGCCTTCTTGGCCATCTGTCTGTCTCCTCGGCCCGGCTCAGCGGATGGTGGTGACGACGGGCTGGCCGGCGAACGGGAAGCCCAGGAGGCGCAGCAGCTCGCGACCCTCCTCGTCGTTGGTCGCGGTGGTGACCAGCGTGATGTCCATGCCCCGCGGACGGTCGATCTTGTCGACGTCGATCTCGCGGAACATCGACTGCTCGGTCAGCCCGAAGGTGTAGTTGCCGTGCCCGTCGAACTGCTTGGCGTTCAGGCCGCGGAAGTCGCGGATGCGGGGCAGGGCCAGCGCCAGGAGCCGGTCGAGGAACTCCCACATGCGGTCGCCGCGGAGGGTGACCTTGGCACCGATGGGC
The DNA here is from genome assembly GCF_054049915.1 of Geodermatophilus sp. SYSU D00766. Classification (NCBI taxonomy): domain Bacteria; kingdom Bacillati; phylum Actinomycetota; class Actinomycetes; order Geodermatophilales; family Geodermatophilaceae; genus Geodermatophilus; species Geodermatophilus sp. SYSU D00766. The sequence continues at coordinate 61,202 of NZ_JBJGYI010000003.1, forward strand.
ATGCCCTCGCGCAGCTTGAACTGGGCGATCGACTTGCGGGCGCGGACCACGGCCGGCCGCTGGCCGGTGATGGCGGTCAGGTCGCGCACCGCGCCGTCCATGAGCTTGGCGTCGCGGGTGGCCTCGCCGACGCCCATGTTGACGACGATCTTCGTCAGCCGCGGGATCTGCATGACGTTCTCGTAGCCGTACTCCTGCTGGAGGGCCGGCACGATCGACTCGCGGTAGTGCGCCAGCAGGCGCGGGAGCTCGCGGGTGGGTGCAGTCATCGTCAGAGGTCCTTACCGGTCCGCCGCGACACCCGGATGGTGCGGCCGTCCTCGTCCTTGCGGTGGCCGACCCGGGTCGGCGTCCCCTCGGAGTCGATCACCATCACGTTGCTCACGTGGATGGGAGCCTCCTGGGTCACGATCCCGCCCTGCTGGGCGCCCCGCTGGTTGGAGCTGATGCGGGTGTGCTTCTTGATGCGGCCGACGCCCTCGACGAGGACCTTCTGCAGCTGGGGGTAGGCGGCGATGACCCGGCCCCGCGCGCCCTTGTCCTTGCCGGCCAGGACGACGACCGTGTCGCCCTTCTTGACCTTCATGGAGGGGGCCTTCTTCTTGGTGTCGGTCTTCTTGGTGGCGGCCATGGTCAGAGCACCTCCGGGGCCAGCGAGATGATCCGCATGAAGCGCTTGTCGCGCAGCTCGCGGCCCACGGGGCCGAAGATGCGGGTCCCGCGCGGGTCGCCGCTGTCGCGGATGATCACCGCGGCGTTCTCGTCGAAGCGGATGTAGGAGCCGTCGGGACGCCGACGCTCCTTGGCGGTGCGGACCACGACGGCCTTGACGACGTCGCCGCGCTTGACGCCGGCACCCGGCAGCGCGTCCTTGACGGTCGCCACGATGACGTCACCGATGCCCGCGTAGCGTCGCCCGGAGCCGCCGAGCACCCGGATGCAGAGGATCTCCTTCGCACCCGTGTTGTCGGCGACCCGCAGCCGCGACTCCTGCTGGATCACGTGCTACTCCCAATCTCGGTGGTGACAGCCGGGCCGGAACGGTGAACCGGCTGTCCGGTTCCCACGTGCGGACGCACCGGCAGCGGATGGCTGCCGGTGCGTCCGACACGGGTACCGGGATGTGGCGCTCACCCGGAGGGGCGCCAGTCGTCCAGGGTACCCGGTCCCCGGACGTCCCACGAGGGGCCGTCCGTCACAGGACAGGGACGCCCGGACCCCTTACTTCGCCTTCTCGACGACCTCGACCAGTCGCCACCGCTTGGTGGCCGACAGCGGCCGGGTCTCCATGATCTGCACGCGGTCGCCGATGCCGGCGATCCCCTGCTCGTCGTGGGCCTTCAGCTTGCTGGTCCGGCGGATGACCTTGCCGTAGAGGCCGTGCTTCACGCGGTCCTCGACCTCGACGACGATGGTCTTGTCCATCTTGTCGCTGACCACGAGGCCCTCGCGGACCTTGCGGTACCCGCGGCCGGCCAGGCCGGGACCGCTGGCGACGGCGGTGTTGTCGGGCTCGCTCATGCCACACCCTCGTTCGGGGCGGCCGAGAGACCCAGCTCGCGCTCGCGCATGATCGTGTAGATCCGGGCGATGTCGCGGCGGACGGTCTGCAGCCGCCGGTTGTTGTCCAGCTGGCCGGTGGCCACCTGGAACCTCAGGTTGAACAGCTCTTCCTTGTGCTCACGCAGCCGCGTGGCGAGCTCGTCGGCCGAGAGCTCGCGCAGCTCCGGAGCGGTCAGACCGGCAGCCATCACACCTCTCCTTCACGCGTGATGAAGCGGCACTTCATGGGCAGCTTGTGGATGGCGCGGCGCATGGCCTCGCGGGCCACCGGCTCGGCCACACCGGAGAGCTCGAAGAGCACCCGGCCGGGCTTCACGTTGGCGACCCACCACTCGGGCGAGCCCTTGCCGGAACCCATGCGGGTCTCGGCCGGCTTCTTGGTGAGCGGACGGTCCGGGTAGATCGAGATCCACACCTTGCCGCCACGGCGGATGTGCCGCGTCATGGCGATACGGGCCGACTCGATCTGCCGGTTCGTGACGTACGCCGGCTCGAGGGCCTGGATGGCGTACTCGCCGAAGTTGATCTGGGTGCCGCCCTTGGCCCGGCCGGTGCGGTCGGGGTGGTGCTGCTTGCGGTGCTTGACGCGCCGGGGGATCAGCACGTGTCAGCCCTCCGTCTGGGTGTCGGTGGCGGTCGCCTCGGCCGCCGCGGTGCCCTCGGGACCCGCGACCTCGGCAACGGTCGTCTCGGGCGCGACCTCGCCGGAGGTCACGGCCACGGTGCTGTCGGCGGTGTCCGGACCGGTCGCCGGCGCCCCGGAGGACTCGGCCGCGGCGCGGCCGGCCTCGGTGCCACCGGCGGTCGTGCCGCTGGAGCCCGACCGGCGGGGGCGCTGCGGGCGCTCGCGGCGCTGCTGCCGCGCGGCCAGGGCCTCGAGGGCCTCGCGCTCGGCACGCGAGCCGCTGACGTCGCCCTTGTAGATCCACACCTTGACGCCGATGCGGCCGAAGGTGGTGCGGGCCTCGTACAGGCCGTAGTCGATGTTCGCGCGCAGGGTGTGCAGCGGCACGCGCCCCTCGCGGTAGAACTCCGACCGGCTCATCTCGGTGCCGCCGAGGCGCCCGGAGCACTGCACCCGGATGCCCTTGACCTGCGGGCTGCGCTGGGCCGACTGCATGGCCTTGCGCATCGCGCGGCGGAAGCTCACCCGGCTCGACAGCTGCTCGGCCACGGCCTGCGCCACCAGCTGGGCGTCGGCCTCGGGGTTCTTCACCTCGAGGATGTTGAGCTGCACCTGCTTGCCGGTCAGCTTCTCCAGCTCGCCGCGGATGCGGTCGGCCTCCGCGCCGCGGCGGCCGATGACGATGCCCGGCCGGGCGGTGTGGATGTCGACGCGGACCCGGTCACGGGTGCGCTCGATCTCCACCTTCGAGATGCCGGCGCGCTCCATGCCCTTGGTCATGAGCTTGCGGATGGCCACGTCTTCCTTGACGTAGTCCTTGTAGAGCTTGTCGGCGTACCACCGGGACTTGTAGTCGGTGGTGATGCCCAGGCGGAACCCGTGCGGGTTGACCTTCTGACCCACTAGCGGGTCCCTCCCCTCGTGTTGGCGCGCTGCTGCGTGCCCTGCTGCTGGCCGGTCTGCTGCACGGCGGGGCCGGACTGGCCGGTGCGGCGGCGGGCGGTGCGGGACTTGCCGGCGAGCTCGGCGCTGGAGCCGACCTCGCTCACCTCGACGGTGATGTGGCTGGTCCGCTTGTTGATGCGGTAGGCCCGGCCCTGCGCCCGCGGACGGATCCGCTTGAGCGTGGGGCCCTCGTCGACGAACGCGGCGCTGACGACGAGCGCGGCCGGGTCCAGCCGCAGGTTGTGCTCGGCGTTGGCGACGGCACTGGCGACGACCTTGGCCACCGGCTCGCTGGCGGACTGCGGGGCGAACCGCAGCAGCGCCAGGGCCTCGTCGGTGGGCAGGTAGCGGATGAGGTCCACCACCCGGCGTGCCTTCATCGGGGTGACGCGGACGAAGCGGGCGGTGGCCCGCGCGACCTGCGTCTCCTCTCCCAGCTGGGAAGTCATCTCGTGTCTCTCTCTCCCGGGACCGTGCTCAGCCCCGCCGGGACCGGCGGTCGTCCTTCACGTGGCCCCGGAAGGTCCGGGTGGGGGCGAACTCGCCGAGCTTGTGCCCGACCATCGCCTCGGTCACGAACACCGGCACGTGCTTGCGCCCGTCGTGCACGGCGATGGTGTGGCCGAGCATGTCGGGGATGATCGTCGAGCGCCGCGACCAGGTCCGGATGACCGTCTTGGTGCCCTTCTCGTTCTGCGCGTCCACCTTCTTGAGCAGGTGGTCGTCGACGAACGGGCCCTTCTTCAGGCTGCGTGGCATGTCTGTCGGACTCCTCTACCCGCTCAGCGCTTCTTGTTGGTGCGGCGACGGCGCACGATCAGGGCGTCGCTGGCCTTGCGCTTGCGCGTGCGGCCCTCGGGCTTGCCCTTCGGGTTCACCGGGTGGCGACCACCGGAGGTCTTGCCCTCACCACCACCGTGCGGGTGGTCCACGGGGTTCATGGCGACACCGCGGACGGTCGGGCGCTTGCCCTTCCACCGCATGCGGCCGGCCTTGCCCCAGTTGATGTTCGACTGCTCGGCGTTGCCCACCTCGCCGACGGTGGCGCGGCAGCGCACGTCGACGTTGCGGATCTCGCCCGACGGCATGCGCAGCTGGGCGAAACGGCCCTCACGGGCGACCAGCTGGACGCTGGTGCCGGCCGAGCGGGCGATCTTGGCGCCGCCACCGGGACGCAGCTCGATGGCGTGCACCACCGTGCCGACCGGGATGTTGCGCAGCGGCAGGTTGTTGCCGGGCTTGATGTCGGCCGAGGGGCCGCACTCCACCGTGTCGCCCTGCTTGAGCCGCGCCGGCGCGATGATGTAGCGCTTCTCGCCGTCGGCGAAGTGCAGGAGCGCGATCCGCGAGGTGCGGTTCGGGTCGTACTCGATGTGCGCGACCTTGGCCGGCACGCCGTCCTTGTCCGCCCGGCGGAAGTCGATCAGGCGGTAGGCGCGCTTGTGGCCGCCGCCCTGGTGGCGAGCGGTCACCTTCCCGTGGACGTTGCGCCCACCGCGGCCGTGCAGCGGCCGGACCAGCGACTTCTCGGGATGGTCGCGGGTGACCTCGGCGAAGTCGGCGACGCTGGAGCCGCGGCGGCCCGGCGTCGTCGGCTTGTACTTGCGGATAGCCATTGCTGACTCAGTTCCTCTGTCTCTGGTCCGTACGGCCCGGGCGCCTAGGCGCCGGGACCACCGAAGATCTCGATGCGGTCGCCGGGGGCGACGGAGACGATGGCGCGCTTGGTGTCCTTGCGCTTGCCCATGCGTCCGCCGCGGCTGCGCTTGCGCTTGCCCTGGCGGTTGATCGTGTTGACGGACAGGACCTTCACGTTGAAGACCTGCTCGACGGCGATCTTGATCTGCGTCTTGTTCGCCTCGGGGAGGACCACGAACGTGTACTGGTTGTCGTCCAGCAGCCCGTAGCTCTTCTCCGAGATGACCGGCGTCAGCAGGACGTCCCGGGGGTCGCGGACGCTCACTTGGTCTCCTCGGTGGCGGTGTCGGTCACGACGTCGGCGTCGTCAGCGGCGTCGTCAGCGGCGGTGTCGCCGGCGATGTCCAGGTCGGTGGTGCCCTGGCCGCGGGCCGGCTGCACGGACGGGATGGCGCCGGGGATGTCCGGCGTCGTCAGGTCCGGCTTGGCCAGCGAGACGCGGTCACCGCCGTGCGGACCGGCCACGAACTCGGCGAGCGCGGTCTCGGTGAAGACGACCTCGTCGCTGACCAGCACGTCGTAGGTGTTGAGCTGGCCGGCCTCGATCAGGTGCACGCGCGGCTCGTTGCGCAGGCTCACCCAGTTGAGGACGTCGTCGCGGTCGAGGACCACGAGCACCCGCTTGGCGGTGCTGACGGCGTCGAGCGTGGCCAGCGCGGCCTTGGTCTTGGGGGCGTCCCCGTCGACGAAGGTGGTGACGACGTGCACGCGGCCCTCGCGCGCCCGGTCGGAGAGGGCACCGCGCAGGGCGGCGGCCTTCATCTTCTTGGGCGTGCGCTGCGAGTAGTCGCGCGGCTGCGGGCCGTGGACGGTGCCACCGCCGGAGAACTGCGGGGCACGGATCGAGCCCTGGCGGGCGCGGCCGGTGCCCTTCTGGCGGTAGGGCTTGACGCCACCGCCGCTGACGTCGCCACGCGTCTTGGTCGCGTGCGTGCCCTGGCGGGCGGCGGCGAGCTGGGCCACCACCACCTGGTGCAGCAGCGAGACGTTGGCCGACGCGTCGAAGAGGTCACCGGGCAGCGTCACGCTGCCGGCGGTCTCCCCGGCCGGCGTGCGGACGTCGACCTGGCGGTCGGCGCGCGCGCCCTCGGTCACGGTCGAGCGGGTCACTGGTTGTCACTCCCCACGGGACCGCCCTTGACGGCCGAGCGGACGAGCACGAGCCCACCCTTCGGGCCGGGGACGGCACCCTTGATCAGGATCAGGCCGCGCTCGGCGTCGACCTTGTGGACGACGAGCGAGAGCGTGGTGGTCTTGACCGCGCCCATGCGGCCGGCCATGCGCAGGCCCTTGAAGACGCGGCCGGGGGTCGAGGCGCCACCGATGGAGCCCGGCGACCGGTGCTTGCGCTGCGTGCCGTGCGCGGCACCCAGGCCCCGGAAGCCGTGACGCTTCATGACACCGGCGGTGCCCTTGCCCTTGCTCGTGCCGATGACGTCGACCTTGGCGACGCCCTCGAACACCTCGGCGGTCAGCTCCTGGCCGACCGTGTACTGCGCGGCGTCCTCGGTGCGCAGCTCCACGAGGTGGCGGCGCGGCGTGACGCCGGCCTTCGCGAAGTGGCCGCCCTCGGGCTTGTTCACCTTGCGGGGGTCGATCTCGCCGAAGCCGAGCTGGACGGCCGAGTAGCCGTCGACCTCGGGGGTGCGCACCTGCGTCACCACGTTGGGGCCCGCCTTGACGACGGTCACCGGCACGATGCGGTTGTTCTCGTCGAAGACCTGGGTCATCCCCAGCTTCTCGCCGAGGAGCCCGCGGAACGTACTCGCCATGACTGGTCTCGGTCCCTTACTGGATGTTGACGTCGACCGAGGCCGGCAGGTCGATGCGCATGAGCGCGTCGACCGTCTTCGGCGTCGGGTCGAGGATGTCGATGAGCCGCTTGTGCGTGCGCATCTCGAAGTGCTCGCGCGAGTCCTTGTACTTGTGCGGCGACCGGATGACGCAGTACACGTTCTTCTCGGTCGGCAGCGGCACCGGGCCGACGACGCGCGCTCCGGTCTTCGTGACCGTGTCCACGATGCGCCGCGCCGAGGCGTCGATCGCCTCGTGGTCGTAGGCCTTCAGCCTGATGCGGATCTTCTGTCCCGCCATCGCTGTCTCTCGCTCCTGCCGATCGCTGTTCTGCTAGCTGGGGAACGCCGGGTGCGTCCGGACGTCATCCGGTCTGGCCCCAGCGGGAGGGGTGGCGGTGCACACAGGTGCACGAGCGACCACCCGAGGACGGGCGGCGGCCGGCAAGCGGCCGCCGCCCGTCGGGGGTGCTACTTGAGGATCTTGGTGACGCGACCGGCGCCGACGGTGCGGCCACCCTCACGGATGGCGAACCGCAGGCCCTCCTCCATGGCGATCGGCTGGATCAGCTCGACCGTCATCTCGGTGTTGTCGCCCGGCATGACCATCTCGGTGCCGGCCGGCAGGGTCACGACGCCGGTGACGTCGGTCGTCCGGAAGTAGAACTGCGGACGGTAGTTGTTGAAGAACGGCGTGTGACGGCCACCCTCGTCCTTCGAGAGGATGTAGACCGAACCCTCGAAGTTGGTGTGCGGGGTGATCGAGCCGGGCTTCACGACGACCTGGCCGCGCTCCACGTCCTCGCGCTTGATGCCGCGCAGCAGCAGACCGACGTTGTCGCCGGCCTGGCCCTGGTCGAGCAGCTTGCGGAACATCTCGACGCCGGTGACGGTGGTCTTGGTCGAGTTCGGGCGGATGCCGACGATCTCGACCTCCTCCGACACCTTGACGATGCCGCGCTCCACGCGACCGGTCACGACGGTGCCGCGGCCGGTGATGGTGAAGACGTCCTCGACCGGCATGAGGAAAGGCTTGTCGATCTCACGCTGCGGCTCGGGGATCGCCGTGTCGACGGCGTTCATGAGCTCCATGAGCTTGTCGCCCCACTCGGCGTCGCCCTCGAGGGCCTTGAGCGCCGAGACGCGGACCACGGGGACGTCGTCGCCCGGGAACTCGTACTCGCTGAGCAGCTCGCGGACCTCCAGCTCGACGAGCTCGAGGATCTCCTCGTCGTCGACCATGTCGGCCTTGTTGAGCGCCACGACGATGTAGGGGACGCCGACCTGGCGGGCCAGGAGGACGTGCTCCTTGGTCTGCGGCATCGGGCCGTCGGTGGCGGCGACCACCAGGATGGCGCCGTCCATCTGCGCCGCACCGGTGATCATGTTCTTGATGTAGTCGGCGTGACCCGGGCAGTCGACGTGGGCGTAGTGCCGGTTCTCGGTCTGGTACTCGACGTGGGCGATCGAGATCGTGATGCCGCGGGCCTTCTCCTCGGGCGCCTTGTCGATCTGGTCGAAGGCCGACGCCTCGTTGAGGTCCGGGTACTTGTCGTGCAGGACCTTGGTGATCGCCGCGGTCAGGGTGGTCTTGCCGTGGTCGATGTGCCCGATGGTGCCGATGTTGACGTGCGGCTTGGTCCGCTCGAACTTGGCCTTGGCCACTGGGTTCCTCTCCTCGTGGTGTCGCAGTCGTGCTGACGCTGGGGTGGGCTTGCGGGGGGCCGGGCGGGGACGTACCCCGCCCGGCGATCACTCGCCGGTGGCCTTGGCGATGATCTCCTTGGCCACGTTCTGCGGGACCTCGGCGTACGAGTCGAACACCATGGTGTAGCTCGCCCGCCCCTGGGTGCGGCTGCGCAGGTCGCCCACGTAGCCGAACATCTCCGAGAGCGGGACCAGGGCCCGGACGACGCGGGCGCCGGAGCGCTCCTCCATCGCCTGGATCATCCCGCGCCGGGAGTTCAGGTCGCCGATGACGTCACCCATGTAGTCCTCGGGCGTGACGACCTCGACGGCCATCATCGGCTCGAGCAGGGCCGGGCTGGCCTTGCGCGCGGCCTCCTTGAAGACCATCGAGCCGGCGATCTTGAAGGCCATCTCCGAGGAGTCGACCTCGTGGTACTGGCCGTCGATCAGGGTCGCCTTGACGCCCACGACCGGGTAGCCGGCGAGGATGCCGTACTGCATGGCGTCCTGCATGCCCTGGTCGACCGAGGGGATGTACTCCCGCGGGATGCGACCACCGGTGACGGCGTTGACGAACTCGTAGGTCGGGCCGTCGCCGGAGACCTCGAGCGGCTCCAGGGTGACCTGCACCTTGGCGAACTGGCCGGACCCACCCGTCTGCTTCTTGTGGGTGTAGTCGACCTTCTCGACCGCCTTGCGGATGGTCTCGCGGTAGGCCACCTGCGGCTTGCCGACGTTGGCCTCGACGCGGAACTCGCGCCGCATGCGGTCGACCAGGATCTCCAGGTGCAGCTCGCCCATGCCGGAGATGACCGTCTGGCCGGTCTCCTCGTCGAGCTTGACCTGGAAGGTCGGGTCCTCCTCGGCCAGCTTCTGGATGGCCGTGCCCAGCTTCTCCTGGTCGCCCTTGGTCTTCGGCTCGATGGCCACCGAGATGACCGGCGCCGGGAAGGTCATCGACTCCAGGATCACCGGGTTCTGCGGGTCGCTGAGGGTGTCCCCCGTCGTCGTCTGCTTGAGGCCGACGACGGCGACGATCTGGCCGGCACCCACGCCCTCGCGCTCCTCGCGCTTGTTGGCGTGCATCTGGTAGATCTTGCCGATCCGCTCCTTGCGGTCCTTGGTGCTGTTGAGCACCGGGGACCCGGAGTTGAGCCGACCGGAGTAGACCCGGATGTAGGTGAGCTTGCCGAGGTGCTGGTCGGTCTGGATCTTGAAGGCCAGCGCCGAGAACGGCTCGTCCTCGTCGGCGTGCCGCAGGACCTCGGTCTCGCCGTCGAGGGCGGTGCCGACGATCGACTCGATGTCCAGCGGGCTGGGCAGGTAGTCGACGACGGCGTCGAGCAGGGGCTGCACGCCCTTGTTCTTGAACGCCGTGCCGGTGAGGACCGGGTTGATCTGGGCGTTGATGGTCGCCTTGCGGATGGCGGCCTTCAGCTGCTCGACGGTGATCTCCTCACCGCCGAGGTAGGACTCCATGATCGTGTCGTCGGTCTCGGCGACGGCCTCGAGCAGCTTCTCGCGGTACTCCGCGGCCTGGTCGGCGAGCTCGGCGGGGATCTCCTCGACGGCGTAGTCCTCGCCCATCTTGGTCTCACCGCGCCAGGTGAGCGCGCGCATCTCGACCAGGTCGACGACGCCGATGAAGTCGGCCTCGGCACCGATGGGCAGCTGCAGCACGGCGGGGTTGGCGCCGAGCCGCTCGACCATCATGTCGACGCAGCGGAAGAAGTTCGCGCCGGTGCGGTCGAGCTTGTTGACGAAGCACATCCGCGGGACGCCGTACTTCTCGGCCTGCCGCCAGACCTGCTCGGTCTGCGGCTCCACGCCGGCGACACCGTCGTACACGGCCACCGCACCGTCGAGCACGCGCAGGGACCGCTCCACCTCGACGGTGAAGTCGACGTGCCCCGGGGTGTCGATGATGTTGATGTCGTGACCGTTCCAGGTGCACTTCGTCGCGGCCGACGTGATGGTGATGCCGCGCTCCTGCTCCTGCTCCATCCAGTCCATCGTGGCCGCGCCGTCGTGGACCTCACCGATCTTGTAGTTGATACCGGTGTAGAAGAGGATGCGCTCGGTCGTCGTGGTCTTGCCCGCGTCGATGTGCGCCATGATCCCGATGTTGCGGGTCTTGGCGAGCTGGGCCTTGTTGTCGGCCATTCCTCACTCCTCTTCGTCTCTGGTCCGCGTGCGGGTCGTCCGGGGGTGGCCCGGCGCTCCCGCCGGCGGGTGCTGGTGGACGGGGTGTGTCACCAGCGGGGGTGCGACTACCAGCGGTAGTGCGCGAAGGCCTTGTTCGACTCGGCCATCTTGTGGGTGTCCTCGCGGCGCTTGACCGCGGCACCGAGGCCGTTGCTGGCGTCGAGCAGCTCGTTCATGAGGCGCTCGGTCATCGTCTTCTCGCGGCGCGCGCGGCTGTACTGGATCAGCCAGCGCAGGCCCAGGGTGGTGCTGCGCGAGGCGCGGACCTCGACCGGGACCTGGTAGGTCGCACCACCGACGCGGCGGCTGCGGACCTCGAGGGCCGGCTTGACGTTGTCCAGCGCGCGCTTGAGCGTGACCACCGGGTCGGTGTCGGTCTTGGCGCGGCAGCCCTCGAGGGCGCCGTAGACGATCGACTCGGCGACCGAGCGCTTGCCGTCGACCAGGACCTTGTTCACCAGCTGGGTGACCAGCGGCGACTGGTAGACCGGGTCGGCAGCCAGCGGACGGCGCGGCGCGGGGCCCTTGCGCGGCATGTCAGCTCTTCTCCTTCTTCGCGCCGTACCGGCTGCGAGCCTGCTTGCGGTTGCGGACGCCCTGGGTGTCCAGCGAGCCGCGGATGATCTTGTAGCGCACACCCGGGAGGTCCTTCACGCGACCGCCGCGCACGAGCACCATCGAGTGCTCCTGCAGGTTGTGGCCGACGCCCGGGATGTACGCGGTCACCTCGATGCCACTGGTGAGGCGGACGCGAGCGACCTTGCGCAGCGCCGAGTTCGGCTTCTTCGGCGTCGTCGTGTACACGCGGGTGCACACGCCACGACGCTGAGGGGAGCCCTTCAACGCCGGGGTCTTGGTCTTCTCGACCTTGTCCTCGCGGCCCTTGCGGACCAGCTGGTTGATCGTGGGCATGGGTGGCCTGGATCTCCTACCTGCGCTGGGTCGTGCTGTGGACGGTGCTGCTGTCGTGTCGCCGGTGCCGGTCCTGCCGGGGTGTCCACCCTGGTCGCGAGCCACTCACCGGCCCCCGCGGTCGGGCGTGTCGCCGACCCCAGGACCGGCCGGTGGTCGAACCGGACGGGTCGCCCCCCGCGACTCGGCGCCGCCACCTCCGGGCGCCACCCCGCGGGGCGGCCCTCCGGGGCGGACCCGCGGCCAGGAGGACGGACCTCCGGACACCCAGGCGCACCGCGAACGGGAGCAGGCCCAGGGCACCCTGGGCACGGCTGACCACGATACCCGCGGTCCGGGAGGCGGTCAAAGCCGGGTCCCGGGCGCCCAGCGGGCGAGGCCAACCTCACGTCCGGACCGACTCGACAGGTGCAGCGGCGCGCGCCCTGCCGGTATTCCCGGCGGCCGCGCCGGGCTGTTCCGCCGGCCCGGGGTGGCGAGCACTGTACCGCCCGACGGGCGGTCCGCCAGGCCCGCGACGCCGTCGGCACGGGCACCGCAGGGGCTCGCCGGGGGCCGCGGGGACGCGCGACTGTCGGTGGTGCCCCCTACGGTCGGTCGCAGCAGAGCCACTCACCGCAACGGAGGTCTCCGTGCTCATCGACTCGGCGCGCGAGCTCAAGGCGCGCCTCACCGCGCGGCTGGCCGAGGGCTTCCCCCTGGTCACCGCGAGCGACCTCGGCGGCCGGCTGTGGACGCGGCCGGCGATCGGGCTGGCCCCGGTCTCCCCCGGCCGGGCCCACCTGGCCATCCGGGTGGCGGCGGAGGCCGACGCGCGGGTGCTGCTCACCGGCCTCGAGGACGCCGTCCGCGCCGAGGTCGACGTCCGGGTGACCGGGCCGATAGTGCCTCAGCCGGCCCGCTCCCCCGGGCAGCTGCAGCGACGCACCCGGCCGCTGGTCCCCGGGCTGTCGGTGGCGCACCCGACGGTCAGCGCCGGGACCCTGGGGGGCTTCGTCCGGCTCGGCGGCCGGCTGGCCGTGCTGTCGAACAACCACGTGCTGGCCGCCACCGACACCGGCGCGGTCGGCGACGCGGTGCTGCAGCCGGGCCCCGCCGACGGCGGCACGCCCGCCGACCGGGTGGCCACGCTGGCCGCCGCCGTGCGCCTGACCGACCGCGCCAACCGGGTCGACGCCGCGGCGGCCACGGTCGACGACGGGGTCGAGGCCGACCCGGGCGGCCTCCCGGGCGGCCCGCTCGGCACCACGGTGCCCGACGGGGTCGACCTCGAGCCCGACGAGGAGGTGGAGAAGGTCGGCCGGACCACCGGGCACACGCGCGGGCGGATCACGGCGGTGGAGGTCGACGGGGTCGCCGTCCAGTACGACGACGGCGTGCACCTCTTCGACGACCAGATCGAGATCGAGGGCCTGTCAGGGGCGTTCTCCGCCGGCGGCGACAGCGGGTCGGTGATCTGGCGCAGCAGCGACCGCGCGCCGTTGGCCCTGCTGTTCGCGGGCAGCACCCAGGGCGGGAGCACCGGCGCCGGGCTGACCTTCGCCAACCCGCTGGCGACCGTGCTGGCGGAGCTCGGGGCGGAGTGGGTCGCCTCCTGAGCGAAGTCCCCAGGTCAGGGGGATGTCGCTCCGGGCGGGGACGAGGCACCATGGGGAGGTGACCGAGCCCGCCCGTCCGCCCGGGGCCTTCCTCGCCCCGGGCTCCCGGCCGGCGGGCGCCAGCGAGGAGCCCTCGTGACCGACCGTGCCGCCGCCCGTGCCGCCAAGAGCGCCCTGGCCACCCAGTTGTCCGCCCAGCCCGGCGTCGTCGGCATCGGCCTGGCCCGGCGCGACAGCGGGTACGTCGTCAAGGTCGACGTCGCCGACTCCGACGCGGCCGGCCGGGTGCCCCGCGACGTCGACGGCGTCCGTGTGGTGACCGAGGTCGTGGGCGCCATCCGCCCGCTGCGCAGCCGCACCGCCTGAGCCGCCCCGAGCCCGGGGGACCGGCCGGGCGCACCCGCTACGGTCGCCGTGGCGCCGACGCGGGCGCCGCCGACCAGAGGAGTGCAGGTGCGCATCGGCATCCAGGCCAGTTACGCCGGGGGGTTCCAGGAGACGGCGGCGGAGATCGTCGACCTGGAGGCCGCCGGGCTCGACCTCGCGATGTGCGCGGAGGTCTACACCTTCGACGCCGTGAGCCAGCTCGGGTACCTGGCCGCCGTCACCCAGCGCGTCGAGCTGATGAGCGCGATCCTGCCGATCTACAGCCGCACGCCGGCGCTGACGGCGATGACCGCGGCCGGCCTGGACTTCGTCTCCGGGGGCCGCTTCACCCTCGGCCTGGGCGCCTCCGGCCCGCAGGTCATCGAGGGCTGGCACGGCGTCCCCTACGACGCCCCGTTGCAGCGCACCCGGGAGGTCGTGGAGATCTGCCGGCAGGTGTGGCGGCGTGACCGGCTGGTGCACGAGGGCCCGAAGTACACCGTCCCGCTGCCGGCCGACCAGGGCACCGGCCTGGGCAAGCCGCTCAAGCTGATCAACACCCCGGTCCGCGAGCGGATCCCGGTCATGCTCGCCGCGCTGGGTCCCAAGAACGTCGAGCTCGCCGCCGAGATCGCCGAGGTGTGGGAGCCGATCTGGTTCATGCCCGAGCGCGCCGACGACGTCTGGGGCGACGCCCTGCGGGCCGGGAAGGCCAAGCGCGACCCCGAGCTCGGCGAGCTGCAGGTCATCTGCGGCGTCCCGGTGGCGATCGGGGAGGACGTCGACCACCTGCACGACGCGGTGCGGCCGCACCTGGCGCTCTACGTCGGCGGCATGGGGGCCAAGGGCAAGAACTTCTACAACGACCTCGCCCGGCGCTACGGGTACGACGACGCCGCCGAGACCGTGCAGGACCTCTACCTGTCCGGACGCAAGGACGAGGCCGCGGCCGCACTGCCGGAGGAGTTCGTCCGGAAGGTGTCGCTCATCGGGCCGGAGTCCTACGTGGCCGAGCGGGTCGCCGCCTACGCCGAGGCCGGGGTCACCACCATCGCGCTGCAGCCGCTCGACGACAGCCGCGAGGGCCGGCTGCGCACCGTGGAGACCATGCGCCGCCTGGCCGACGGATAGGGCACATCTTGCGTCACGTGACGCCGTCGTCGTCCGAGCTCACCTGAGCGCGTCCTGGCTCACCTCCCACGGTGAGCCAGGACGCAGCACGATCAGGTGACCTGATCGTGCCGGCACCCCAGACGCGGGAGGGCCCCGCAGATCTCGCGATCTGCGGGGCCCTCCTCACGTGCTGCGGGGATCAGCCTCGCCAGTCGTACTCCTCGAGGCGCACGGCCTCACCGGAGCCGGCACCGAAGACGTCGGGGCTGTAGTACTGCCCGTCGTCGTACCCGGCCATCGTGTAGACGGCGGCGCGGGCCTCCTCGGTCGGCTCGACCGTGATGTTCCGGTAGCGGCTGATGCCCGTACCCGCCGGGATCAGCTTGCCGATGATCACGTTCTCCTTGAGGCCGAGCAGGCTGTCGCTCTTGCCCTGGATCGCGGCGTCGGTGAGCACCTTGGTCGTCTCCTGGAAGGAGGCGGCCGACAGCCACGACTCGGTCGCGAGCGAGGCCTTGGTGATGCCCATGAGCACCGGACGGGCCGAGGCCGGCTCGCCGCCCTCGGCGACGACGCGGCGGTTCTCGGTCTCGAACAGCGTCCGCTCGACCAGCGCACCGGGGAGGAACTCCGTGGCGCCCGAGTCGATGATGGTCACCCGCTTGAGCATCTGCCGGATGATCACCTCGATGTGCTTGTCGTGGATCGACACGCCCTGGCTGCGGTAGACCTCCTGGACCTCGCGGACCAGGTGCAGCTGCACCTCGCGCGGGCCCATGATCCGCAGCACCTCGTGCGGGTCCACCGCGCCCTCGGTGAGCTGCTCGCCGACCTCGACGTGGGCGCCGTCCTCGACCCGCAGCCGCGACCGGCGCGACAGCTTGTCGTAGACGACCTCGTCGGAGCCGTCGTCCGGGGTGATGGTCAGCTTGCGGAACTGCTCGCCGTCCTCGATCCGGACGGAGCCGGCCAGCTCGGCGATCGGGGCCTTGCCCTTGGGGACGCGGGCCTCGAAGAGCTCCACCACACGCGGGAGACCGTGGGTGATGTCCTCACCCGCGACACCACCGGTGTGGAAGGTGCGCATCGTCAGCTGGGTGCCGGGCTCACCGATCGACTGGGCGGCGATGATGCCGACCGCCTCGCCGACGTCGACGAGCTTGCCGGTGGCCAGCGACCGGCCGTAGCAGGTCGCGCAGGTGCCCAGCAGGGACTCGCAGGTCAGCACGCAGCGGACCTTGACCTCGGCCACGTTGGCGTCGACCAGCGCGCCGATGAGCACGTCGCCCAGGTCCTGGCCGGCCTGCGCGACCAGCGTGCCGTCCTCGGCCACCACGTCGGCGGCCAGGGAGCGGGCGTAGACGCTGGTCTCGACGTGCGCGTCCCGGGTGAGGACCCCGTCGACCACCGTGGCGATCGGCATGATGACGCCGCGCTCGGTGCCGCAGTCCTCCTCGCGGATGATGACGTCCTGGGAGACGTCGACCAGCCGCCGGGTGAGGTACCCGGAGTCCGCGGTCCGCAGGGCGGTGTCGGCCAGGCCCTTGCGGGCACCGTGCGTGGAGATGAAGTACTCCAGCACGGACAGACCCTCCCGGAAGTTGGCCTTGATCGGCCGCGGGATGATCTCGCCCTTCGGGTTGGCCACCAGACCGCGCATGCCGGCGATCTGGCTGATCTGCATCATGTTGCCTCGGGCGCCCGAGTTGACCATGACCCAGACCGGGTTGGTGGTCGGGAAGTTGTCCACCATCGCCTGGCTGACCTCGGCCCGCGCGCGGGTCCAGATCTCGATCAGCTCGCCGCGGCGCTCGGCGTCGGTGATGACACCGCGCTCGTACTGCCGCTCGATCTGCCGGGCCTCGTTCTCGTGCCGGTCGAGGATCTCCTGCTTGGCCGGCGGCGTGACGACGTCGTCGATGGCGATCGTGACGCCCGAGCGGGTGGCCCAGCGGAAACCGGCCGACTTGAGGGCGTCCAGGGTCGCCGCGACCTGCACCTTGGGGTAGCGCTCGGCGAGGTCGTTGACGATCGCCCCGAGCTCCTTCTTCGGCACCTGGTAGTTGACGAAGCGGTAGTCCTCGGGCAGGGCCTCGTTGAACAGCACGCGGCCCAGGCTGGTCTCGACCAGCGCCGGCGCACCCGGCGCCCAGTCGGCCGGCTGCTCCCACGCGGGGTTGACCTTGCCGTTGTCGACGCCGAACACCTCGTCGAGGCGGATGAGCGCCCGCTCCTGCAGGCCCAGGGCGCCCTTGTCGAACGCCATGATCGCCTCGGCCGTCGACCCGAAGGCCGCCGGACGCCCACCGTCGGCCTCGTACCGGCTCGGCACCAGGGTGGTCAGGTGGTACAGGCCCAGCACCATGTCCTGGGTCGGCGCGGTGATCGGGCGACCGTCGGCCGGGCTCAGGATGTTGTTGCTCGACAGCATGAGGATGCGGGCCTCGGCCTGCGCCTCGGCCGACAGCGGCAGGTGCACCGCCATCTGGTCACCGTCGAAGTCCGCGTTGAACGCGGTGCAGACCAGCGGGTGGATCTGGATGGCCTTGCCCTCGACCAGCTGCGGCTCGAAGGCCTGGATGCCCAGGCGGTGCAGCGTCGGCGCCCGGTTCAGCAGCACCGGGTGCTCGGTGATGACCTCCTCGAGCACGTCCCAGACGACGGGACGGGCGCGCTCGACCATGCGCTTGGCGGACTTGATGTTCTGCGCGTGGTTGAGGTCGACCAGCCGCTTCATGACGAAGGGCTTGAACAGCTCCAGCGCCATCTGCTTGGGCAGGCCGCACTGGTGCAGCTTCAGCTGCGGGCCGACGACGATGACCGAGCGGCCGGAGTAGTCGACGCGCTTGCCGAGCAGGTTCTGCCGGAACCGGCCCTGCTTGCCCTTGAGCAGGTCGCTCAGGGACTTCAGGGGACGGTTGCCCGGGCCGGTGACCGGCCGGCCGCGGCGGCCGTTGTCGAACAGCGCGTCCACGGACTCCTGCAGCATCCGCTTCTCGTTGTTCACGATGATCTCGGGCGCGCCGAGGTCGAGCAGCCGCTTGAGCCGGTTGTTGCGGTTGATGACCCGGCGGTACAGGTCGTTCATGTCGCTGGTGGCGAAGCGGCCACCGTCGAGCTGCACCATCGGGCGCAGGTCCGGCGGGATGACCGGCACGCAGTCGAGCACCATGCCCATGGGCGAGTTGCGCGTCTGCTGGAACGCCGCGACGACCTTCAGCCGCTTGAGGGCCCGCAGCTTGCGCTGGCCCTTGCCGTTGCGGATGGTGTCGCGCAGCGAGGCGGCCTCGGCGTCGAGGTCGAAGTCGGCCAGCAGCTTCTGCAGGGCCGCGGCACCCATGCCGCCCTCGAAGTACTCACCGAAGCGGTCGCGCAGCTCGCGGTAGAGGCCCTCGTCGGCGATGAGCTGCTTGACCTCGAGCTTGCGGAAGGTGTCGAGCACCTCCTCGAGGCGGTCGATCTCCCGCTGGGCGCGGTCGCGCAGCTGGCGCATCTCGCGCTCGCCGCCCTCGCGCACCTTGCGGCGGACGTCGGACTTGGCGCCCTCCGCCTCGAGCTCGGCCAGGTCGGCCTCGAGCTTCTGCTGGCGGGCCTCGACGTCGGCGTCGCGCCGGCTCTCGAGGTTGTGCTTCTCCGCGCTGATCTCGGCCTCGATGGTCGGGAGGTCGCGGTGGCGCGCCTCGTCGTCGACCGAGGTGATCAGGTAGGCGGCGAAGTAGATGATCTTCTCGAGGTCCTTGGGCGCCAGGTCGAGCAGGTAGCCCAGGCGCGAGGGGACGCCCTTGAAGAACCAGATGTGGGTGACCGGCGCGGCCAGCTCGATGTGGCCCATCCGCTCACGCCGCACCTTGGCGCGGGTCACCTCGACGCCGCAGCGCTCACAGATGATGCCCTTGAAGCGGACGCGCTTGTACTTGCCGCAGTAGCACTCCCAGTCCCGGGTGGGACCGAAGATCTTCTCGCAGAAGAGACCGTCCTTCTCCGGACGCAGGGTCCGGTAGTTGATGGTCTCGGGCTTCTTCACCTCACCGTGCGACCACTGGCGGATGTCGTCGCCGGTGGCCAGACCGATGCGGAGCTCGTCGAAGAAGTTGACGTCGAGCACTGAGTGGACCCCTTTCCCGGGGCTAGTTCTCTTCTTCTGGCGAAGTGGGGGGCCGGCCGGCCCCGGTGGTCAGGAGCCGGCCGGCAGCGGATCAGACGTCCTCGACGGACGACGGCTCGCGGCGGGACAGGTCGATGCCCAGCTCCTCCGCGGCCCGGAACACCTCGTCGTCGGTGTCGCGCAGCTCGATCGCCTGCCCGTCGCCGGACAGCACCTCCACGTTGAGGCAGAGCGACTGCAGCTCCTTGAGCAACACCTTGAACGACTCGGGGATGCCCGGCTCGGGGATGTTCTCGCCCTTGACGATGGCCTCGTAGACCTTGACCCGGCCGAGGATGTCGTCGGACTTGATGGTCAGCAGCTCCTGCAGGGCGTAGGCCGCGCCGTAGGCCTGCATCGCCCAGCACTCCATCTCACCGAAGCGCTGGCCACCGAACTGCGCCTTACCACCCAGCGGCTGCTGCGTGATCATCGAGTAGGGGCCGGTCGACCGGGCGTGGATCTTGTCGTCGACCAGGTGCAGCAGCTTCAGGATGTAGACGTAGCCCACCGAGATCGGCTCGGGGAACGGCTCGCCGGAGCGGCCGTCGAACAGCCGCGCCTTGCCGGTCTCCTGGACCATCCGGTCGCCGTCGCGGTTCGGGGTCGTCGAGCCGAGCAGCCCGATGATCTCCTCCTCGCGGGCGCCGTCGAACACCGGCGTCGCGGTCCGCGTCCCCGGGGCGGCCGACTTGGCGGCCTCCGGCAGGTTGGCGGCCCACTCGGGGGTGCCCTCGACGTTCCAGCCCTGCTTGGCGATCCACCCGAGGTGGGTCTCCAGGACCTGGCCGACGTTCATCCGGCCGGGCACGCCCAGCGGGTTGAGCACGATGTCGACCGGGGTGCCGTCCTCGAGGAACGGCATGTCCTCCTGCGGCAGGATCTTCGCGATGACGCCCTTGTTGCCGTGGCGGCCGGCGAGCTTGTCGCCGTCGGAGATCTTGCGCATCTGGGCGACGTAGACCCGGATCAGCTCGTTGACGCCGGCGGGCAGCTCGTCGCCGTCCTCGCGGGAGAACACGCGGACGCCGATGACCTTGCCGGACTCACCGTGCTTGACCTTCAGCGACGTGTCGCGGACCTCGCGGGCCTTCTCGCCGAAGATCGCACGCAGCAGTCGCTCCTCGGGGGTCAGCTCGGTCTCGCCCTTCGGCGTCACCTTGCCGACGAGGATGTCGCCGGGGACGACCTCGGCACCGATGCGGATGATGCCGCGCTCGTCGAGGTCGGCGAGGACCTCCTCGGAGACGTTCGGGATGTCCCGGGTGATCTCCTCGGCACCGAGCTTGGTGTCGCGGGCGTCGACCTCGAACTCCTCGATGTGGATCGAGGACAGGACGTCGTCCTGCACGAGGCGCTGCGACAGGATGATCGCGTCCTCGTAGTTGTGGCCCTCCCACGGCATGAAGGCGACGAGCAGGTTCTTGCCCAGCGCCATCTCGCCCTGGTCGGTGCACGGCCCGTCGGCGATGACCTGGCCGACCTCGACCCGCTGACCCTCGTCGACGACGGGGGTCTGGTTGATCGAGGTGCCCTGGTTGGAGCGGCGGAACTTCAGCAGCCGGTAGGTCTGCCGGGTGCCGTCGTCGGCCATGACGGTGACGTAGTCGGCGGTGGAGTCCTCGACCACGCCGGCCTTCTCCGCGACCACGACGTCGCCGGCGTCGACGGCGGCACGCAGCTCCATGCCGGTGCCGACGAGCGGCGCCTCGCTGCGCAGCAGCGGGACGGCCTGACGCTGCATGTTCGCGCCCATGAGCGCGCGGTTGGCGTCGTCGTGCTCGAGGAACGGGATCATCGCCGTCGCGACCGAGGTCATCTGCCGCGGCGAGACGTCCATGTAGTCGACGCTCTCGGGGGCGAGGTAGTCGACCTCACCGCCCTTGGTGCGGACCAGGACGCGGTCCTCGGCGAAGCGGCCCTGCGCGTCCAGCGGCGAGTTGGCCTGGGCGACGACGAAGCGGTCCTCCTCGTCGGCGGTCAGGTACTCGATCTGGTCGGTGACCACGCCGTTCTCGACCCGCCGGTAGGGGGTCTCGATGAAGCCGAAGGCGTTGACGCGGCCGTAGGCCGACAGCGAGCCGATCAGGCCGATGTTCGGACCCTCGGGGGTCTCGATCGGGCACATCCGGCCGTAGTGGCTCGGGTGCACGTCGCGGACCTCCATGCCGGCCCGCTCACGCGACAGACCACCCGGGCCCAGCGCCGACAGGCGGCGCTTGTGGGTCAGGCCCGCGAGCGGGTTGGTCTGGTCCATGAACTGCGACAGCTGGCTGGTGCCGAAGAACTCCTTGATGGAGGCGACGACCGGCCGGATGTTGATCAGGGTCTGCGGCGTGATCGCCTCGACGTCCTGGGTCGTCATCCGCTCGCGGACGACGCGCTCCATGCGGGAGAGGCCGACCCGGATCTGGTTCTGGATCAGCTCACCGACGGTGCGCAGCCGGCGGTTGCCGAAGTGGTCGATGTCGTCGACGCCGTGGTCGGGCTCGCCGGCGTGCAGCCGCACGACGTACTCGATGGTGGCGACGATGTCGTCCTCGGTCAGCGTCAGGGTGGCCTGCGGCACCTCGACGCCCAGCTTCTTGTTGACCTTGTAGCGGCCGACCTTGGCCAGGTCGTAGCGCTTGGGGTTGAAGAAGAGGTTCTCCAGCAGCGCCTGGGCGCTCTCCCGCGTCGGCGGCTCACCCGGCCGCAGCTTGCGGTAGATGTCGAGCAGCGCCTCGTCCTGCCCTGCGATGTGGTCCTTCTCCAGGGTGGCCAGGACCGTGGGCGACCACTGGAAGTGCTCGCGGATGCGGTCCTCGGTCCAGCCCAGCGCCTTGAGCAGCACGGTGACCGGCTGGCGGCGCTTGCGGTCGATGCGGACGCCGACGGTGTCGCGCTTGTCGACGTCGAACTCCAGCCACGCCCCGCGGCTGGGGATGACCTTGGCGCTGAAGACGTCCTTGTCGGAGGTCTTGTCCAGGGTCTTGTCGAAGTAGACGCCCGGGCTGCGCACGAGCTGGGAGACGACGACGCGCTCGGTGCCGTTGATGACGAACGTGCCCTTGTTCGTCATGATCGGGAAGTCGCCCATGAACACCGTCTGCGACTTGATCTCGCCGGTGGTGTTGTTCATGAACTCCGCGGTGACGAACAGCGGCGCCGCGTAGGTCATGTCCTTGTCCTTGCACTCCTCGAGGGACGCCTTGACGTCCTCGAAGCGCGGGTTGGAGAAGGACAGCGACATCGAGCCGCTGAAGTCCTCGATCGGGGAGATCTCCTCGAGGATCTCGGCCAGGCCGCCGACGGCGGAGGCCTGCTCCTCGGGCGAGAGGGTGGCGCGCCACTCGGGGCTGCCGATCAGCCAGTCGAAGGACGCGGTCTGCAGGGCGAGCAGGTCCGGGACCTCGAGGGGCTCGGAGATCTTCGCGAACGAGACCCGGAGCGGTGCGCCGGGGATCTTCTGCTGGTCGGCCTCACCGGTGCGCGGGCCGGCCGAGGGAGTCTGGTTCTGCTGGCCGTAGCCGCCGGACTCGGTGGTGCTGGGGGAGATGCTGGTGGGGCGAGAGCCTGCCAAGATGCGTCCTTCCAAGGACCTCACGACGTGCGGGCGGTGGGTGCGGTTCGTCCTGGGTCGTCGTCGGTTTCGGCGGGGCTGTCCGCGGCGACCGGCCCGCTCGGTCGACCGGGCGCCCGGAGGATCCCGGGCACCCCAGGCGACCCGGCTCGGCGGGCAGGCAGTCAGGGGGCAGCGCAACAGAGAACCCTACCCCTGCTGACGGGGGCTGTCCACGTCGGGGGGTGAGGGGCGACCCACACCACGACCCGGGAAGGACGGCGTCCGGCAGACCGGGCGGCGTTCCGCGTCGCCATGATGCCAGCCGGGAGGGCCGGTTGTCTCCGCCACGCCGCCGGGATCCCGCCCGGGGTGGCCGCGGGCCCCTCCCCCGGACGCCACAGGGGCCGCCCTCCCGGAGGAGGACGGCCCCTGTGTGCGGCGGAACGCCGCGAGGTGACGCGGTGGAACGGCCCCGGCGCAGGGTCCCGGCCCGAGCGGAGCGAGGGCTGGGGGGCGCCGGGGTCCTTCTACTTGACGGTGACGGTGGCGCCGGCGCCCTCGAGGGCGGCCTTGGCCTTCTCGGCAGCGTCCTTGGCGACCTTCTCCAGGACCGGCTTCGGCGCGCCGTCGACCAGGTCCTTGGCCTCCTTGAGGCCGAGCGAGGTCAGGCCGCGCACCTCCTTGATGACCTGGATCTTCTTGTCGCCGGCGCTCTCGAGGATGACGTCGAACTCGTCCTGCTCCTCGGCGGCGGGGGCGCCACCGTCGCCACCGCCACCGGCGGGGGCGGCGGCCGCGACGGCGACCGGGGCGGCAGCGGTGACCTCGAAGGTCTCCTCGAACTGCTTCACGAAGTCGGACAGCTCGAGCAGCGTCATCTCCTTGAACGCGTCGAGCAGCTCCGTGGTGGACAGCTTGGCCATGATCTCTCCTTCTGGGGTCAGTCGGTGCCGGCCGCGGCGTCCGCGGTCTCGGCGGTGTCGGTGGTGGTGTCGGCGGCAGCGGTGTCGGCGGCGGGAGCGGCGGGGCCCTCGGCGGACTCCTTCTTCTCCTGCAGCGCCGCGGCCAGGCGGGCGACCTGCGACAGCGGGGCCTGGAACAGGCCGGCGGCCTTGGTCAGGTTGCCCTTCATCGCGCCGGCCAGCTTGGCCAGCAGCACCTCGCGCGGCTCGACGTCGGCCAGGGCGGTGACCTCGGCGGGGCCGACGGTGCGGCCCTCGACGACGCCGCCCTTGACGACGAGCAGCGGGTTGGCGCGCGCGAAGTCGCGGATGGCCTTGGCGGCCTCGACGACGTCGCCCTCGATGAAGGCGATCGCGGTGGGGCCGTTGAGCAGCGGGGCCAGGTCGGCGTGGCCGACCTCGTCCGCCGCCCGCTTCGTCAGGGTGTTCTTGACGACGGCGTAGCTGCTGCCCGCACCGAGGGAACGACGCAGCTGGGTCAGCTGCGACACGGTGAGCCCGCGGTACTCGGTGAGCACGGCCGCGCTGGACTTCTGGAACCGCTCGGTGATCTCGTCGATCACCGCGGCCTT
The DNA here is from genome assembly GCF_054049915.1 of Geodermatophilus sp. SYSU D00766. Lineage (NCBI taxonomy): Bacteria > Bacillati > Actinomycetota > Actinomycetes > Geodermatophilales > Geodermatophilaceae > Geodermatophilus > Geodermatophilus sp. SYSU D00766. Next base: position 84,931 of record NZ_JBJGYI010000003.1, read on the forward strand.
CGCCTGCGTGGGCATGGGCCTCCTCTCGTCGGACGGGCGACCGCCCGTGCGCCGCACGGGGCGCGGCGATCGGGGCCCGGAGACGAGGAACGCCCCGGCGCAGGGCGCACGGGGCGAGGGACGCGGGCGGCGCAGCGCCCGGTCGATCGAACCGTCCTCCTGCGCGGGCCGCCCGGGGATCCGGGACCTTCGATCGCACGCGGACGTGCGACGACCAGCGGTCGTGGGGGGAACGCCGCCCAGCGTACACGCTGCCGGAGCGGCGCCCGTGTCGCCGTCGTCACCGGGCGGACCCCGGTCGAGATCACGTGATCTCGCACGCGCCAGCGCTCGTCCCGCGTCGAGATCACGGGATCTCGACGGGAGTCCCCTCGCAGACGCGCGGAGGCCCCGCGGCGCGGTGCGCTGCGGGGCCTCCGGGGACGTGCCGGTGCGGTCCCCTCGCAGGGTCCCGCCGCGAGCCGACTCAGGCGGTGGGCTCGTCCACCGTCAGGTTGCGGGTGCGGTTCGGGTCGACCGGGATGCCGGGGCCCATGGTGGTGGAGATGGTGACCTTCTTGAGGTACCGGCCCTTGGCCGCGGCCGGCTTGGCGCGCAGCACCTCGTCGAGCGCGGCGGCGTAGTTCTCGACCAGCCGCGTCTCGTCGAAGGAGGTCTTGCCGATCACCAGGTGCAGGTTGGCCTGCTTGTCGACGCGGAAGTTGATCTTCCCGCCCTTGATGTCGGCGACGGCCTTGGTGACGTCGGGGGTCACCGTGCCGGTCTTCGGGTTCGGCATGAGGCCGCGGGGGCCGAGGATGCGCGCGATGCGGCCGACCTTGGCCATCTGGTCGGGGGTGGCGATCGCGGCGTCGAAGTCCAGGAAGCCCTCCTGGATGCGCGCGATCAGGTCGTCGGAGCCGACGACGTCGGCGCCGGCGGCCTCGGCCTCGGCGGCCTTGTCACCGGTCGCGAAGACGATGACGCGGGCGGTCTTGCCGGTGCCGTGCGGCAGGTTCACCGTGCCGCGGACCATCTGGTCGGCCTTGCGCGGGTCGACGCCGAGCCGCATGGCCACCTCGACGGTGGCGTCGTACGTCGTCGGCGAGGTCTCCTTCGCCAGCCCCGCCGCCTGCAGCGGGCTGTAGAGCTTCTCGCGGTCGACCCTGGACGCCGCCTCGAGGTACTTCTTGCCGTGCTTCGCCATGGTGTGTCCTCTCCCCCGGCCCTGCGGCTCGGGGAGTCGTGTGGTCGACGGGCCTGGCGCGGCCCTCCCACGGTTGCTGTGCTCCGTGCAACGCCGGCCGGTGCCGGCGCCTTCCGTCAGCCGGTGACGGTGATGCCCATCGACCGGGCGGTGCCGGCGATGATCTTCTCGGCCTGGTCGAGGTCGTTGGCGTTGAGGTCGGCCATCTTGGTCTGGGCGATCTCGCGGACCTGGTCACGGGTGACCGTGGCGACCTTGGTCTTGTGCGGCTCGCCCGAGCCCTTCTCGACACCGGCGGCCTTGAGCAGCATGCGCGCGGCCGGCGGGGTCTTGGTGACGAAGGTGAACGAGCGGTCCTCGTAGACCGAGATCTCGACCGGGATCACGTTGCCGCGCTGCGACTCCGTGGCGGCGTTGTACGCCTTGCAGAACTCCATGATGTTGACGCCGTGCTGGCCCAGCGCCGGACCCACCGGCGGCGCGGGGGTGGCCGCACCGGCGTTGATCTGGAGCTTGATGACCGCGGTCAACCGCTTCCTGGGGGGCATGTCTTTCCTTCTTCGTGAGCGTTGTGCGTGGTGTTGGTTGGAAGGCCCCCTCGCGGGGTCCCACCCCGAGAGTGCGGGGCGAGGGGGTCCTCTCAGATCTTGGCGACCTGGGTGAACGACAGCTCGACCGGCGTCTCCCGGCCGAAGATGGAGACCAGCACCTGCAGCTTCTGCTGCTCGGCGTTGATCTGGTTGATGGTCGCCGGGAGGGTGGCGAACGGGCCGTCCATGACGGTGACCGACTCGCCGACCTCGAAGTCGACCACGGCGGTCGGCGCGGCGGCCGCGGCCGGCGACGCGGCCTCGGCGACCTTGGCCGCCTGCGGCGGCGCGTCGGGCACCAGCAGGTTGACGACCTCGTCGATGCTCAGCGGCGAGGGCCGCGAGGTGGCGCCCACGAAGCCGGTGACGCCGGGGGTGTTGCGGACCGCGCCCCAGGACTCGTCGTTGAGGTCCATCCGGACGAGCAGGTAGCCGGGCAGCTTCTTCCGGTTGACCTGGGTGCGCTTGCCGTTCTTGATCTCGGTGACCTCCTCGGTGGGCACCTCGATCTGGAAGATGTAGTCCTCCATGTCCAGCGACTGGATGCGGGACTCGAGGTTGGTCTTCACCTTGTTCTCGTAGCCCGCGTAGGAGTGGATGACGTACCAGTCGCCGAACTGCGTGCGCAGCGTCCGCTTGAGGGTCTCCCGCGGATCGGCGTCCTCCGCCTCGGCCTCGGCCAGGGCCTCGGTGACGATCGGGTCGTGGTCGGGCGCGGGCGCGGCCAGCGGGTCGCCGACCAGGCTGTCGCGGCCGCCGCTCTCGACCAGCGGGGTGACGTCGGCGACGCCGGTGGCGGTGTCCTGGTCGGTGGTGTCGGCCGAGCTCTCGGCCGCACCGGCCGCGTCGGCGCCGGTCTCGAGGTCGACGCTGCCGCGGACGTCGAGCCGCTCGTCGTCGAGGTCGATCGCCTCGACGTCGCTGTCGGTGTCGAAGGGCTCGCGGGGGTCGGTCACGGGGATCTCTTCCTTCTCGGGTGCGGGCGGGCGCGGGGCGGTCAGCCGAAGACGGCGAGCACGCCCTGCGCGAAGAGGACGTCCAGGCCCGCGACCAGGGCCACCATGAAGGCCACGAAGAGGATGACGACCGTGGTGTAGGTAATCAGCTCGCGGCGGCCGGGCCAGATCACCTTCCGCAGCTCGGCGACGACCTCGCGGAGGAAGCGGCGCAGGTCGCGGCGCCGGCGGACCTCGTCGGTGCGGGCGCGCTGGGCGGCGGCCCGGGACCGGGTCCCGGCCCCCTCCGACCGGCCGGCCGGGCGGCTGGTGCGCTCGCGCGCCGCGCGGCGGGTGCGGGCGGTCGCGGGCTCGTCGTCCTCGTCGTCGTCGGCGGTGATCCGGCCACCCCGGCGGCGGGCCGGGGTGGGGACGACCTTGTCCTCCTCGGCCGCGGCCTCGGCGGCGATCTCGTCCTCGGCGGCCTCGAGCTCGCCGGCGTCGTCGACGCCCGGGGCCTCGCGGTCGAGCTGCTCGTCGGTCAGCTCGGCGTCGGAGGCGGCGCGGGGGTCGTCCCCGCGGCCCGGCTTCTCGTCGCTCACTGCGCCTCGCTCGCGTCGTGGTGGTGGCCGCTGCTCTCCGGCCGTCTGGTGTCGTGCTCCCCGGACCGTGCGGCACCCGGGGCGGCACCGGCCGCGGCCGGCGCTGCCGGGACACGGGGCGGTGCCGGGTCGTGCTGCCCGCCGGCGGGACCGGCGGCACGGGCAGGGGTGACAGGACTTGAACCTGCAGCCTGCGGTTTTGGAGACCGCTGCTCTGCCAGTTGAGCTACACCCCTCGGGTCCGGGACCGCGGTCCCGGACTCCCCCGGAGCGGCCGCACCCGCCGGTCGGCGCGCGGTTCCCAGGAGGTCCCGGGGCACGCCGGTGGCGGGGTCGATCGCCCCAGGACAGCCAGTGTACGGGACCGCGGGCGCGGTCCGTGACCGCGCTCCGGGGACGCGCCCCGGACGGGGCCCCGGGCCGTGGCGCCGGGCCGTGGTGCCGACCGCCGACCGGGCCGCCCGGACGGCGGCCCCTCCGGCAGGATGGGTCCATGACCGCCGCCTCCCCGTCGGGGACCGCTGCCCTCTCCCCCGCCGACCGCCGCGTCTCGCGGCGCGTCGCGGCCATCACCGAGTCCGCGACGCTCGCGGTCGACGCCAAGGCCAAGGCGCTCAAGGCGGCGGGCAAGCCGGTCATCGGCTTCGGCGCCGGCGAGCCGGACTTCGCGACGCCGGACTACGTCGTCGAGGCCGCCGTCGCCGCCTGCCGCCAGCCGGCGATGCACCGCTACACCCCAGCCGGGGGGCTGCCGGCGCTCAAGGAGGCGATCGTCGCCAAGACGGCGCGCGACTCGGGGCTGACCGTCACGCCCGCGCAGGTGCTGGTCACCAACGGCGGCAAGCAGGCCGTCTACGAGGCCTTCGCCGCGATGCTCGACCCGGGTGACGAGGTGCTCGTGCCCGCGCCGTACTGGACCACCTACCCGGAGGCGATCCGGCTGGCCGGCGGGGTGCCGGTGCCGGTGGTCGCCGACGAGGACAGCGGCTACCTGGTGACGGTCGACCAGCTCGAGGCCGCCCGCACCGAGCGGACGAAGGTGCTGCTGTTCGTCTCGCCGTCCAACCCGACGGGCGCGGTGTACCCGCCCGACCAGGTCGAGGCCATCGGGCGCTGGGCGCTGGAGGCCGGGCTGTGGGTGCTCACCGACGAGATCTACGAGCACCTGACCTACGGCGGGGCCACCGCGCCGTCGGTGCCGGTGGTGGTGCCCGAGCTCGCCGACCGCTGCGTCGTCGTCAACGGCGTGGCCAAGACCTACGCCATGACCGGGTGGCGGGTGGGCTGGATGGTCGGGCCGGCCGACGTCGTCAAGGCGGCGACCAACCTGCAGTCGCACGCGACGTCGAACGTCGCCAACGTGTCCCAGGCGGCCGCGGTGGCCGCCCTCACCGGCGACCTGTCGGCGGTGGCGCAGATGCGGACGGCGTTCGACCGCCGGCGACAGACGATCGTGTCGATGCTGCGGGAGATCCCGGGCGTGACGTGCCCGGAGCCGCAGGGTGCGTTCTACGTCTACCCGTCGGTCAAGGGCCTGCTCGGCCGGCCGGTCAACGGGCGGACGGCGTCGTCGAGCGTCGAGTTCGCCGAGATCGTCCTGGAGGAGGCCGAGGTCGCCGTCGTCCCCGGGGAGGCCTTCGGCACGCCCGGCTACGTGCGGATGTCCTACGCGCTCGGCGACGACGACCTGGTCGAGGGCGTCTCGCGGCTGCAGCGGCTGCTGTCCTGAGTCAGTCCGTGTCGTCCTCGTCGAGGGCGCCGGCGGCCACGAGCACGTCGAGGGCGGCCGGCAGGTCGGCGAGGGCGGCGGCGACGTCGTCGGGTGTGGCGATGGTCCAGGCGTTGCGCTGCACGTAGCAGCGCAGCGCGGCGTCGAACGGCCCGGCCCCGGCGGCGTCGCGGGCGGCGAGCAGCGCGGCCGCCCCCTTGCCGTACACGGCGGCGAAGTACTCGTCGGTGCCGGCGAACTCGTCCATCGCCGCACCGACGTCGCCGGGGACGCCCAGCGCCCGGTCCAGGGTCTCGCGCGACGCCTGGTCGTCGACCGCCTCGGCGTAGGTGGCGAAGGCCTCGTCCAGCCACGGGTCGCGGAACTGCGAGTCGCCGACCATGCCGTAGAACCACATGTGCGCGACCTCGTGCACGAGCACCGGGCGGTCGGCGCCGGCCAGCAGGATCGAGCTCGGGTATTCGATGCCACCGCCCTCGACGGGCAGCAGCGGCACGGTGAGCGTGTCGTAGGGGAACGCGCCGAACCGGTCGGCGAGCCCCGTGACGGCGTCGGCGGTCCAGTCCGCGAGCTCGCCGGGCCCGACGGGGGCGTTCCCCAGCACGCCGGTGGTGATCTCCACCCCCGCTGCGGTGGTGAGCCCGGCGGTGCGGAACGGGCCGACGGCGACGCTGACGTCGCGGGCCACCGGCTCACGGGAGGTCCAGCTGCGCCGGCCGCCCTCGGCCGCGGAGGGCTCCTCCTGCGCGCCGGTCACGAGCACGGTCAGGTCCTCGGGGGCGTCGACGGTGACCGTGGTGTCGGCGACCGGGCTGGTCGCCGTCTCGCCGAGGATCCCCACGAACGGGTCGCGGGCCCACCCGGCGCCGGGCTCCCAGGCCAGCAGCGGGAAGCCACTGGCCCACCATGCGGTGCCCTCGGCCGAGCCGAACCGCTCGAAGCCGCCCTGGCCCAGCGACAGCGTGAAGTCCAGCTCCACCTCGGTGGACTCCCCGGCCGCCAGGTCGCCGTCGAGCTGCAGCACGTAGAGCCCGCCGGGGCCGTCCGCGCCGGCGTCCTCGTACCCGGCCTGGTCGACGTCGTCGCCGCGGACGTCGTCGACGGTGAGCCGGTTGCCGAGCCCGGCGGCGGCCGGGCCGTTGGGGACCAGCCGGAAGACCAGCTCGTCGGTGGCGACGTCGGGGGTGAAGACGACGCTCTCGGTGCCGGTGACGGTGCGCAGGTCGTCCGACAGCCGGAAGTCCAGGTCGACGACGGGACGGTCGGGGTCGGGAGCGGCGCGCTCGGCCGGGCAGCGGTCCTCGTCGTCCGCGGCGCCCGCGTCGTCCGACGGCGTGGCCGGCGCGGTCGCGGTCCCGGTCGTCGTCTCGCTCGTGGCGAGCGTGTCGGTGAACGACGTGCAGCCGCACACCAGCAGGGCCGCGGCGGCCAGCGCCCCCCGCCGGAGCGTCATGCCAGGGCGACGGTGGCGCGGGCCAGCGAGAGGACCTTCTCGCCGCCGCTGGTGACCGTGAGGTCGACGCGGACGCGGCCGCCGTCGAGGACGGCGCCGACCCTCCCGCGGACGGTGACCTCGGCGCCGGTGTCGTCGTCGGGGACGACGACCGGCCGGCCGAAGCGGACCTGGTACTCGACGACGGCGGCGGGGTCGCCGGCCCAGTCGGTGACGGTGCGGGCGGCCAGGCCCATGGTGAGCATCCCGTGGGCGATGACGCCGGGGAGGCCCACGCCGGTGGCGACGCGGTCGCTCCAGTGGATCGGGTTGAGGTCACCGGAGGCGCCGGCGTAGCGGACCAGGTCCGCACGGGTCACCCGGTGGGTCTGCTCGGGCAGCTCGGTGCCGACGGCGACGTCCGCGGCGCGCAGGCGGGCGCTCACGCCGTGCCCCGCGCGACGAGCAGCGAGGTGGCGGTGCAGACGGCCTCGCCGTCCTCGGTGGCGACGTCGACCCGGGTGGTGAGCATGTCGTTGCCGGCCACGGTGCGCACCGCCTCGATCGTCGTGGTGCTGACCAGCCGGTCGCCGGCCCGGATGGGGCGGTGGTGGGTGAAGCGCTGCTCGCCGTGCACGACGCGGCTGTAGTCGAGGGCCACGTCGGGGTCGGCGATGACGACGTCGGCCGCGCCGAGGGTGACCACGATGGCGAAGGTGGGCGGCGCGACGACGTCGGCGTGGCCGAGCGCGCGGGCGGCCGACGGGTCGGTGTGGGCCGGGTCGGTGGCCCCGACCGCGGCGGCGAACTCGGCGATCTTCGCGCGGCCGACCTCGTAGACGGCGGAGGGCGGGTAGCTGCGCCCGACCAGTCCTGCGTCCAGCGCCACTCCCGCCCTCCCTCTTCCGTCGCGGACCGGCGTCAGCGGGTCTCGCGGTGCACGGTGTGCCGCCGGTCGCGGGGGCAGAACTTCTTCAGCTCGAGCCGGTCGGGGTCGTTGCGCCGGTTCTTGCGGGTGATGTAGTTCCGGCTCTTGCACTCCTGGCAGGCCAGGGTGATCTTCGGACGGACGTCGGTGGCTGCCATGGAGGCACTCCTCGCCTTGTGCGGACCGGCCCGCTGCGGGCCGGTTGACCGTGCCGGCAGGTGCCGACACGGCGACGGACCCCGGTGCCCGGGGTCCGTCTGGGGTAGCGGTGACCGGATTTGAACCGGTGACACAGCGATTATGAGCCGCTTGCTCTGCCTGGCTGAGCTACACCGCCGGGAGGACCGCGCGGCCCGGTCTCGCGACTGGACCGGTGGTCGGAGCCCCTTTACGGAATCGAACCGTAGACCTTCTCCTTACCATGGAGACGCTCTGCCGACTGAGCTAAAGGGGCCTGCTCCGAGGAGCCGGGGAGAACTGTACCCGATGCCCCCGGCGGCCTCTGCGGGGGGCCTGCCTCAGGCGCGGACGAACAGCCGGCGGTGCTGGGCACCCGGCGCCGCCGAGCGCACGCCGGTGCGGGCCAGCAGCCAGCTCTCCAGCCGCTCGTCCGGCAGCGGCCGGCTGACCAGGAAGCCCTGCAGCTTGTCGCAGCCCATCTCGGTGAGCAGCTTGCGGGTGAGCTCGTCCTCGACGCCCTCGGCGACGACGCGCAGGCCCAGGTTGTGCGCCAGCTCGATGATCGAGCGGGCGATGAAGGACTCGCCCTGGCTGGTGGACATCCCCAGCACGAAGGACTTGTCGATCTTGACCTCGTCGATGGGCAGCTGCCGCAGCTGCGACAGCGACGAGTAGCCGGTGCCGAAGTCGTCCATCGACAGCCGCAGGCCCAGCGCGTGCAGGTCCTCGAGCAGCGAGCTCGAGCGCACCGAGTCGTCGACGACGCTGCCCTCGGTGAGCTCGAGGATGAGCAGCTCGCCCGGGACGCCGTGGCGGCGCAACGCCCGCTGCACCCGCTCGACCAGGTCGGGCTCGGCCAGGCAGCGCGCGGAGAGGTTGACCGCCACCGACAGGCCGATGTCCTGGTCCAGCCACCGGCGGCAGCGGGCCAGCGCCAGGTCGAGCACGTGGTCGGTCAGCGGGCCGATCCGGCCGATCTGCTCGGCGAGGTGGATGAACTCGTCCGGCGGGATGGCGCCGAAGCGCGGGTGGGCCCAGCGCACCAGCGTCTCCACCGAGACGATGTCGGAGGTCCGGGCGTCGATGATCGGCTGGAAGACCACGCTGATCTGCCCGTCGGCCATCGCCTGCTCGAGCTCCGTGCCCAGCTGCAGGCGGCGCAGGCTCTGCTGGTCGAGGACCTGGTGGTAGCTGGCCACGCCGGAGCTGTCGGTGGCGGCGAGCAGGGCGACGTCGGCACGCTGCATGAGGGTGCCGGAGTCGGTGCCGTGCACCGGCGCGGCGACCACGCCGATGGTCAGCGTGACCTCGAGGTCCAGGCCGGCGACGCGGGCGCGGGTGGAGGCCGCCTCGCGCAACCGGCGCGCGGCCCGCTCGGTGGCGGCCAGCGACAGCCCCGGCAGCAGGACGGCGAACTGCTCGCCCTCCATGCGCGCCACGAGGGCGTCCGGCGGCGCGTGCTCGCGCAGCAGGCCGGCGGTCACGAGGAGGAGCTCGTCGGCGGCGGCGTGGCCGAGCGTGTCGACGATCTCGGTGTGGTTGCCCAGGGCGGCCAGCACCAGCCCGGCCCGCGCGCCCACCGGGTCGGCCTCGAGCAGCTGGTCGATCTCGACGGCGAGCCGCTGCCGGTTGGGCAGGCCGGTCAGCCGGTCGTGGTCGGCGTCGTAGCGGATCTGGGTGAGCAGCTGCTGCTGGCGGATGGCCGCGTTGACGTGGGTGAGCATCGAGTCCAGCGCCGAGCGGTCGCTGCCGGAGAAGGACACGACGTCGCTGCGCCGGTCGCAGACCTCGAGGTAGCCGGGCTCGCCGGCCGCCGTGGCGACCGGGGCCCCGAGCACCTCCTGGGCGCCGCGACGGGCGAGGGCTGCGGCCTCGGCGGCGTCCGCCCGGGCCACGGTGACCAGGACCGGCTCCACCGAGCCGGGGGTCAGCGCCCGCTGACGCAGGACGTCCTCGGGGTCGGCGGGCCCGTCGTACCAGGTGACGCCGCCGTCACCGGCCACGACCAGGCGGGGCGGCTCGTCGAGGTAGGGCGGCAGCCACAGCGCGACCTTGTCGGCGTTGAGCAGCTCCTTGACCGCCTCGGCGATGCGTCGCGGCCCGTCCTCGTCCGAGGAGATCTGCTCCACCCGCCGAGCGAACTCGTACACCTGCTGGACGGTCCGCCGTTCGCGCAGGGCCGAAGCCGACAGCCGGAACACCGCCACCATGCCGATGAGCACGGGCAGGATGAGCAGCCACGCCCAGGGCGTGGAGTGCGCCAGCAGGACCGCCCCGACCCCGGCGGCCACGCTCAGTGGCCCCACGACGAACTGCGGCAGGAGGGCGCCGATCCAGAAGCGCCTGTCGAGTCGACCGTCGGTCAACCGGATGATCGCAGCCACGCAGACCGCTGAGACCACGTCAGCGACGGTGACCGCGACGACGAGTGCCGCCCACGTGACGGGCTGGTCGATGTCGGCGGCAGGGAACAGGCGCAGCACCGCCACGGCCGCGGTCACCTCGAGAACAGCGAGCGCGACGTTGAAGACGACCTTCATCGGCGCGTACTGCTGGCGGAGGAGGACGAAGAGGACGGCGAGCCCTCGGGCCACCGCGGCCCACAGGCCACCCAGTTCGACGAGGCCGATGACGACGACGAGTTCCATCGGTGTGACCTGGAAGGTCTGACGCCGGACCTCGATGTCCAGTTGGACGGACTCGGTGACCACGAAGGCGACGAAGACCGCCGCGAGCGCCAACACGGAGGGGACCTGCCAGGTGGGCGGCAGGAACAGCCCTGCCAGCACGAGCGCCAACCCCGCCATGCCACTGATCGGCACCCACGGCCGAGGTAGGTTCAGGGCAGGCTGCGGACGAGCGGGAGCCGAGGGCTCGCTGCGCTCGAGGGCATGGGCCTGAGGCTCGGCCAACGGGACCCTGTCTGCTGGATGGGGTGGGCGTCGGCAGAGGCTAACAGTGGACGCTGTGGGCGTCCTCACCCTTCAGAGGCGGTCGTCGGCCCTGGCGACCGCTACCCCGGGACGACCGCCAGGGTCACACGCCCCAGCGGTTGCCCCGTCCCCAGCGGTTGCCCCGGCCCCAGCGGTTGCCCCGGCCCCAGCGATTGCCGCGCAGGGACTCGGTCGAAGACATGGTGGTGCTCATGACGCCTCCTCAGGCATGAAGGGACAGCTGTTGACCTGCGGCTGTCACCCGGGCGCGGGAGCAGGGCGTCTGTCGTGTACGGACCGCGACGGAGACACTGCTGGCTTCACCCGCGCGCGTCAAGTACAGAGAATCACGATCGGGTGACACGCCGTTACTTTGTGACACCAGGTCAACTGGAGACCCCTCAGTGTCACTTGAGCGGGTGAAGGGTGTCCCGCGGTGGGCGGAGCCCCTGGGGACGACCGGCGGACGGGGTGCCGGGCGGCCCTACGCTGCCCGCCGTGCCGACGGCGGACCAGTCAGTGCCCGACCACCCCGGCGAGCGCGGGTCCGCCCTCCCCTTCGTACTCGTCTGCTGGCTGGTGGCGGTGTTCATGGTCCTCGGGGCCATCGCGGCCTCCGACGCCTTCCACGAGCGGCAGGACCTGCAGGCGGCGTGCGACGGCGCCGCCCTGGCCGCGGCCAACCGGACCGACGAGGACCGCGTGTACGCCACGGGCGTCGGCACGACGCTGCCGCTGACCACCGAGACCGCGCGGGCCGCCGTCGCCGACCACCTCGCCGACGGCGGGACCGCCGTCGACACCTGGTCGGCCGAGACCGACGGTACCGAGGTGACCGTCCGCTGCGGCCGTTCGGTGGACGTCGCCTTCGGCTGGCTGTTCCTCGGCGGCCGGCCCCTGCAGGTCGACGCCGTCGCCGGCGCGCGGGCACCGACGCTGGGCTGACGCCGGACGCACAGCGGCCCCCGACCCGCCGGTCGGGGGGCGCTGCGACGGGCGTGGCGGGTGAAGGATTCGAACCTTCGTAGGCTAAGCCGACGGATTTACAGTCCGCTCCCATTGGCCACTCGGGCAACCCGCCGTGGTGCCACGGGAGAGAGCGTACAAGACGGGCCGACGAGGTCCGACGGGTCCCGCGGCGGGTCACTCCCGCCCGCGGAGGTGAGGAGCAGACATGGCCGACGCGTCCTTCGACGTCGTGAGCAAGGTCGACCGCCAGGAGATCGACAACGCGCTCAACCAGGCGGGCAAGGAGCTCTCCCAGCGCTTCGACTTCCGCGGCACCAACGCCCGCATCTCCTGGGCGGGCGAGAACGGCGTCCTGCTCGAGGCAGACACCGAGGAGCGGGTCACCGCCGCCCTCGACGTCTTCAAGGACAAGCTGGTGAAGCGGGGCATCTCGCTCAAGGCGCTCGACGCCGACGAGCCGCAGGCCTCGGGCAAGGCCTACAAGCTCTCCGCGCGGATCAAGCAGGGCATCGAGTCCGACACCGCCAAGAAGATCGCCAAGATCATCCGCGACGAGGGTCCCAAGGGCGTGCAGGCCCAGATCCAGGGCGACCAGCTGCGGGTCAGCGGCAAGAAGCGCGACGACCTGCAGGCGGTGCAGCAGCTGCTGCGCGCCCAGGACCTCGACGTCGCCCTGCAGTTCGACAACTACCGCTGATCCGGCGCGGGTCCCGGGACGCGGGCCGCGGCCGCCACCAGCCGGGCGACCGCGGCCCGCGTGCGGGCCCCCGCGTGGGTCGTCGGGGGAACGGCTCTGCCTAAGGTCGTGCGCGTGCTCACCCCGTCGACCCCGGGCCTGGACGTGGGCGACCTCCTCCGCCGGGTGGAGGGAACGGCGCCGGTCGACGCCCTGCAGGCCGCGGCCGAGGTCCTGGCCGAGATGCTCGGGACGCGTGACCTGACCTTCCTCATCGCCGACTTCAGTGGTCGCGCCGTCGTCCGGCTCACCACCACCGGGGGAACGGAGAACGCCGGCGGGCGCTCCCAGTCGGGCGCCCACGCGGAGACCGTCCCGATGACGGGCACGGTGTACGAGCAGGTGCTCCGGACCCAGTCGGTCGACGTCCGACCGCTCGACGACGGGGCGCGGGTGATCGTGCCCGTCACCGACCGCGGTGACGCCATCGGCCTGCTCGAGCTCCGACTGCCCGACGTGCCCACGCCCGCGGTCATCACCGAGCTCTCCGCCGCCGCTCACGCACTGGCCTACGTCGTCATCGCCGCTCGCCGCTACACCGACGTGTTCGAGTGGGGGCAGCGCACCACGCCCTTCTCCCTCGCCGCGGAGATCCAGCGACGGCTGCTGCCGGCCTCGTACACGTGCGAGGCAGGACAGTTCTCCCTCGCGGGCTGGCTGGAACCCGCCGCCTCGGTCGGGGGCGACACCTTCGACTTCACCCTCAACAAGGACGCCCTGCACCTGTCGATCACCGACGCCGTGGGCCACGAGGTCGGGGCCGCCCTCCTGGCCACCGTGCTGGTCGGAGCACTGCGCAACACCCGTCGCCGGGGCCTCGACCTGGGCAGCCAGGCCGACTACGCGAACCGCGCCCTGGAGATCAACGCCACCCCCGGCGAGTTCGTCACGGGCCAGCTCCTCCGGGTGGACCTCGCCGAGGGCACCGCGGCGATCGTGAACGCCGGACACCCCTTCCCCCTCCTCGTGCGCGGGGGCCGGGTCCAGGACATCGCACTCGGGATCGAGCCACCGTTCGGGGTCGTGCCGGGCCGGTCGTACCGGGTGCAGCGCTTCCCCCTCGAACCGCGCGACCGGATCATCTTCCTCACCGACGGCATGCAGGAACGCAACGCCGCCGTCCTCGACGTCGCGGCAGCCCTCCGCGACACGGTGGACCTGCACCCCCGGGAGGTCGTGCAGGCGCTCGGCGCGGCGGTGCTCCGAGCGACCGACGGCGACCTCCGCGACGACGCCACGATGGTCTGCCTGGACTGGTACGGAGGTCCTCCCCGCCGCAGCGCGAGCGTGCACGGAGCCGACGCCGAGCGCGCGTCGTCGCCGCGAGCCCCCGGTCGCCGGGACGCCTGAGCGGCGGGCCCGCCCGCCCGGGCGCGGGAGGCCCGGCGGAGCTCCGCTCCCGGTGGCGGGACGGGACCGGCCGTTTTCTGCCGCGGGGTCTTGTGTCACGGACCGTGAGCGCAGGACCCTCGATGCGTGCGCAGACGCCAGTTCCTGGCCGCCGCGGCCGCCGCCGCGCTGGCCGGCTGCTCCCGCGGACCCGCGTCGTTCACCCGGTCGGCCGGGACGACGGAGCCGGGCACGACCTCGGCCGCCCCGACCACCACGGCGGCACCCACCACCACCGAGCCCCCGTCGCCGCCGACCACCACTCCGCCACCGACCCCGGGCACGCCACAGGAGGTCCTGGCCCGCTCGACGGTGCCGGTGCTGTGCTTCCACAACCTGCGCGACCACGTCCCGACCGACGGCGAGGTGGCCCGCAGCATGATCACGCCGCCGTCGGTGCTGACCGCCCAGCTGCAGGCCCTGCGCGACGGTGGGTACACCCCGGTCAGCGGCACGGCGCTCGTCGACCACCTCGAGTTCGGCACCCCGCTGCCGGCCAGGCCCGTCCTGCTGACCTTCGACGACGGCTGGGGCTCCCACCACGCCGTCGCCCTCCCCGAGCTGGTCCGCTTCGGCTTCGTGGGGACCTTCTTCCCGCAGACGATGGTGCTCGGCGCCGAGGGCTGGCTCAGCGAGGACGACCTGCGCGACCTCGACCGCGCGGGCATGACCATCGGGGCGCACTCCTACGACCACCAGCGGATGGACCGGCTCGGCGGCGACCAGTGGCGGGTGCAGGTCGACGAGCCGCGGGCGCAGCTCGGCGGCATCCTCGGCCACCCCGTGGACCTGCTGGCCTACCCGTACGGCGTCTGGTCGCAGGAGGCCGTGGACCACGTGGCGGCCGCCGGCTACCGGGCGGCCTTCCAGCTGGGCGACGCCCAGGACCCGGACCGGCCGCTGCTGACCATCCGGCGGATCATGCCGCCGCCGACCTGGGACGGCCCGACGCTGATCGCCCAGATGGACGCGGCCTTCTGAGCCGGGTGGACGCCGGGTCCTGAGGGCGCGCCGGTCAGCCCTCCCGGGCCATCCGCTCCAGCCGGGCGATGCGCTCGGCCATCGGCGGGTGGGTGGCGAACAGCGCCGCCAGGCCGGCCGGGCGGAACGGTGCGGCGATCATCAGGTGGCCCTGCGCCACGAGCCGGTCGTCGGGGGGCAGCGGCCGGGCCTCGGTGCCCGCCGCGATCCGGCGCAGGGCACCGGCCAGGGCCTGCGGGTCGCCGCAGAGCCGGGCGCCGTCGGCGTCGGCCTCGTACTCCCGGCTGCGGCTGACCGCGAGCCGCACCAGGCCGGCGGCCAGCGGGCCGAGCAGCACGAGCAGCAGCGTGCCGAGCAGGCCGCCGCCCTCGCGCTCGTCGTCGCGGCCGCCGAACAGCGTGCTGAACGTGGCCACGTGCGCCAGGTAGGTCACGACGGCGGCCAGCGCGCCGGCGACCGACCCCAGCAGGACGTCGCGGTTGTAGACGTGCGAGAGCTCGTGGGCGAGCACCGCGCGCAGCTGCCGGCGGTCGAGCAGCTCGAGCACGCCCTGCGTGCAGCACACCGCGGCCCGGCGCGGGGTGCGCCCGGTGGCGAAGGCGTTGGGCTGGTCGGTGGGGCTGACGTAGAGCCGCGGCATGGGCCGGCGCGCCTGGGTGGCCAGCTCGCGCACCATCGCGTACAGGCCGGGCGCCTGCGTCTCGGTGACCGGGAAGGCACGCATGGCCCGCAGCGCCAGCCGGTCGGAGCGGTACCAGGCCCACCCGTTCACCCCGAGGGCGACCACGAGCGCGACAGCGAGCCCCGCGCGGCCGGCCAGCAGGCCCCCCGCGGCGAGCACGACGCCGGCCATCAGCCCCAGCAGGAGGGCCGTCCGCACCCCGTTGCCCCAGCGCCGCACCCCTCGTGAACGGAGCGGCGGGAACCGCCGTTCCCCGGCCCCGGCTGCGACCCCGGTCACGGACGGCGGCGTCCGGAATGGCGGCCGCGCGCGAGGGGTTGCGCTGGAGAGACCCCGCCCCGCCGGGCCCACCGGCTACCGTCCGTGATCCGCGTCACGGTTCGGCCGGCACGCCGCCACGTAACCTCGGCCGCTGGAGGTACCACGCCTGATGACTGCTCTCGAACCGACCACCACGCCCGGCAGCTCGGCCCCCGGTGGGCTCGTCAAGAGCGTCGTCGAGCTCGACCGGGTCGTGATCCGGCTGGCCGGCGACTCGGGTGACGGCATGCAGCTGACCGGCAACCGCTTCACCAGCGAGACCGCGTCCTTCGGCAACGACCTGTCGACGCTGCCCAACTTCCCCGCCGAGATCCGCGCGCCGACGGGGACCCTGCCCGGCGTCAGCTCCTTCCAGCTCCACTTCGCCGACCACGACATCATGACGCCGGGTGACGCCCCGGACGTCCTCGTGGCGATGAACCCCGCGGCGCTCAAGGCCAACCTCGCCGACCTGCCCGGCGGCGGGCTGGTCATCGCCGACAGCGACGAGTTCACCCCGCGCAACCTGGCGAAGGTCGGCTACGCCACCAACCCGCTCGAGGACGGCTCGCTCGACGGCTGGCAGGTCGTCGCCGTCCCGCTGACCTCCATGACGCTCGAGGCGCTGGCCGACTCCGGCCTCGGCAAGAAGGAGGCCGAGCGCAGCAAGAACATGTTCACCCTCGGCCTGCTGAGCTGGATGTACCACCGGCCCACCGAGGGCACCGTCCGCTTCCTCGAGCGGCAGTTCCGCCGCAAGCCCGAGATCGCCGCGGCCAACATCGCCGCCTTCCGCGCCGGCTACAACTACGGCGAGACGACGGAGGCCTTCGCGGTCTCCTACGAGATCAAGCCCGCCCCGATGCCGCCGGGCCGCTACCGCAACATCTCCGGCAACCAGGCGCTGGCCCTCGGGCTGGTCGCCGCCGGGCAGCGCTCGGGCCTGCCGGTGTTCCTCGGTGCCTACCCGATCACCCCGGCGTCGGACATCCTCCACGAGCTGTCGCGGCACAAGGCGTTCGGCGTGCGGACCTTCCAGGCCGAGGACGAGATCGCCGGCATCGGTGCGGCGCTGGGCGCCTCGTTCGGCGGCGCGCTCGGCGTCACGACGACGTCGGGCCCCGGCGTCTCGCTGAAGTCCGAGGCGCTGGGCCTGGCCGTGATGACCGAGCTGCCGCTGGTCGTCGTCGACGTGCAGCGCGGCGGGCCCTCGACCGGCCTGCCGACCAAGACCGAGCAGTCGGACCTGCTGCAGGCCATGTTCGGGCGCAACGGCGAGGCCCCGCTGCCGGTGATCGCACCGCGCTCCCCCGGCGACTGCTTCGACGCCGCGCTCGAGGCGGCGCGGATCGCGCTGAAGTACCGGACGCCGGTCATGCTGCTCTCCGACGGGTACCTGGCCAACGGCGCCGAGCCGTGGGCCATCCCTGCCGTCGACGAGCTGCCCGACCTGCGGGTGGAGTTCGCCACCGAGCCCAACGGCGCGGCCGCCGACGGGACGCCGGAGTTCCTGCCGTACCTGCGCGACCCCGAGACGCTGGCCCGCCCGTGGGCGGTCCCCGGCACCGCGGGCATGCAGCACCGCATCGGCGGGCTGGAGAAGGCCGACCGGAGCGGCAACATCTCCTACGACCCGGCCAACCACGACCTGATGACCCGGCTGCGGCAGGCCAAGGTCGACGGCATCGCCGCCGACATCCCGCCCACCGACGTCGACGACCCCGACGGCGACGCGCGGGTGGCGGTGATCGGCTGGGGCTCGACCTACGGGCCGATCGGCGCGGCCTGCCGGCGGATCCGCCGCTCCGGCCGTTCGGTCGCCCAGATCCACCTGCGGCACGTCAGCCCGATGCCGGCCGACCTCGGCGAGGTGCTGGGCCGGTACGACCGGGTGGTCTGCCCGGAGATGAACATGGGGCAGCTCGCGCTGCTGCTCCGCGCGAAGTACCTCGTCGACGTCCAGAGCCACACCCAGGTGCGCGGGCTGCCCTTCCGGGCCGCCGAGCTCGCCGCGGTCGTGCAGGACGTCATCGACTCCACCACCGGAGGCACCAAGTGACCACCTCCCCCCACGTGCACGACCTCGGCATGCCGGGGGCGCCGATCGACGCCCGCATCCAGCAGGCCGTCGCCGACTCGGTCGCCAGCCAGGGCGAGAAGCAGACCGCCCTCAAGGCCAAGGACATGAAGACCGACCAGGAGGTGCGCTGGTGCCCCGGCTGCGGTGACTACGTCATCCTCAACGCCGTCCAGAGCTTCCTGCCCTCCCTCGGGATCGCCCGCGAGGACATGGTCATCGTCTCGGGCATCGGCTGCTCCTCGCGCTTCCCGTACTACATGAACACCTACGGGATGCACTCGATCCACGGCCGCGCCCCGGCGATCGCCACCGGCCTGGCCGCCTCCCGGCCGGACCTGTCGGTGTGGGTCGTCACCGGCGACGGAGACGCGCTGTCGATCGGCGGCAACCACCTGATCCACGCGCTGCGCCGCAACGTGGACATGACGATCCTGCTGTTCAACAACCGGATCTACGGGCTGACCAAGGGCCAGTACTCCCCCACGTCCGAGGTCGGCAAGGTCACCAAGTCCACGCCGATGGGGTCGCTGGACCACCCGTTCAACCCGGTGTCGCTGGCCCTCGGCGCCGACGCGACGTTCGTGGGCCGGGCGATGGACTCCGACCGCAAGGGCCTCACCGAGGTGCTGCGGCAGGCAGCCGAGCACCGCGGCACCGCGCTGGTGGAGATCTACCAGAACTGCAACATCTTCAACGACGGTGCCTTCGACCTGCTCAAGGACCCGGCGACCGGCCCGACGTGGACGATCCCGCTGCGCCACGGCGAGCCCCTGGTGTTCGGTCCGGACGGCGCCTCGTGCGTGGTCCGCGACGAGTTCGGGGGCCTGCGGATCGCCGAGACCAACCAGGTCGACGCGAGCGAGATCGTCGTGCACGACGCCACGCGGGAGGACCCGTCCTACGCGTTCGCGCTGTCGCGGCTGTCCAGCCAGGACCTGCGCTACACGCCGATGGGCGTCTTCCGCTCGGTCAGCAAGCCGACCTACGACCGGATGATGCTCGACCAGCTCGAGGAGGCCCGGACGCAGGGCCCCGGTGACCTCGAGGCGCTGCTGGCCGGCAACGACACCTGGACCGTGTCGGCGTAGTCAGCCGCTCCCACCCGGCCCGCCACCCCGTCGGGGTGGCGGGCCGGTCGCGTCCCGGAGGACGTGGGTGAGCACCGGCAGCGACCGGAGCAGCTCGGCGCGGGAGGGGGCGGCGAAGCCGAGCACCAGCCCGGCCGCCGGCCGGTGCGGTCCCGGCCCGGTGCGGTGCCGGGCCAGGCCGTCGACGGCGAGGCCCCGCGCGGCAGCCCGAGCGACGACGGCCGCCTCGGTGACCGCGTCCGGCAGCGGGACGAGCACGTGCGCCCCGGCCGGGTCCCCCGCCACGGGCACGCCGGCCCGCCCGAGCGCCGCGGTCACCTGCTCGCGACGCTCGGCCAGCTCCCGGCGCAGCCGCCGCAGGTGCCGGGACAGGTCGCCGGAGGCGGCCATCGCGGCGAGCACGCGCTGCCCCGCCCGCGCGGGCCGGGTGCCGGTCGCCGTCCGCCGGTCGAGCAGGTCCGCCCGCAGCGCCGCGGGCGCCACCAGCCACCCGACGCCCAGGGTCGGGCTCAGGACCTTGCTGCTCGTGCCGAGGTGCACGACGACGTCGGGGCCGAGCGCGGCCAGCAGCGGCAGCGGGGCGACGTCGTAGCGCAGCTCGCCGTCGTAGTCGTCCTCGAGCACCCACCAGCCCTCGGCGCGGGCCCGGGCGACCAGCGCGACCCGCCGCGCCGCGGGCATCCGCCGCCCGAGCGGCCACTGGTGGGCCGGCGTGCAGTAGACGGCGGCCAGCCCGTCCGGCACCGCGTCGACGACCAGCCCGTCGTCGTCGACCCGGCAGGGCACCACCTCGACGCCGGCCGCCCGGAGCGCCTCCGCCGCCCGCTGGTAGCCGGGGTCCTCGACGCCGACGCGACTGCCCGGCGGCAGGAACCGGGCCACCTCCGCCACCGCCGCGGACGTGCCCGCGGTCGCCAGCACCGCCGGGGGCTCGACCGGCAGCCCGCGGTGCCGGAGCAGGTGCCCGGCGACCGCGGCCTGGAAGGCGGGGTCGCCCGCCGGGTCGGGGAGGGCGTCGGGCGGGGTGTCGCCGGCGGCGCGCCAGGCCCGCCGCCACGCGGCCCGGTCGAGCACCTCCAGGCAGGGCGAGCCCGCGCGCAGGTCGACCGCCGGCGCGTGGCGGTCGAGCGCCCGGGTGCCGGCCTCCCGGGGCGCCGGTGCGGAGGGTGCGGCGCCGACCACGAAGGTGCCCGCGCCGCGGCGGCCGGCGGCCCAGCCCTCGGCCACCAGCTGGTCGTAGGCCGCGGCGGTGACGGTGCGGCTCACCCGCAGGGCGGCGGCGAGCTCCCGGGTCGAGGGCAGCCGGTCGCCGGGGCGCAGGACACCGCCCGCGGCGGCGGCGCGCAGGGCGTCGGCCAGCTGGGTGGCCAGCGGGCGGTCCGAGCCCCGTTCCAGCACGACGGGTGGCACGTGCACGCGGCGTCCTCCGGTCCCGAGTGGCCTGGTGGAACGGCAGCGTACTGGCCCTTCCGGCAGGCCACCGGAGCCCGGCAGGCTGGCGCCGTGGACACCGCACCGCCGCTCTCCCCCACCGACCGCAGCACCGTCCGCCGGGGCTCGGCCCGGGCCCGCACCGACCGCGCCGAGCTCCACGCCGTCCTCGACGCCGGGCTGGTCGGCCACCTGGGCATCGTCCTCGGCGGTGCGCCGGTCGTGCTGCCCACCGGCTACGGCCGGCACGGCGACACCCTCTACCTGCACGGTTCGACCGGCGCGGCGACGCTGCGGGCCGCGGGCGCCGGGGCGCCGGTGTGCTTCACGGTCACGCACGTCGACGGCGTCGTCTACGCCCGCTCGGCGTTCCACCACTCGATGAACTACCGCTGCGCCGTCGTCCACGGGACCGCCCGGGTGGTGATCGACCCCGGCGAGCGGCTGCTCGGGCTGGAGGTGCTCACCGAGCACCTGGCGCCGGGCTCCTGGGCGGCCACCCGGCGGCCCGACCGCAAGGAGCTGGCGGCCACGGCGCTGCTGGCGCTCGACCTCACCGAGGCCAGCGTCAAGGTGCGCACCGGCCCGCCCGGCGAGGACGAGCGCGACCTCGCGGCGCCGGTCTGGGGCGGCGTGCTGCCGGTGCGGACCGTCCTCGGCGAGCCCGAGCCCGACCCGCTGCTCCCGGAGGGGGTCGCGGTGCCCGACCGCGTGCGCGACCGGCGGCTGGGCTGAGCTACCGGGCCCGCAGCGCCCAGGCGAGCACGGCGGTCGCCGTCTGCTCGGGGGTCTCGCCGGTCGAGTCGTGGAACAGGTCGGCCGGCGTCGCCCGCACCCACGCGTCGAAGGTGCGCACCGCGTCGAGCAGCTGCGCCCCGGACCCCGACCAGGCCGCGTAGGCACCCGACCCCCGGCCGCGCTCGCGGGCCACCACCGCCTCCGGTGCCGGCGTCAGGGCCACGGTCAGCAGGCGCAGCGGGGCGACGGCGTCGCGGAGGACCTGCAGGTCCGCGCCGTAGACGTTGTCGGCCACGACGGTGCGGAAGCCCGCGGCCGCGTAGACCCCGGCGGCCCGCCCCAGTGCGCGGTACCGCAGGTGCAGCTGCTCGAGCGCCTCCGGCGTCGGGTCCCCGGTCATGTCCGCGCGGCCGGAGACCACCGCCTGCCAGAAGGTGTCGCCGTCGAGGAAGACACCCCGGGGCGCCCGGCCGGCCACCAGCCGCCCGACCGTCGACTTGCCCGACGCCTGGGCGCCGGTGACCAGCAGGACCGTCACCGGGGCTCGGGCGTGACGCGCAGCAGGCGGTCCTCGCCCCCGCCGTCGTCGGTGGTGAGGTACAGCGCGCCGTCGGCGCCGTACACCGGTGAGCGCACCCGCCCGAGGGTGTCCTCGAGCTCGGGCACGCGGAACTGCTCGACCAGCCGGCCGGCGTCGTCGAGCCGCAGCGCCAGCACGCCGGTGTCCTTCAGCACGCCGACGAGCAGCACGCCGTCGTAGCCGCCCCACTGCGGGCCGCTGACGACGTCCGCGCCGCTGGTGGCGATGGTGGGGTCGCCGGAGGACCAGACCGCCGGGACGGCGCCGGGGATCGCGGGGTCGGTCATCGGGACGCTCTCGTCGTAGCGCCCGCCGGCGCCGTCGGGGTCCCAGCCGTAGTCGCCGCCCGGCACCGACAGGTTCACCTCGTCGTCGCGGTCGGGCCCCTGCTCGACGGTGAGGACCTGCCCGCTGCCCGGCCGGACGGCGATGCCCTGCACGTTGCGGTGGCCCGAGGACAGCACCAGCCGGGTGTCGGGGTCGGCGGCGTCGGCGAAGGGGTTGCCGGGCGCCGGGCCGCCGGTGGCCGGGTCGATGCGCAGCACCTTGCCCGCCAGGGAGCCGAGGTCCCGCGGGTGGCTGCCGACGGCGTTGTCGCCGGTGCCCACGAGCAGCGCCCCGGAGGGGTCGAAGCGCACCCGGCAGCCGCCGTGCCGGCCGGAGTCCTCGTTGACCGGGATGTCGCCGAGCAGCGGGTCGGCGACGCGGGTGGCCGCGGTCCAGTCCTCGTCCACCGTCCAGGCGATCACCTGGATCTCGGCGCCGCCGTCCTCCTCGACCCCCTGGCAGGTGTAGAAGCGGCGGTCCTCGGCGAACGCGGGGCTGAGCACCAGGCCCATCAGGCCGGTCTCGCCCTCGGCGAAGAGGTCGGCGAGGTCGGCGTCGAGCTCGCGCGCGGTGCCGTCGGGCGCGACGGCGGTCAGCCGGCCGCCGCGCTCGTCGACCAGAAGCGTCCCGTCGGGGGCGCGGGCGACGTCCCAGGGGTGGTCGAGCCCGTCGAGGACGGTCTCCACCCGCAGCGCGGGCAGGCCGCCCGGGGCGCTGACCCCGGGCGGGGAAGCCGTCGACTCGTCCTCCTGCGCGCCGGGGAGGTCGCCGGTCCCGGCGGCGGAGCAGCCGGTCAGCACGAGCGCGGCGGCCAGGAGCAGGACGGGGACGGACCTCACCCCGCCGAGCATCCCCGAGCAGCGGGGACGGCGCCGTTCCGCTAGCTGGTTCGGGTGACCACGTAGTCGCACAGCGCCGACAGGGCGTCGCGCACCTCGCCCGCCGGCACCCCCGACAGCGACGCGCGCGCCCGGTCGGCGTACTCCCGCAGCACCTCGCCGGCGCGCTCGAGCGCCGCGGAGCCGCGCAGCAGCGTCAGCGCCTCCGCGTGCTCGCCGTCGTCGGACAGCGGGCGGGAGACCAGCTCGCGCAGCCGGGCGTCGGCGGGGTCGTCGCCGGCCAGGGCGATCAGCGCCGGCAGGGTGGCGATGCCCTCGCGCAGGTCGGTGCCCGGGGACTTGCCGGAGGCGCCGTCGGTGACGATGTCGAGCAGGTCGTCGGAGAGCTGGAAGGCGACGCCGACCTCCTCGCCGAAGCGGGTCAGCGCCTCGACGAGGGCGGTGTCGACGCCGGCGAAGGAGGCCCCGAAGCGGGCGGAGGTGGCCACCAGCGAGCCGGTCTTGTCGGCGAGCACCTCGAGGTAGTGCGCCACCCGGTCCTCACCCTGCCGGGCGCCGACGGTCTCCCGGATCTGCCCGGTGACCAGCCGCTCGAAGGTGCGCGCCTGGATCCGCACCGCCTCGGGGCCGAGGTCGGCGAGCAGGTCCGAGGCGCGGGCGAAGAGGAAGTCGCCGGTCAGGATCGCGACGCTGTTGGTCCAGCGGCTGTTGGCGCTCTGCGCCCCGCGGCGCACGTCGGCCTCGTCCATGACGTCGTCGTGGTACAGCGTGGCCAGGTGGGTGAGCTCGCAGACGACGGCGGCCCGCACCACCTCGGGTGCCCGCGCGTCCCCGAGGTGCGCGGCGAGCAGCGCCAGCATCGGCCGGAACCGCTTGCCCCCGGCGGCCATGAGGTGACCGGCGGCCTCGGAGACGAAGGGGTGCTCGCTGGTCACCGCGGCGGCGAGGGTCGCCTCCACGCGGGCGAGGCCCTCGGCGAGGGAGTCCCCGAGGGACCCCGGGGGGAGCCAGGGCCCCATCGTGGACGCGGGGGTGGCGATGCGGTGCCAGACCTCGGCCGGGGCGCTCCCGTCGACGGCGGCACGGGGTCCGGTCATCAACCGACGAAGATAGCCGCCCGATCGGCCAGACCGAGCACCGCCCCGGGCACGATGCCCAGCACCAGGGTGGCCGCCGCCGTCACCGCGAGCACGATCGTCGTGGGCAGTCCGGGCACGCCGACGGTCGGGCCGTCGACCGCGGGCTCGGAGAAGTACATGAGCACGATGACCCGCAGGTAGAAGAACGCCGCCACCGCGCTGGCCAGCAGCGCCACCAGGGCCAGCGGCCAGGCGCCGTCCTCGATGGCGGCCCGGAAGACGGCGAACTTGCCGGTGAAGCCGCTGGTGAGCGGGATCCCGGCGAGGGCGAGCAGGAACAGGCTCATCACCGCGGCGGTCAGCGGCGAGCGCTGCGCCAGCCCGGCCCACTGCGACAGGTGGGTGGCCTCGCCGTCGCCGCTGCGCACCAGGGTGAGGACGGCGAACGCGCCGAGCGTCGTCAGCCCGTAGGCGAGCAGGTAGAACATCACCGCGGGCAGGCCCGACCCGGCGGCGTCGCCGGTGGCCGGCAGGCCGAGGACGCCGGTGAGCAGGAACCCGGCGTGCGCCACCGAGGAGTAGGCGAGCATCCGCTTGAGGTCGGTCTGGGTCAGGCCCAGCACCGCGCCGACGACCATGGAGACGATGGCGACGCCGTAGACCAGCGGTCGCCAGGTCCACTCCTCGGTGCCGAAGGCGACGTAGAGCAGCCGCAGGATGGCGCCGAACGCCGCGACCTTGGTGCAGGCGGCCATGAACGCCGTCACCGGGGTGGGCGCGCCCTGGTAGACGTCGGGCGTCCAGGTGTGGAACGGCGCGACGCTGGCCTTGAACAGCAGGCCCACGACCAGCAGTGCCAGGCCGAGGACGACCAGCGTGCCGCCCTCCGCGCCCGCGACCGCCTCGCGCACCCCGGCCAGCCGCACGGTGCCGGTGGCGCCGTAGACCAGCGCGAGGCCGTAGAGGAAGAACGCGGAGGCGAACGACCCGAGCAGGAAGTACTTGACCGCCGCCTCCTGCGACAGCAGCCGCCGCCGGCGGGCCAGGCCGCTGATCAGGTAGAGCGGGAGGCTGAGCACCTCCAGCGCCACGAACATCACCAGCAGGTCGTTGGCGGTGACGAAGAGCATCATGCCGCCGATGGCGAAGGTGGCCAGCGGGTAGACCTCGGTCTGCACCCGCGGCACGGTGAGCAGCTCGCGGTCGCGGACGCTGCCGGCCGGCACCGCGGCGGAGACGACGAACGCCGAGCGGGCGGGGTCGAGGTTGCGCTCGGCGAACAGCAGGAGGGACAGCGCGCCGAGGCCGGCGATGGTGGCCTGCAGGAACAGCCCGGCGCCGTCGACGGCGAGCGCGCCGCCGGCGGTGACCTCGCGGGTGCCGGCGAGCAGCACCGTGCTGACCAGCCCGCCGAGGGTGCCGACCAGCGCCACGGCGACCTGCACCGGGTGGCGGCGATCGCGCGGGCCGAACGCCTCGACCAGCACGCCGATGCACGCCGCGCCGAAGACGAACAGCAGCGGGGCGAGGGCGGCCAGCGACAGGTCGGGCGCCTCGATCGTCATCGGTCGGTCCCCTCGGTGGTGGCGGGGGTGGTCCCGGCCGGGTCGGCGCCGACGTCGCTCATCGTGGCCGCGACGGCCGGCTCGATCAGCCGGACCAGCGGCTGCGGGTAGAAGCCGAACACGAGGACCAGCGCCACCAGCGGGGCGACGACGACCGTCTCGCGGCGGGTGAGGTCGTGCAGCAGCGTCGTGGCGCGGGCGGGCGGCGCCTCGGTGAGCGTCGCCGTCGCCGTCCCTGTGGCCGTGGCCGTCCCTGTGGCCGTCCCCGTCGCGGTGGCCGACGCCGCCGTGGCCCCGTGCCCGCCGGCCGGCACCGGCTCCCCGGCCGCGGAGCTGTCGGCGGTGGCGGGGTCGGCGGGGAACAGCACGCCGCGCGGCGGGCCGTGCATCGTGCGTTGGTAGAGCAGCAGCACGTAGAGCGCGGCCAGGATGATCCCGACGGTGGCCAGGACGGTGAACACCGGCCGGGTCGGGAACGACCCGATGAGCACGAGGAACTCGCTGACGAAGCTGTTGGTGCCCGGCAGCGCCAGCGACGCGAGCCCGGCGATGAGGAAGACCCCGGCGAGCTTGGGCGCGCGGCTGGCCACGCCGCCGTAGTCGCCGACCAGCCGGGAGCCACCGCGGGCGATGAGCATCCCGACGACGATGAACAGCAGCCCCGTGGCGATGCCGTGGTTGACCATGTACAGCACCGCGCCGGTGGCGGCCTCGGTGGTGAACGCGAAGACGCCCAGCGCGATGAACCCGAAGTGCGCGATCGAGGTGTAGCTGACCAGCCGCTTCATGTCGTTCTGCCCCATGGCCAGCAGCGCGGCGTAGAGCACCCCGGCGACGGCGAGGACGAGGACCAGCGGGGCGAAGTCGCGGGAGGCGTCGGGGAACAGCGGCAGGCAGTAGCGCAGGAACCCGAAGGTGCCGACCTTGTCGAGCACGCCGACGAGCAGCACCGCGCCGCCGATCGGCGCCTCGGCACCGGCGTCGGGCAGCCAGGTGTGCAGCGGCACCAGCGGCGCCTTGATGGCGAAGGCGACGAAGAAGCCGAGGAACAGCAGGCGCTGCACGTCGGGGTCGATCTCCAGCTGCCGCAGCGACTCGAAGGCGAACGTGCCCTCCCCCGCCGACGCGCTGACCACGTACAGCCCGATGACGGCGGCGAGCATCACCAGGCCGCCGACCAGGCTGTAGAGGAAGAACTTCACCGCGGCGTACTGCCGGCGCGGGCCGCCGAAGCTGCCCACGATGAAGTACATCGGGACCAGCATCGCCTCGAAGAAGACGTAGAACAGGAAGACGTCGGTGGCGGCGAAGACGCCGACCATGCACGCCTCGAGCAGCAGCAGCCAGGCGAAGAACGTCCGCATCGACCGCCGCGCCGGCGGGGTGTCGTCCCACGAGGCGAGCACGACCACCGGCACCAGGACGCCGACCAGCAGCAGCATCACCAGCGCGATGCCGTCGACGCCGAGGGCGAAGTCGACCCCGAAGCCGGGGATCCACGGCACGGAGCTGGTCAGCTGGAACCGGTCGCCGTCGGGGTCGAAGGCGACGGTGGCCAGCACCGCGAGCACCAGCACGACGAGGCTGACGCCGAGGGCGACCTGCCGGGCCAGCGGGGTGCGCTCGCGGGGCAGCCCGGCGACGACCGCCGCGCCCACCGCGGGCACCACGACCATCGCCACGAGCAGCAGGGAGTCGCTCACGCCGTCGCCCCTCCGTTCTCCGTCGTCCGCAGCCGGGCCCGTCCGGTCATCCCGCCGTCACCGCCAGCAGCGCCCCGGCCACCACGACCGCGCCGCCGAGCATCCCGAGCGCGTAGGAGCGCACGAAGCCGGTCTGCGTCCGGCCCAGCCGCGACGAGGACCCGCCGAGCGTGGCGGCCAGGCCGTTGACGGCGCCGTCGACGCCGCGGTTGTCCACCCACACCAGCGCGCGGGTCAGCCACTGGCCCGGCCGCATGAACAGCGACTCGTTGACCGTGTCGGCGTAGAGCGCCCGCCGCGCCGCGCGGACCACCGGCGAGACCCGGGCCGGCGCGACCACGGGCACCTCGCGGCGGCCCACGAACAGCCACGCGGCCAGCACCCCGAGGGCCATGACGGCGGTGACGACGAGCCCGACGACGGCCGGGGCGACCACGTGCTCGGCCTCCTCGGGGACGCCGAACACCGGCTCCAGCCAGGTGTCGAGCGGGAAGACCTGCACCAGCAGGAACCCGGCGGCCACCGAGCCGACGGCCAGCACCACCATCGGCGCGGTCATGACCGGCGGCGACTCGTGCGGGTGCTGACCCTCGGTCCACCGCGGCCGGCCGAAGAAGGTCATGAGCATCAGGCGGGTCATGTAGAAGGCGGTCAGCCCGGCGCCGAGGACGGCCACGCCGCCGAGCAGCCAGCCCGCCCAGTCGCCGCGGTCGAGCGCGGCCTCGATGATCGCGTCCTTCGTCCAGTAGCCGGACAGGAACGGGAACCCGATGAGCGCGAGGTAGCCCAGGCCGAAGGTCACGAAGGTGACCGGCAGCTTGCGGGCCAGCCCGCCGAAGCGGCGCATGTCGACCTCGTCGCCCATCGCGTGCATGACCGACCCGGCGCCGAGGAACAGCCCGGCCTTGAAGAAGCCGTGCGTGAGCAGGTGGGCGATCGCCGCGGCGTAGCCGACCGGGCCGAGCCCCACGGCCAGGAACATGTAGCCGATCTGGCTGACCGTGGAGTACGCGAGCACCTTCTTGATGTCGTCGTACGCGCAGCCCACGATCGCGCCGTAGAGCAGCGTGATCGCGCCGACGGCCAGCACGACGCCGCGGGCGGTGGGCGTGAGGTCGTAGATCGGCGCGGAGCGGGCGATGAGGTACACGCCGGCGGTCACCATCGTCGCGGCGTGGATGAGCGCCGAGACCGGCGTCGGGCCCTCCATGGCGTCGGGCAGCCACGCCTGCAGGGGGAACTGGCCGGACTTGCCGCACGCGCCGAGCAGCAGGAGCAGGCCCAGCGCCGTCAGCGTGCCGCCGGCCAGTGCCCCCACCCCGCCGAAGACGCCCTCGTAGGAGACGGTGCCGAGCTGGGCGAACATGACGAAGATCGCCAGGGCCAGGCCGACGTCGCCGACGCGGTTCATGACGAACGCCTTCTTCGCGGCGGTCGCCGCCGCCGGGCGCTCGTGCCAGAAGGCGATGAGCAGGTAGGAGGCCAGGCCCACGCCCTCCCAGCCGACGTAGAGGGCCACGTAGTTGTCGCCGAGGACGAGCAGCAGCATCGCCGCGACGAACAGGTTGAGGTAGGCGAAGAACCGGCGCCGCCGCGGGTCGTGCGCCATGTAGCCGATCGAGTAGACGTGGATGAGCCCGCCCACGCCGGTGATCAGGAGCATGAAGGTCGCCGACAGCGGGTCGAGGAGCAGCCCGGCGCCGACGTCGAGCGACCCGGTGGCGACGAAGGTGAACAGCTCGACATCGACCGCGTGCCCCTCGACGCCGGCCAGTTGCACGGTGCACAGCAGGGCGAGGACGAACGCGGCGACGACGGTCGCCGTCCCCAGCAGGTGGCCCCAGGCGTCGGTGCGCCGGCCGCCCAGCAGCAGCACCGCCGCGCCGAGCAGCGGCAGGGCGATCACCAGCCAGGATGCGGACAGCAGGCCCTCGGCCGCGACGGTGTCCATCAGGTGTGCCGGCTCCCGTCAGTACTTGAGCAGGTTGGCGTCGTCGACCGACGCCGACCGGCGGGTCCGGTAGATCGACATGATGATGGCCAGGCCGACGACGACCTCGGCCGCGGCGACGACCATGACGAAGAACGCCATGATCTGGCCGTCGATGGTGCCGGTGGCCCGGGCGAAGGTGACCAGGGTCAGGTTCACCGAGTTGAGCATCAGCTCGATGCACATGAACACGACGATCGCGTTGCGCCGCACCAGCACGCCGACCGCCCCGATGGTGAACAGGATCGCCGCGAGCACCAGGTAGTGCGTGACGGTCATCGCGGGTCGTCCGTCGTGCCGAGGGCGGCGTCGGGGCTGCCCAGCTGGGCGCGGCCGGTGGGACGGGGCATCTGCTCGACCTCCCGGGGCTCGATGCCGGTGGCCAGGCTGTCCTCGGCGGTGCGGCCGTCGGGCAGCAGCGCGCCGGTGGCCACGGAGTTGGCCCGCGCGAAGACGCCGGGGCCGGGCAGGGTCTGCGGCCGGTCGGTGAGGAACCGGGCCCGCGAGAGCTCCTTCTGCGTCTGCCGGCTGCCGGGCTCGCGCTCGACGTGGGCCAGCACCATCGCGCCCACGGCGGCGGTGATCAGCAGCGCGCTGGTCACCTCGAAGGCCAGCAGGTACCGGGTGAACAGCACCTCGGCGATCGTCTCGATGTTGCCGGTGCCGCCCGCGTCGCCGAGGCCCTCGACCCCGGTCTCCTGGGTGGCACGGGCAATGCCGGCCCCGACCAGGCCGGCGAAGCCGACGCCGAGCACGGTCGCCGCGACCCGCTGCCCGCGCAGCGTCTCCACGACCGAGTCGGAGGAGTCCCGGCCGACCAGCATCAGCACGAACAGGAACAGGATCATGATCGCGCCGGTGTAGACGATGATCTGCACCGCGCCGAGGAACGGCGCCGACTGGACGACGTAGAAGACGCCCAGCGACAGCATGGTGGTGACCAGCCACAGCGCCGAGTGCACGGCGTTGCGGCTGAACACCATCCCGAGCGCGCCGGCGAGCGCGACCGGCCCCAGGATCCAGAAGACGACGGCCTCGCCGGTGCCGATGGCGACGTCGGTCATGCCCGCTCCACCGTGACCGGCTCCGCGGGGGAACCCTGCTGGGGCTCGCGGACGTAGTACGCCTTCTCGTCGTCGCCCAGCCGCATCGGGTGCGGCGGGGCCTCCATGCCGGGCAGGAGCGGCGCCATGAGCTGCTCCTTGGTGTAGATCAGGTCGCGCCGGTCGTCGTCGGCCAGCTCGAAGTCGTTGCTCATCGTCAGCGAGCGGGTCGGGCACGCCTCGATGCACAGCCCGCAGAAGATGCAGCGCAGGTAGTTGATCTGGTAGACGGCGCCGTAGCGCTCACCGGGCGAGTAGCGGGCGTCCTCGGTGTTGTCCCCGCCCTCGACGTAGATCGCGTCGGCCGGGCAGGCCCAGGCGCACAGCTCGCAGCCGACGCACTTCTCCAGCCCGTCGGGGTGCCGGTTGAGCACGTGCCGGCCGTGGTAGCGCGGCTTGGTGACCTTGGGGGTCTCCGGGTACTGCTCGGTGGTCACCTTCTTGAACATCTGGCCGAAGGTGACGCCGAAGCCCTGACCGGGCGCCGGCAGCAGGCTGCGGCGGGGCGCGGGCGTGCCGGCGTCGCGGCCGGCCCGCTCGACCTCACCGCCGCCGCGCCGGGCCGGGGTGGCCCCCGCGGGGGTCCGCTCAGACATCGGAGTCCTCCTGTGCGCTGGTGGCGGTGCTGCCCGTCGAGCTGCCGGCGCCACGGCGTCCGGTGCTCACCACGCCGCCCTCGGGGCGGCCCGCGCCCACCGGCTCGGCGACCCGCTCGGCACGGCGCAGCCGCGGCGAGGGGGGCACGGTGAGGTCCATCGGCGGCACCGGGAAACCGCCCTCGGCGCGGGCGGGACCGGTGCGCTGCGCCGGGCGGCGCCGCGGTCCGGCCGGGGGCAGCACCTCGGGGTCGGGATCGGGGTCGACGGCGTGCACCTCGCCGGCGGCCGCCTCGGCGGCCATGAGCCGGGTGTCGCGGTTGCTCGCCCGGCTGGCCAGCGACAGGCCGAGCAGGACCAGCAGCGCGATCGGCACGCCGACGAAGACCGCGACCTGGCCGGTGGACAGGTCGGTCTCGCGGGAGACGGTGCGCATCGTGGCGACGGCGAGGATCCAGACCAGCGCCGTCGGCACGAGGACCTTCCAGCCGAAGCGCATGAACTGGTCGTAGCGCAGCCGGGGCAGCGTGCCGCGCAGCCAGATGAACACGAACAGCGCCGCGACCACCTTGAGGACGAACCACAGCAGCGGCCACCAGCCGGAGTTGGCGCCGTCCCAGATCGACAGCGGCCACGGGGCCCGCCAGCCGCCGAGGAACAGCGTCGCGGCCAGCGCGGAGACGGTGACCATGTTGATGTACTCGGCGAGGAAGAACAGCGCGAACTTCAGCGACGTGTACTCGGTGTGGAAGCCGCCGACCAGCTCGCTCTCGGCCTCGGGGAGGTCGAAGGGCGCCCGGTTGGTCTCCCCGACGACGGCGATCGCGTAGATGACGAAGCTGACCGGCAGCAGGATCGAGAACCAGCCCGGGCCGGTGAACTCCAGACCGAAGAAGGACAGCTGCGGGCCGTCGGCCTGGGCGGCGACGATCTCCGAGGTCGACATCGTCCCGGCGTAGAGGAACACCGCGACGATCGACAGGCCCATCGCGATCTCGTAGCTGACCATCTGCGCGGCGCTGCGCAGCCCGCCCAGCAGCGGGTAGGTCGAGCCCGACGCCCAGCCGGCCAGCACGATGCCGTAGACGCCCATCGCCGAGCAGGCCAGCACGACGAGCACGCCGATGGGGGCGTCGGTGAGCTGCAGCGGGGTGCGCTCGCCGAAGATGCTCACCGTCGGGCCCAGCGGGATGACGGAGAAGGCCAGGAACGCCGGGACGGCGGAGATGACCGGGGCCAGGAAGTAGACCGGCTTGTCCGCGAGCGCCGGCATGATGTCTTCCTTGAACGCCAGCTTCAGCCCGTCGGCGAGGCTCTGCAGCGACCCGCGCGGGCCCACCCGGTTGGGGCCCGAGCGCTGCTGCATGCGGGCGACGACCTTGCGCTCGAAGACGATCGCGAACAGCGTCATCAACACGAGCACGACGAAGACGCCGACGATCTTGACGAGGACGATCCACCAGACGTCGTGCCCGAAGTCCTCGAGCGTCGGCTGGTCGGGTGCGGCGAGCAGCATCAGGCGATCCCTCCCGCGCCGGAGGCGACGGCGCCGTGGCGGGGACCGCTGAGCCGGACGACGCCGCCGGGACCGGTGCCGAGGCCGGTGCGGACCTCGCTGCCCGGGGAGCGCATCGGCAGCCACACGACGTCGTCGGGCATCGGGGTGAGGCACACCGGCAGGGTCACCGACCCGGTGGGGCCGGTGACGGTGAGCGGGTCGCCCTCGGCCAGGCCGAGGCGCGCCGCGGCGTCGGGGGACAGCCGGGCCACCGGCGGGCGGGCGGTGCCGGCGAGCTCGGGCTCGTCACGCTGCAGGGTGCCGACGTCGAGCAGCTGCCGCCAGGAGGCCAGCAGCGCCTCGCCGTCGCCGGGCTCGGGGACGACGGCCGGGGGCACGTCGAGGTCGGCGCCGTCGGCGCGGGCGCCGGCGAGCCCGAGGGCGGCGAGCTCGGCGCGGGCGGCCCCGGGCTCGGGCAGCCGCAGGTCGACGTCGAGGTACTCGGCCAGGCCGTGCAGGACGCGGCCGTCGGGCAGCTGCCCGGTGCCGTGCAGCGTGGCGTCGAACGGGCGGACCCGGCCCTCCCAGTCGAGGTAGCTGCCCGCCTTCTCCGGAGCGGCGGCGACCGGCAGGACGACGTCGGCGTGCTCGGTGACGGCGCTGGGCCGCTGCTCGAGGCTGACGACGAACGCCGCCGCGGCCAGCGCGGCCCCGGCCAGCGCGGGGTCGGGCAGGTCGGCGGGGTCGACGCCGCCGACCACCAGGCCGGCCAGCCGTCCGTCGCGGACCGCGGTGAGGATGCCGGTGGTGTCCCGCCCCGGCGTGGCCGGCAGGTCGACGGGGTCGACGCCCCAGACGGTGGCCACCTCGGCGCGGGCGACGGGGTCGTCGACCGGCCGGCCGCCGGGCAGCAGCCCGGGCAGCGCGCCGGCCTCCACCGCGCCCCGCTCGCCGGCCCGTCGCGGCACCCACGCCACGCGGGCGCCGGCGGCGCGGGCCAGGGCGACCGCCGCGCTGAACGCTCCGGGCACCTCGGCCAGGCGCTCGCCGACCAGGACCACCGCGCCGGGCTGCCGCAGCGCCTCGACCGCCGGGCCGCCCCAGCTGCCCTCGGCCAGCGCGGCCAGCGCGCGGGCCTCGTCGCCGGGTCGGGTGACCAGCACGGTGGCCTGGAGCTTGTGCGCCGCGCGGGTGGCGAACGGCGCGAGGTCGAACACGCGCAGCGTGCCCTTGCGCACGGCCTTGCGCAGGCGGAGGAAGACGATCGGCGACTCCTCCTCCGGCTCGAACCCGGCCAGCAGCACGGCGGGGGCGGCGGCGAGGTCGTCGTAGGTGACCGCGCCGGAGCCGGGGCCGGTGCCGGCGACGTGCGCGGCGAGGAAGGCCTGCTCCTCGGCGGAGTGCGCGCGGGCCCGGGCGTCGACGTCGTGGGTGCGCAGCGCCACCCGGGCGAACTTCGCGTAGGCGTAGGCGTCCTCGACGGTGAGCCGGCCCCCGGGCAGGACGCCGACCCCGCCGGCGGCGCGCGCGGCGCGCAGCCCCTCGGCGGCGGCCTCCCACGCCTCCGGCCACGACGCCGGCTCGAGCACCCCGTCGCGCCGGACCAGCGGCGTGGTCAGCCGGTCGTTGGTGGCGGCGTAGCGGAAGGCGAAGCGGCCCTTGTCGCAGGTCCACTCCTCGTTGACCGCGGGGTCCTCCCCCGCCAGCCGGCGCATGACCTTGCCGCGCCGGTAGTCGGTGCGCATCGAGCAGCCCGAGGCGCAGTGCTCGCACACCGAGGGCTCGCTGCGCAGGTCGAAGGGCCGCGAGCGGAACCGGTACTGCGCGCTGGTGAGCGCGCCCACCGGGCAGATCTGCGTGGTGTTGCCGGAGAAGTAGGAGGAGAACGGCTCGTCCTCGGCGACGGCGACCTGCTCGAGCGCGCCCCGCTCGAACAGCTCGATGAACGGGTCGCCGGCCACCTGCTGGGAGAAGCGGGTGCACCGGGCGCAGAGCACGCAGCGCTCCCGGTCGAGCAGGATCTCGGTGCTGATCGGCAGCGGCTTGGGGTAGGTCCGCTTGACGTCGACGAAGCGGGACTCGGCGCGGCCGTTGCTCATCGCCTGGTTCTGCAGCGGGCACTCGCCGCCCTTGTCGCAGACCGGGCAGTCCAGCGGGTGGTTGATCAGCAGCAGCTCCATCGTGCCCTGCTGCGCCTTGTCGGCGACCGCGCTGGTCAGCTGCGTCTTCACCGCCATGCCCTCGGTGACCGGCATGGTGCAGGAGGCCACCGGCTTGCGCTGGCCCTCCACCTCGACCAGGCACTGCCGGCAGGCGCCGACGGGCTCGAGCAGCGGGTGGTCGCAGAACCGCGGGATCTGCACGCCGATCATCTCGGCGGCCCGGATGATCAGCGTCCCCTTCGGCACGGCGACGTCGAAGCCGTCGATGGTGCAGTGGACGGCGTCGGGCGGGGTGTGCGGTCCGGGGGCGCCCGGCGGCACCGCCGCCGCGGGCTCCGGGCTGACCGGGGTCAACGTCACGAGGCGACTCCGACGGGCTCGAGGCGCAGGGAGCGGCCCAGCCGGGCGCGCTCCTCGGGCGGCAGCAGGGCGACGTAGTCGTCGCGGAAGTACTTGAGCGAGCTGGTGATGCAGCTGGTCGCGCCGTCGCCGAGCGCGCAGAACGACCGGCCGAGGATGTTGTCGCAGGTGTCGGTGAGCAGGTCGAGGTCGGCGGCGGTGCCCCGGCCGTCGACCAGCCGCTGCAGCACCTGCACCAGCCAGTAGGTGCCCTCGCGGCACGGGGTGCACTTGCCGCAGCTCTCGTGGGCGTAGAACTCGGTGAACCGCAGCGTGGCCTCGACGATCGAGTCGGTCTCGTCGAACACCATGAGCGCGGTGGTGCCGAGCATGGAGCCGGCCGCGGCCACGGAGTCGAAGTCGAGCGGCACGTCGAGGTGCTCGGCGGTGAAGTACGGCGTCGAGGAGCCGCCCGGCGTCCAGAACTTGAGCTCGTGACCCGGGCGCACGCCGCCGGCCATCTCCAGCAGCTCGCGCATGGTGGTGCCCATGGGGGCCTCGTACTGGCCCGGGCGCACCACCCGGCCGGAGAGCGAGTAGATCTTGGGGCCCGGTGACTTCTCCGGCCCGAACTGCTTGAACCACTCGGCGCCGCCGCGGACGACGAACGGCACGGTGGCCAGCGTCTCGACGTTGTTGATGACGGTCGGGGCGCCGTAGAGCCCGGCGACGGCCGGGAACGGCGGCTTGAGCCGCGGCTGGCCGCGGTAGCCCTCGAGCGAGTCGAGCAGTGCCGTCTCCTCGCCGCAGATGTAGGCCCCGGCGCCGGCGTGCACGACCAGCTCGAGGTCCCAGCCCGAGCCGAGGACGTCGGTGCCGAGGTACCCGGCCGCGTAGGCCTCCTCGACGGCCGACACCAGCCGGCGGTGGGCGTGCACCGCCTCGCCGCGGACGTAGATGACGGCGAACCGGCAGCGGATCGCGTACGCGGAGATGATCACGCCCTCGATCAGCGAGTGCGGGTCGGTCATCATCAGCGGGAGGTCCTTGCAGGTGCCCGGCTCCCCCTCGTCGGCGTTGACCACGAGGTACTTGGGCATCGCGGCCGGGCCGGTGGGCGTCTCCCCCGGCTTGGGCTGCGGGATGAAGCTCCACTTCATGCCGGTGGGGAACCCGGCGCCGCCGCGGCCGCGCAGGCCCGACTCCTTGACCAGCGAGACCAGCTCGTCGGGCTGCATGGTCAGGGCGGTGCGCAGCGCGGCGTAGCCGTCGAGGGACTCGTAGGTGGCCAGCCGCCACGGCTGGTCGGCGCCCCAGCGCGAGGTGAGGACGGGGGTGAGGGGCACGGGTCAGGCCTCCCGGGTGCCGGGTGGATTCGGGCTGGGCGACCCCGAGGAGGTCGGGCCCTGGCCGGAGGTGCCCGGCTCGGTGCCCGCGGGGGTGTCG
Organism: Geodermatophilus sp. SYSU D00766; assembly: GCF_054049915.1. Lineage (NCBI taxonomy): Bacteria > Bacillati > Actinomycetota > Actinomycetes > Geodermatophilales > Geodermatophilaceae > Geodermatophilus > Geodermatophilus sp. SYSU D00766. Next base: position 121,067 of record NZ_JBJGYI010000003.1, read on the forward strand.
GGGGTGGGACGGGAGCCGCCGGGGGTCGCCCGGCCGTACTCGGTCCCGCGGTCGGGGTGGGTCTCGGCGGCGCCGGCCCGCTCGGCGGGGGTGTCGGCCGCGGCGACGCGGGCGTCCGCGGCCTCCTTCTCCGGCGTCTGCCCGGAGTCGCCGTCCGGCGCGACAGTGGCGGCGGGTGCGCCGGCGTCGGCGGGCTGCGGCTCGGGGCCGTCCATCGGCGGGGCGGCCTCGCCGCGCTCGGCGGCCAGCCGGACGCCGGCCAGCGTCGGGCCCCACTGCCCCTCGGCGTCGACGGCGGCGCGCGCGGCCCCGGCGTCGGCGTGCTGGGACAGGCCCGCGAGCTGCCGGGAGACGCCGCGGAAGTCGGTGAGCGGGGCGCCGCGGGTGGGGTGCGGCTTCTCGCCCCGGCGCAGCGCGGCGACCAGCGCGCGGGCGCTCTCGACGTCCTGCTGGTCGTAGAACTCGTAGTCGACGGTGACCACCGGCGCGTAGTCGCAGGCGGCCAGGCACTCGGCGTGCTCGAGGGTGACCGAGCCGTCGGCCGCGGTCTCGTCGTGGTGGACGCCGAGGTCGGCGGAGAGCGCGTCCATGATCCGCTGCCCGCCGAGGACGGCGCACAGCGTGTTGGTGCAGACACTGACGACGTGCCGGCCGGTCGGGCGGCGCTTGTACATCGTGTAGAAGGTCGCGACCGCGCCGACCTCCGCGCGGGTCAGCCCGAGCTCCTCGGCGCACAGCGCGATGCCCTCGGGGCTGACGTACCCCTGGTAGCTCTGCACCAGGTGCAGCATCGGCAACAGCGCCGAGCGCGGCTGCGGGTAGCGGGCCATGATCTCCCGCGCCTCGAGCCGGGCCTGCTCGGGCAGCGGCGGCAGGTCGGCCGGGGCCGGCTCGACGGGGCTGTCGACCAGCCCCGTCGTCGCCGCACCCTCCGCCGATCCGGGCAGGGAACTCACCGGTCGACACCCCCCATCACCGGGTCGATCGAGGCGATGGCGGCGATGACGTCGGCGATCATGCCGCCCTCGCTCATGGCCGCCGTGGCCTGCAGGTTGACGAAGCTGGGGTCGCGCACGTGGACGCGCCACGGCCGGGTGCTGCCGTCGCTGACCACGTGGTAGCCGAGCTCCCCGCGCGGTGACTCGACCGGCACGTACACCTGCCCGGCCGGCACCCGGAAGCCCTCGGTGACCAGCTTGAAGTGGTGGATCAGGGCCTCCATCGAGGTGCCCATGATGTGCCGGACGTGCTCGAGGGAGTTGCCCATCCCGTCGGCACCGATCGACAGCTGCGCCGGCCAGGCGATCTTGCGGTCCTCGACCATGACCGGGCCGGGCTCGAGCCGGTCGAGCGCCTGCTCGACGATCTTGAGCGACTCGAACATCTCGGCCATGCGCACCAGGTAGCGGCCCCACGCGTCGGAGGTGTCGGCGGTGGGCACCTCGAAGTCGTAGGTCTCGTAGCCGAGGTAGGGCTCGACCTTGCGCAGGTCCCACGGCAGTCCCGCGGCGCGCAGCACGGGGCCGGTGACGCCGAGGGCCACGCACCCGGTCACGTCGAGGTAGCCGACGTCCTTGAGCCGCCGCTGCCAGATCGGCTGGCCGGTGAGCAGCTTGTGGTAGCCGGCCAGCCGCTCGGGCATGACGGCGAGCCACTCGCGGATCGACCCCTCGACGCCGGGCGGCAGGTCCTGCGCCACCCCGCCGGGCCGGATGTAGGCGTGGTTCATCCGCAGCCCGGTGATCTCCTCGAGCAGGTCGAGGCACAGCTCGCGCTCGCGGAAGCCGTTGGTCATGCCGGTGAGCGCGCCGAGCTCCATCCCGCCGGTGGCCAGGCCCACCAGGTGGGAGGCGATCCGGTTGATCTCCATGACCAGCACGCGGATGGTCTGGGCCCGCTGTGGCACCTCGATGCCGAGGAGCTTCTCGACGGCCATGCAGTAGCCGGCCTCGTTGTACAGCGGGGACAGGTAGTCCATCCGCGTCACGAACGTCGTGCCCTGCACCCAGTTGCGGTACTCGACGTTCTTCTCGATGCCGGTGTGGAGGTAGCCGATGACCACCCGCGCCTTGGTCACCGTCTCGCCCTCCAGGTCGAGGACCAGGCGGAGGACGCCGTGCGTCGAGGGGTGCTGGGGCCCCATGTTGACGACGAGCCGCTCCTCGCCGGAGAGGTCGACGCCGAGCGTCTGGTCCCAGTCCCCACCGGTGACGGTGTAGACGCGGCCCTCGGTGGTCTGGCGGGACCCCGCGTAGGGGTCGTACGTGGTGCTCATCGGTAGGCCCGTCGGGTGTCGGGCGGCGGGATCGCGGCGCCGTGGTACTCCACGGGCACGCCGCCGAGCGGGTAGTCCTTGCGCTGGGGGTGGCCGTCCCAGTCGTCGGGCATGAGGATCCGGGTCAGCGCCGGGTGCCCGTCGAAGACGACGCCGAACATGTCGTAGGTCTCCCGCTCGTGCCAGTCCGCCGTCGGGTAGACCGGCGCCACCGACGGCACGTGCGGGTCCTCGGCCGTCACGGCGACCTCCAGGCGGATCCGCCGCCGGAAGGTCATCGAGGTCAGGTGGTAGACGACGTGCAGCCGCGGCCGGCCGGGACCGGCGGCCGGGCCGCCGCTGTCGAGGTAGTCGACGCCGGAGACGCTGCTGCACAGCTCGAAGCGCAGCGCGTCGTCGTCGCGCAGCGCCCGCACGAGGGTGAGCAGGTGCTCGCGGGCGACGAAGTAGGTGATCTCGCCGCGGTCGACCAGCACCCGCCGCACCGCGGCGGCGTAGGTGGCCTCGCCGACCGCCTCGGTGAGCGCGTCGGTCACCTCGTCGAACCAGCCGCCGTAGGGGCGCTCGGTGGAGTGCAGCGCCACCGCGCCCCCCGGCTCGACCCGCACCAGCCCGCCGAAGCCGGAGGTGTCGCCGCTGCCGGAGACGCCGAACGCGCCCTTGCGGAAGCCGCCGCTCGCCGCGTACGCGCCCTCGGCCGCCTCGTCGCGGCCGGAGCGGTCACCGGGGCCGGTCACCGGGTCTTCTCCGGCTCGATCACGTGCCCGCCGCGCCGCTCGATGAGGAACTGGCCGGTGCGGCCGGCGGCCGCCGCCTCCTCGTAGGCGCGCCGCGCCTCCTTGTCCACCCGCACGGTGGAGGGCATCTCGACCAGCAGGTCGCGGGCGCGGCCCTCGGCGCGGTCGCGCTCGAGCTGGCGGGCGCGCCGCTCCCCGAGCGGCTCGTGCTGGATCTTGTGGTGCAGCTTGAGGATCGCGTCCATCAGCATCTCCGGCCGCGGCGGGCAGCCGGGCAGGTACATGTCCACGGGGACGACGTGGTCGACGCCCTGCACCACCGCGTAGTTGTTGAACATCCCGCCGGAGCTGGCGCACACGCCCATGGCGAGCACCCACCGCGGCTCGGGCATCTGGTCGTAGATCTGCCGCAGGACCGGCGCCATCTTCTGGCTCACCCGCCCGGCGACGATCATCAGGTCGGCCTGGCGCGGGGAGGCGCGGAAGACCTCCATGCCGAAGCGGGCGAGGTCGTAGCGGCCGGCGCCGGTGGCCATCATCTCGATGGCGCAGCAGGCCAGGCCGAAGGTGGCCGGCCACAGCGAGGACTTCCGCGTCCAGTTGACCAGCTTCTCGACCGAGGTCAGCAGGAAGCCGCTGGGCAGCTTCTCCTCGAGACCCATGTCAGCTCCCTGCCGTCGTCGTCGTTCCCGCTGTCGTCTGCGTGGGGGTGGTGCTCGTCAGTCCCACTCGAGGCCGCCGCGCCGCCAGACGTAGGCGTAGGCGAGGAAGACGGTGCCGATGAACACGATCATCTCGACCAGGCCGAAGACGCCGAGCGCGTCGTTGGCGACGGCCCACGGGTAGAGGAAGACGATCTCGATGTCGAAGACGATGAAGAGCATCGCCGTCAGGTAGTACTTCACCGGGAACCGGCCGCCGTGCAGCGGCTGGTCGACCGGCTCGATGCCGCACTCGTAGGCCTCGAGCTTGGCCCGGTTGTAGCGGCGCGGGCCGACGAACGGCGCGACCGCCACCGAGAACAGCGCGAAGGCCGCAGCCAGCGCGAACAGGCCCACGATCGGGACATAGGTCGAGAGCACCGGCGCCTCCCCTCACGTGCTCGTGCGCTTGTGAAAAAGTTCACAAACGCGGTGCCACGAGCCTATGCCGCGGGACTCGGGATCGGAAGCACGGGGGGTGAGTGAGTTCACTTCCGGCGGTCACGGTCCGGTCACGGACCGGCCCGCCGCGCGGTCAGACGGCGGGCGTCAGGCGGGTCAGCAGCGCGATCGTGCGGTCGAAGCGGTCGCCGTCGCGGCCGTCGGAGAGGTTGCCCATGAGCCGCAGCGCCGCGTTGACCATCGCCGGGCGCTTGAGGCCGTGCGCGGTGGCGAAGCGGACGAGGCCCGGGCGGTCGAGCAGCGCGAGGAAGGCCGTGCCGAGGCGGTGGTGGCGGCCGTAGACCTCCTGCAGCCGGCGCGGGTAGCGGCGCAGCACCGCCTCGCGGGCCGGCCCCTCGGGGGCGGCCAGCGCCTCGACCGCGGTCTCGGCGGCCATCCGGCCGGTCTCGAGCGCGTAGCTGATGCCCTCGCCGTTGAACGGGTTGACCACCCCGGCGGTGTCGCCGGCCAGCAGCAGCCCGCGGGTGTAGGCCGGTCCGCGGTTGAGCGCCATCGGCAGGCCGGCGCCGCGCAGCGGGGTGACCGCGTGCTCCTCCCCCAGCTGCCACTCCGGCGGCAGCGTGGCCAGCCAGCGGCGCAGCACGGTGCGGGGGGCGGTCTCCCCGCCGCGTCGGGTGTCGAGCAGGCCGAAGCCGACGTTGGCGGTGCCGTCGCCCATGCCGAAGGACCACCCGTAGCCGGGCATCGAGTCGGCGGTGGGGCCCTCGGCGGACAGGTCGAAGGAGATGTCGAGGTAGGGGTCCTCACCGCGCGGGGTCTCGACGTAGCGGCGCACGGCGACGCCGAGCGGGCGGTCCTCGCGGCGGGTCAGCCCGATCGCCTTGGCCAGCCGGCCGGACAGGCCCTCGGCGGAGACCACCAGCGGCGCGCGCCAGGTGACCGGCTCGCGGCCGGGGTCGGCCTGGGCGTGCACGCCCGCGACGCGGCCGGCGTCGTCGAGCAGCGGGTCGGTGACGGTGACCTCCTGCTCGAGGCGGGCACCGGCGGCGACGGCGTGCTCGGCCAGCACCGGGTCGAGGTCCCGGCGCGCCCGGATGAGGCCGAAGTCGGGCCAGGAGGACAGCCGCGGCCAGTCGACCTCGACCACCTGACCGCCGCCGAACACGCGCAGGCCCCGGTGCCGGACCCAGCCGCCCGCCGGCGAGGTGTCCACGCCCATGTCGTCGAGCGCCTTGACCGCGCGCGGCGTGAGCCCGTCGCCGCAGACCTTCTCCCGCGGGAAGCGGGCCTTCTCCAGCACGACGACGTCGAGCCCGGCGGTGGCCAGCGTCCAGGCGGCGGCCGACCCCGCGGGCCCGGCACCCACCACGACGACGTCGGCGCTGCCCCCGGCGGTCGGACTCGTCACGCGCTGGCCCCCTCGGTGCTCCCGCTGCGGCCGGCGTCGACCCCAGGCACCGGAAGCTATCCGCACGTCCGGGGCCGGGGAACGTGCGCACCGCTTCCTATGCCGGGCCCAGGGCCGCCCGCACCTCCTCGTCGGTTGTCTGGCCGAAGTCGGCGTACCAGCGGCCCACCGCGCCGAACGGCTGCGGCGTGACCAGGCAGACGACCTCGTCGGCACCGGTGCCGGCCGCCAGCTCGGCGCACAGCGCGGGCGGGCCGACGGGCACCGCGACGACGACGGCGGCCGGCCCGGCGCTGCGGACGGCGGCCAGCGCCGCGCGCATGGTGGCGCCGGTGGCCAGGCCGTCGTCGACGAGGACCACGGTGCGGCCGGCGAGGGCCGGGGGCGGGCGGTCGGCGCGGTAGGCCTCCCGGCGGCGCGCCAGCTCGGCGAGCTCGGCGCGGCGGACCTCGGCGGCGGCGTCGCCGTCGACGTCGACCCGGGCGAGGACCGCCTCGACGCCGACGCTCTGCACCGCATCCCCCACCGCGGCGACCGCACCCATGGCCAGCTCCGGGCGGCCGGGCACCCCGAGCTTGCGGACGGCGACGACGTCGAGCTCCGCACCGAGCCCGGCGGCGACCTCGGCGGCGACGACCACCCCGCCCCGGGGCAGGCCCAGGACCAGCGCGTCGGGCCCGAGCGGCACGGCGGGGTCGCGGCCGGGGTCGGTCAGGCGCGCGGCGAGCTGCCGGCCGGCGTCGCGCCGGTCGGTGAACGGCGGCCCGTCCACCGCGCGGACCGGGTCAGACCGGCTGCGGGCCGGTCGGCGGCGGCGCGGTCGGGTCGGTGGGGCTCGGCTGCGGCAGCGGGGCCGGCGACGGCGGGGAGATCGGGTCGACCGGCGACGGCGAGGGGCCGGGCGGCTCGGGCATCGGTGTCGTCATGGGTCACGCTACCGCCGTCGAGGGGTGCTACGGGCGCCGTGCGCGGTGCAGCGCGACGATCCCGCCGGTCAGGTCGCGCCACTCGACGTCGGCCCACCCGGCGGCCTGGATCCGCGCAGCCAGCGCCGGCTGGTCGGGCCAGGCGCGGATCGACTCGGCGAGGTACACGTAGGCGTCGGGGTTGGAGCTCACCGCGCGCGCGATCCGCGGCAGCGCGCGCATCAGGTACTCGGTGTAGACGGTGCGGAACGGCCGCCAGGTGGGGCTGGAGAACTCGCAGACGACGAGCCGGCCGCCCGGGCGGACCACCCGGGCGAACTCGCGCAGCGCGGCGTCGGGGTCGGCCACGTTGCGCAGCCCGAAGGAGATCACCAGCCCGTCGACGCTGGCGTCGGCCAGCGGCAGCGCCATCGCGTCGCCGGCGATCTTCGGCACCGGCCGGGCGGCGCCGGCGCGGAGCATGCCCTGGGAGAAGTCGCAGGCGATCGCGTGCACGCCGCCGGCGGCCAGCTCGACGGTGGACACCGCGGTGCCCGCCGCGACGTCGACGACGACGTCGCCCGGCCGGGCCCCCAGCGCCTCGCGGGTGGCCCGCCGCCAGGCGGCGTCGCGGCCGCCGGAGAGCACGGTGTTGGTGAGGTCGTACCGGCGCGCGACGCCGTCGAACATCGCCGCGACCTCGTGCGGCTGCTTGTCCAGTCCGGCCCGGTGCCCGGCGGGGTGTGCGCTGTCTCGCCGGTCCGCCACGGCGCCGACGCTACCGGGCTGCCTACGCTGGGGAGCGTGACAGCCGCGGCGGTGACCTCCCCGGACGCCGCCGCGCCCGCGGTCGTCACCGTGGAGCTGCCCGACTCCCCCGACCTGCTGCGCCTGCTGCCCCCTGACGGCGCCCTGTCGTGGGTGCGCCGCGGCGAGGGGCTGGTCGGCTGGGGCGAGGCCGACCGGCTGGAGGTGAGCGGCCCCGGGGCGCTGGCCGAGGCCGCCGCCTGGTGGGCCGACCGCAGCGCCGCCCTCCCCGTCGACGACGCGGTCGGCGTCCCCGGCTCGGGGCCGGTCGTGTTCGCCAGCGTCGCGTTCGACCCGGCCCGCGAGACGTCGGTGTTCGTCGTCCCCGAGGTCGTCGTCGGCCGTCGGGACGGCACCGCCTGGCTCACCACCGCCGGCGACGTCGATCCCCGCGACGTGCTGGCCGGCGACCCCGCCGCGCTGCCGCCCGCTCCCACCCGGCTGCGCTACGCCGACGGCGCGCTGGACCCCGCGTCGTGGTGCGGCGCGGTGGCCGCGGCGGTCCGGCGCATCGGCGACGGCGACCTGGCCAAGGTCGTCCTCGCGCGCGACCTGCTGGTCACCGCCGACGTGCCGCTCGACGCCCGCCGGCTGCTCGACCGGCTGGCCGCGCGCTTCCCCGACTGCTGGACCTTCGCGGTCGACGGGCTGCTCGGCGCCACCCCGGAGCTGCTGCTGCGCCGCACCGGCCGCCGGCTGTCGGCCCGGGTGCTCGCCGGCACCGCCCCCCGGGGCGCGGGTGCCGACGACGAGCGGCTCGCGGCGGCCCTGCTGGCGAGCGAGAAGGACCGCGCCGAGCACGCCCTCGCCGTCGACTCGCTGGTGCGGGCGCTCGACCCGTACTGCACAGCGCTGGCGGTCCCCGAGGAGCCGGCGCTGCTGACCCTGCCGAACGTGCGGCACCTGGCCACCGACGTCACCGGCACCCAGCGCCGCTCGGGGCCGGGCGGCCGGGCCGGGCTGCTCGAGCTGGTCGACGCCGTGCACCCGACCGCCGCGGTGGGCGGCACGCCGCCCGACGTGGCCACCGCGGTGATCGCCGAGCTCGAGGGCATGGACCGCGGCCGCTACGCCGGGCCGGTCGGCTGGCTCGACGCCCGCGGCGACGGCGAGTTCGGCCTGGCGCTGCGGTGCGCCCAGCTCGTCGAGGACGACCCGTGCACCGCCCGGCTGTTCGCCGGCTGCGGCATCGTCGCGGGCTCCGACCCCGCGGCCGAGCTGGCCGAGACGCAGTCGAAGTTCGCCGCCTTCCAGGCCGCCCTGGAGGACTGATGCGGGCGGTCCCGTCCTGGGATCACAACGCCCACTACTGGCCCCTGCTGCTGCGCGAGCTCCCCGACCCCTGCCTCCGGGTGCTCGAGGTGGGGTGCGGTGCCGGCGGGCTGGCCGCCGTCCTGGCGGGGCGGGCGGACTCCGTGGACGCCGTCGACCGCTCGCCGCAGATGGTGGCTAAGGCCCGCGCGCGGGTGCCGGGGAACGTCCGGGTTGTGGAGGCCGACGTGCTCGACCTGGATCTGCCGTCGGGCGGCTACGACGCCGTCGTCAGCGTGTCGGCGCTGCACCACGGGCCCCTGGAGCCGGCGCTGCGGGTGCTGTCGGCGGCGGTGCGGCCCGGTGGCGTGCTGGCCGCCGTGGCCCTGGCCCGTCCCGACCTGCCGCGCGAGCTGCCGGTCGAGGTGCTCGCCGCCGTGCTCGCCCGCGGGATCGGGCTGGTCCGGCTGCTCCGGGGCCGGCGGGACCCGGGGACGCCGGGCATGCCGGTGCGCGACCCGGAGCTGACGCTGCACGAGGTCCGACGACGGGCGGCCGCGGTCCTGCCCGGTGTCCGGGTGCGTCGGCTGGTTCTCTGGCGCTACGCGCTGGTCTGGCGACGGCCCGGGTGAAACCGGTCGGCGGGCCGGCTCCGGGCTGGTTGGGTGTGCCGGTGCCCGCCGTCCCCCTGGTCCCCGGCGACCGCTCGCTCCCCCCGCCCTTCGACCACCCGCACGCCTCGGCCGTCGCCAGGGAGATCGCCGAGCGGGGCACGGTCCTGCGCGCTCAGGTCGGGTCGGGCGTGCACGGCACGTCCGTGGCCGGCCAGGACGACCGCGACGAGATGGGCGTCTGCCTGGAGCCGCCGGAGTACGTCACCGGCACCGCCCGGGTGCCCGCAGGCCTGGCGACGACCGAGACCGTGCCCTTCGAGCAGTACCACCGGCACACCGCGTGGGACCGGCCCGGCGGGCTGGCCAACCGGTCGGGCGCCGGCGACGTCGACGTCGTCGTCTACTCGGCCCGCAAGTGGGCCCGGCTGGCCCTGGGCGGCAACCCGACGGTCCTGCTGCTGCTGTTCGTCCCCGACGAGGAGGTCGTGGTCCGCGACGCCGCGGGCGCGGAGCTGGTGGCGCACGCCGACCGGTTCGTCTCCCGCGTGGCCGCCGACCGGTTCCTCGGTTACCTGCGGGGCCAGCGGGCGGCGATGACCGGGCAGGCCGGCGCGCATCCGAACCGGCCCGAGCTCGTCGCCGCGCACGGCTTCGACGTGAAGTACGCGATGCACGCGCTGCGGCTGGGCCTGCAGGGCGTGGAGCTGCTGACCACCGGCCGGATCACGCTGCCGGTGCCCGAGCCCGACCGCGCGTACCTGCGCCGGGTCCGCCGGGGCGAGGTGCCGCTGGCCGAGGTGGTCGCGGCCGTCGACGACGCCGAGGCGCGGCTGGCCGCACTGCGCGACAGTCCGGCGGTACCCGCCCGGCCCGACCGCGCCTGGGTCGACGGCTGGCTGCACCGGTCGTACCTGGCGTACTGGGCCGCCCTCGGCCGCTGACCGGGACGACGAGAGCCCCGGCCGCTGGGCAGCGGCCGGGGCCCTCGTCGGGGGTGGCGGGAGGTCAGCCCGCGTAGTTCACGTGCACGTGGTCGAAGTGGTTCGCGGTCACGCTGCCGCGGTCCTCCATCGCCTTCCACGCGCCATCGGGCGAGGTCAGGATCCGCTGCTGCCAGATCACGTACTCCACGCCGAGCTCGTCCCAGTGGTCGATGTGGTACTGGGCGATCGCGTCGCCGAGGGCGGCGTCGGACATGACCATGTAGTCCAGCGCCAGGCCCGAGGGGTGCCCGTTCGGGTCGACGGCGCTGCCCCGCGTGCCGCCGATGGTGATGTCGGCGGCGCCCGGCACGTTGCTGACGACGACGTCGGCGGCGGCCTGGGCGACCGGCTTCACGGCGCCGGCGGTGTTGGTGATGGTGGCGATGGCGTTCGCGACCTGCGGCGCGGCCGCGGCGATCGGCGCGACCTCGGCGGCCGGGGCGGACTCGCCGGCGGTGGCGGCCGGGGCCGGAGCGGCGGCCGCGGGGGCCTCGGCGGCGGGGGCCGCACCGCTGACGGCGAGCACCTGGCCCGGGTAGATCCGGTTCGGGTCGCCGCCGATGACGTCGACGTTGCGCTGGTACAGCTCGCGCCAGCTCTGCTGGTGGGCGTCGGCGATCTTCTTGACGGTGTCGCCCCAGCGGACCGTGTAGTCCTCGGTGGCGTCGTCGGCCGGGGCGGGCTGCTCGGCGGGAGCCGCAGCGGGGACCTCGGCGGGGGCCGTGGCGGCCGGGGCGGGCGCCTCGGCGGCGGCCGCGGTGGTGCCGTCGGCCAGGAACGCGCCGCAGTGCGGCCAGGCGCCGATGCCCTGGCCGGCCAGGACGCGCTCGGCGATCTGGACCTGCTCGGCGGGGGTGGCGAGGTCGGCGCGCGCGGCGAGCTCGGTGCCGCCGAAGCCGGCCCAGGTGGACTGGCTGAACTGCAGGCCGCCGTAGTAGCCGTTGCCGGTGTTGATGCTCCAGTTGCCGCTGGACTCGCACTCGGCCACACCGGACCAGTCGTGCGTCTCGGAGGCGGAGGCGGAGGCGGGGGCGCTCAGGACGCCGAGGCCGACGGCGGTGGCGCCGGCGACGACAGGGGCCCGGGCGATGACCTTCTTGGTGCGGACGTAGCGGGGTGCGCGGTGCTTGGGCATGGTGATGATCTCCCGATCACCGCCGGCGAGGTGAGCTGTCGGGTTCGGGCGATCGGTGCCCGGCCGCGGTGTCGCGGCTTCACCCCGAGGCGCGCGTCAGGACAGGCCCCCGTAGGCCGTCGCGCGCCGGAAGTGGTTCCCCCACCCCTGCCCTGGGTGTTGGTGTGGGCGACCGGTGGGCAGGGTTTGGCGGACCGGCGCCGCGCTCCGATTGGCCGAGCGCAGCCAAAACGTTACATATCGTCATGGCAACTGTCGTTGTGTCGCCGGTCACATTCCGTTAGCGGTGGGACGCGCGGGGTATCTGAGGCGCCCTGCCCACCCCCGGGTGCACCCCGGATGCCCAGGTCAGCGGCGAGGCGCCGCGGTGCGCCGCCGGACGCCGCCGGGCGGGCAGTGCGAGCAGGACCACACCGGCGCCGGCCGACGACGGGCGGCCCGGGCGGGCGCCGGAGGGCTCAGCCGAGAGCGCGGGCCGCGGCCTCGCGGAGGGCGACGGCGAGGTCGGCCTCGGCGCGCTGGTCGGTGCCGACGACGACCACTCCCGGCCCGCCCGGCGCCAGGGCGTCGGGCAGCTCGCCGGGCGCGGTGACCCGCGTGGTGGCCCAGCCCAGCGCCTGCGCGACCGCTGCCAGGTCGCGCCCGTGCGGCGTCCCGAACACCCGCCGGTAGTCGCGCGCGTACGCCGGCCGGCCGGGCTCGAGCTGGGCGAAGATCCCGCCGCCGTCGTTGTCCGGCACGACGAGGGTCAGGTCCGGGCGCGGCTCGCCCTCGCCGGTCAGCAGCCCCTGCAGGTCGTGCAGGAAGGTCAGGTCGCCCAGCAGGGCCACCGCGGGGCCGCCGGAGGCCAGCGCCGCCCCGACCGCGGTGGAGACCGTGCCGTCGATGCCGGCCACGCCCCGGTTGGCCAGCACCGTGACGTCGCCGCGCGGGACGGCGAGCCGGTCGACGTCGCGCACCGGCGTCGAGGAGCCCAGCACCAGCAGCGCCCCGGCCGGCAGCGCGGCGACGACGTCGCGGGCCAGCCGGGCAGCGGTGGGGGCCGGCGCGGCGTCGAGCAGCGCGTCGACGGCGGCGCCGACCCGGGCGGCGGCCCCGGTCCAGGCCGCGGCCCAGCCGGGGTCCGACGGTGGGCCCGCGGGCGGGGCGGCGCGGCCGACCAGCGCGCTCGACCGGCCGGCGTCGGGCCACCGCGGGGTCGCCGTCACCGTCTCCACCCGTACCCGCGGGTCGGCCAGCAGCGCCGACACCGGCCGCGACAGCGTGGGCCGGCCGACCACCACGACCCGGTCGGGACGGTGCGCGTCGAGCCAGGAGGGCACGCCGAGCAGCAGCGCCCCGCCGCGGACGGCGTCGCCGGTCCACGCCCCGCCGCTGGGCTCGGCGACCACCGGCCAGCCGGCGGCAGCGGCGCCGGCCGCCCACGCGCGGCCCGCGGCACCGGGCCCGTCGCCGGCGACCACGAGGGTGCGCGGGCCGTCGCCGATCGGACCGGGCGCGGCGGGCGCGGGGACACCGGCGGTCCACGGGGCGCCGTCGGCGCGACCGGCCCACGGGCCGGTCAGCGGACCGGGCTCCTCCTCGGGCAGCAGCGGGTCGCGGAAGGGCAGGTTCAGCTGGACCGGTCCGGGGTCCCCGGACAGGGTGCCGGTGGCCGCGAGCAGCGCCCGGGACACCACCGAGCGCCAGTACCGGTTCTGCGCGGCCTCGCGGCCGGCCTCGGGCACGCCGACGTCGGCGGCCCAGCGCACCGCGCCGCCGTAGAGGCCGGGCTGCTCGATCGTCTGGTTGGCGCCGGTGGACCGCAGCTCCGGCGGGCGGTCGGCGGTGAGCGCGAGCAGCGGGACGCCGCTGACGTCGGCCTCGAGCACCGCGGCGTGCAGGTGCGCGGTCGCCGTCCCGGAGGTGGTGAGCACCGGCACCGGCCGGCCGGAGGCGCGGGCGAGGCCCAGGGCGAGGAAGGACGCCGTCCGCTCGTCGATGCGCACGTGCAGCCGCAGGGCGCCGGCGCGCTCGGCCGCGGCGAACGCCAGGGCGACCGGCGCCGAGCGCGAGCCGGGCGCGACGACGGCGTCGCGGACCCCGCCGCGGAGGAGCTCGTCGACCAGCACGCGGGCCAGCGCGGTGGAGGGGTTCACGCGGCCAGCACCGCGGCCAGCCGGTCGGCCCAGCGCCCGGTCACCTCCGGGGACGCCGCCACGTCGGCCAGCCGGTCGGGGGTCACCGGGCGCACCGGCAGGACGCCGTCGACCGGCCGCAGCGGCTCGCTCGTCACGTCGCCGCCGAGGAGGGCCCCGGTGGCCAGGCCGCAGGCGAAGGGCAGCTCCGGCAGTGCCGCGGCCAGCGCGACGCCGGCGGCGAGGCCCACCGAGGACTCCAGCGCCGAGGAGACGACGCACGGCAGGCCGTGCGCCTCGGCGACGCGCAGCGCCGCCCGCACCCCGCCGAGCGGCTGCACCTTGAGGACGACGACGTCGCAGGCCTCGCGCAGGTCGACCGCGAGCGGGTCGTCGGCGCGGCGGAGGACCTCGTCGCCGGCGATCCGGACGTCGGTGCGCCGGCGGAGCGCGGCCAGCTCCTCGACGGTCGCGCACGGCTGCTCGACGTACTCCAGGCCCACCCGGTCCAGGTGGCGGATGCGCGCCACCGCGGTGTCCACGTCCCAGGCGGCGTTGGCGTCGACGCGGACCGCGCCGCCGGGGCCGAGCGCGTCGCGGACGGCCTCGACCCGCGCGAGGTCGTCGGCCGCGGTCTGCCCGGGCTCGGCCACCTTCACCTTCGCCGTCCGGCAGCCCGAGGCGGTGACGATCGCGTGCGCGCGCCCGGCGTCGACCGCGGGCACGGTGACGTTGACCGGCACGGCGTCGCGCACCGGCGCCGGCCAGCCGGTCAGCGCGGCCTCGGCCGCGGCGGCCCACCACCGACGGCTCTCCAGGACGCCGTAGTCCCAGAACGGGGAGAACTCCCCCCAGCCGGCCGGGCCGTGCACCAGGACGCCGTCGCGGACGTCGATGCCGCGGAAGCGGGTGCGCATGGGCACCGACCACACCGCCGGCCGGTCGATCCCCTCGGGGAGACCGGCGGGGGTGATCACGCCCGCCAGCGTAGATCGCGCGCCTCGTACCCTGGTTCGACGTGCCCCGGCAGCTGACCGTCCTCCCCGCGCCCGACGGGCCCGACGACGTGCTGCGCACCGTGCTGCCCGCCGTCCGCGCGGCCCTGGCCGGCAGCGCACCGCTCGCCGTCCTGCCGGCCGGCCCCGCCGCCGCTGCCGCCCGCGCGGTCCTCGCGCCGGAGGAGCCCCTGGAGGACGGCGCCGACGTCGTCGTCGTCACGTCGGGGTCCACCGGCGGCGGGCGCGGCGTGCTGCTGCCGGCCGCGGCGCTCACGGCCTCGGCGACCGCGACCCTCGACCGCCTCGGCGGGCCCGGCACCTGGCTGCTGGCGCTGCCGGTCTCCGCGGTCGCCGGGCTGCAGGTGCTGGTCCGCTCGGTGGTCGGCGGCACCGTCCCGGTCGTCCTCGGCCCCGGCGAGCCCCTGGCCGGCGCGGTCGCGCGGCTGCCCGCCGGCCGCCGCTGCACCGCGCTGGTCCCCACCCAGCTGCGCCGGTACCTGGACGCCGAACCCGGCGCGCTGCGCGCCTTCGACGCCGTCCTCGTCGGCGGCGCGGCCACCGACCCGGACCTGCTGGCGCGCGCCCGGGCCGCCGGGGTCGCCGTGGTCACCACCTACGGGATGACCGAGACCTCCGGCGGCTGCGTCTACGACGGCCTCCCCCTCGACGGCGTCCGGGTCCGCGTCGACGACGACGGGATCGCGATCGCCGGCCCCGTGCTGGCGCTCGGCTACCGCCGCGACCCGCAGGCGACGGCGGCGGCCTTCGCCGGCGGGGAGTTCCGCACCCGCGACGCCGGGACGACCGGGCCCGACGGGCGGCTGACCGTCACCGGCCGGCTCGACGACGTCGTGGTGACCGGTGGGGTGAACGTCGCGCCGCAGGCGGTCGAGGGCGTGCTGCGCGCGCACCCCGAGGTCGCCGACGCCGTCGTCTTCGGCCGGCCCGACGCGGAGTGGGGGCAGCGGGTGGTGGCCGCCGTCGTGCCCGCGCCCGGCGCCGCGCCCGACCTCGCCGCGCTCCGGCCCTGGGTCACCGAGCGGCTGGGCGGCCCCGCCGCCCCGCGCGAGCTGCACCTGGTCGACGCCGTGCCCACCCTGCACACCGGCAAGCCCGACCGCCGCCGGGTCGCGGCCCGGCTCGGCGGCGGGGACCGCTAGTGGCCACCGCCGCGCAGTGGGTGGCCGGTGCCCGGCCCCGCACGCTGCCCGCCGCGCTCGCACCGGTGCTCGTGGGCACCGGCGCGGCCGCCGCTCTCGACGGGTTCCGGCCGGTCCCCGCTCTGCTGGCCCTGCTGGTCGCGCTCGCCCTGCAGGTGGCCGTCAACTACGCCAACGACTACTCCGACGGGAAGCGCGGCACCGACGCCGACCGGGTGGGGCCGATGCGGCTGGTCGGCTCGGGCGCGGCGCCGGCCCGGCAGGTGCTCGTCGCCGCGCTGCTCGCCTTCGCCGTCGCGGGCGTGGCGGGGCTGGCGCTCGCGGCGCTGTCGAGCTGGTGGCTGGTCGCCGTCGGCGCGGTGTGCATCGCCGCGGCGTGGACCTACACCGGCGGGCCGCTGCCCTACGGGTACCGGGCGCTGGGCGAGGTGTTCGTCTTCGTGTTCTTCGGCCTGGTCGCCGTCGCCGGGACGACGTTCGCGCAGACCGGCCGGGTCGAGGGGCTCGCCGTCGCCGCCGCGGTGCCGGTCGGGCTGCTGTCGGTGGCGCTGCTGGTGGTCAACAACCTGCGCGACGTCGCCGGGGACGCCGTCGTCGGCAAGCGGACGCTGGCGGTGCTGCTCGGGGACACGCGGACCCGGCTGCTCTACGTCGGGCTGCTGGCCGGCGCGTTCGCCGTCGTCGTCGCCATCGGGGTGGAGCGGCCCTGGGCGCTGCTCGCGCTGGCCGCCGCGCCGCTGGCGGTGCCGCCGTCGCGGATGGTGCTCTCCGGCGGCCGCGGGCCGGCGCTGATCGCCGCGCTGCAGGCCACCGGGCTGCTCACTCTGGTCACCGGTGTGCTGCTGGCCGCCGGGCTCGCCCTGTCGGGCTGACCGTCCCCGCCGCCACACTCGCGGCATGGGCGAGCCCGGGTTCGGGAGCTGGTTCGCGGTCTACCTGGCCGACTTCGCCGCGCTGGGGCGCGGGGACACCGACGACGTGTCCCGGCTGCTCGCCCACTACGGCGTGCCGCTGGTGCTCAGCAGCGACGCGGGGAGCGTGGTCCTGCCCGACGAGGAGCGCGTGCTGGCCGCCGTCGCCCGGCAGGTCGAGGGGCTGCGGGCGGCCGGCTACGACCGCAGTGAGGAGCTCTCCGCCGTCACGACCGTGGTGAACCGGACGTGCGCGTTGCACCGCGCCGCCTTCGCCCGGGTGCGGGCCGACGGGAGCGTGATCGGCCGGGTGGAGACCACCTACGTGGTCGTCGACGGCCCGGCCGGCCGCCGCATCGTGGCCCTGCTGGTGCACGCGGCCTGACCGCGGGGCGGGCTCAGGCGGCGGCGTCGCCGGAGAGCCGGGCGCGGAACTGCTCCTTGGCCCGGCGCTTCTCCTCCGACCGCACCACCAGCGCGGTGCTGAGCTGCTCGCGGGAGCGGCGCAGCAGGACGTAGGACACCGGCATCGACAGGACCAGGCCGAAGAGCGCCCCCGACCAGAAGTCGAGGCCGACCATCCACAGGACGACGGTCAGCAGCGCGAAGACGGCCAGCCGGCCGATGGTGTGCACGAGCAGCCAGGGCAGCACCTTCGGCCGCACCGCCGGCCGCCCGTCCGGGCCCACCGGGGTGACCGGGGTGCGCTCCTGCTCAGCCATGACGGCCCTCCCACTTCGTCGACAGCACCACGGTGGTGCGGGTCCGGGCGACGCCCTCGATCCGGTTCAACGCGTTGATGGCCGACTCCAGTGCCGGGATGTCGGTCACCCGCACCTTGAGCACGAAGGCCTCGCTGCCGGCCACGCGCCAGCAGTCCTCGACCTCGGGCATCGCCCGCAGCGCCGCCTCGACGCCGGTGTCGTCGACCGAGTCGCTCTCGATGACGCCGACGAGCGCGGTGACGTCGAGCCCGAGGGCGACCGGGTCGACGACGGCGCGGTACCCGGTGATGGTGCCGGCCGCCTCGAGCTTGCCGACCCGCTCGTGCACGGCCGGCGCCGAGAGGCCGACCTGGCGGGCGAGCTCGGCGTAGCTGGCCCGGCCGTTGGCGCGCAGCAGGTCGATCAGCTGGCGGTCGACGGCGTCGATGACGGGCTCCATCCAGACTCGGCGGGGGTCCCCGCGCGGCGCATCGCGCGCCACCCCTCCAGTATCCCAGCGGTCGTACAGTGGCGGAGAGGCCCGAGTCGAGGGGGGTGGGCGCCGTGGCGTTCGTCGTGCTGCTGGGGATCGCCGTGGTCGTGGTCCTGCTCGTCGTGCGGGCGACCGCCGCCGCCGGTGGTGACCTGCGCCGGCCGCCGCCCGAGCGTCGTCCCCGCGCCTCGCGCGATCCCCGCCCGGTCGCCCCCGACGACGACCCGGAGTTCCTCCGCGAGCTCGGCCGCCGCGTCCGCCGCGACGACGGTTCCCCCGCCTAGTCCCCGCCCGCGCCTCCCGTGCACTTCCGCGGAAGTGCACGGCTCCGGCTCGCCCGCCTCCCGTGCACTTCCGCGGAAGTGCCCGGGTCTGGCGTGGTGCAGGTGTCAGGCGGCGGTGCCGCCGAACATCCGCCGCCAGCCGCGCCGGGTGCGCTGCCCGGGGTCCTCACCGGGCGCGGCGTCCTCGACGGCGTCGCCGACGGCGGCCGTGCCGTGGGGCGCTCCGGGCACCGACGGCACGGCGTCCATGCGGGCGGTCTCGCGGGCCTCGTCGAGCGAGCCGGGCCAGCCCAGCCCACCGCCGGTGGTGGTGTCCCCCGGCCAGCCCAGGCCGCTCTCGGTGCCCTCGTCGCCGCCGCCGTCGGTGGCGACGTCGCTGGCGGAGGCGTGCCGGGTGCCGGGTGCCGTCCCGTGGCGGGCGAGCGCCGCGGCGACGATGGGGTCGGTGCCGGCGTCGTCGGCCGCAGCGTGCCTACCCACAGCGGACCTCCGAGCGCGATCCCCCCGTGCGAGCGGTCATGGCGACAAGTGGAGCACGCGGGCGCCGCGTGCGGCGGACGTCTCCCCCTCGCGAGGGACGGGAGTGGCGTGCAGGGGCGGGTGGGACGCGATTCAGTTGACCCCGCCGTAGCTGTGCAGCCCGGTGGAGACCATGTTCACGTACAGCAGGTTGAACACCATGACGCCGAGGCCGACCACGTTGACCCACGCCGCCGGGCGGCCGCGCCAGCCGGCCGTGGTGCGGGCGTGCAGGTAGGCGGCGTAGACGACCCAGGCGATGAAGGCCCACGTCTCCTTGGGGTCCCAGCCCCAGAAGCGGCCCCAGGCGCTCTCGGCCCAGATCGCGCCGGCGATGACGGCGAAGGTCCAGATCGGGAAGCCGAAGACCGCCGTGCGGTGCGCGACCCGGTCCAGCGTGGCCGCCGACGGCAGCCGGCCGAGCACCCCGCCGTCGGCGGCGCCGCCCCGGGCCTCGTACCGCGAGCGGACCAGGTACAGGACGCTGGCGATGCCGCTGACGAAGAAGATGCCGAAGCCGAGGATCGCCGTGGACACGTGCACGGCCAGCCAGCTCGAGCGCAGGGCGGCCACCAGCGGGCCGCTCTGGACGTAGAGGAACAGCCCGATCGCCACCATGCTGAGCACCACCGGGCCCAGCACGAACAGGCCCAGGTGCCGCAGGCCCGGCGAGCGCACCGCGAACACGAGGTAGGCCACGACGGCGACCAGCACCACCGCGGTGGCGAACTCGTACATGTTGCCCCAGGGCAGCCGGTCGGTGGCCAGCCCGCGGGCGACGAGGACGCCGGCGTGGGTGAGCGCGCCGACGGCGGTGAGCAGCACCGCCACCCGGCCCCAGCGGCGCACCGCCGGCGGGTCGGCGGGCGGCGCGTCGGGGCGGGACGGGCCGGCGGGGGCGCCGGTCGTGGTCGTGCCGGACGCGGCCGCGCCGACGAGCTCGCGCTCCCGGGCCGGACGGCGGCCGAAGGCCAGCTGCGCGCAGAACGCGACGACGGCCAGCGAGTAGAGACCGACGCTGGTCGAGAACAGGGTGTCCGACAGGGCGGACAGCTGGTCGGCACTCACGCGGGTGCGCCTCCGGTCTGCGGTGCGGCCCCGTCGGACGGCGGGGTGCGGGTCGGGGCACGGGCGGCGAGGACCGCCCGCAGGTCGTCGGTGAGGGCCGCGAACCGCGGCGCGCCGTCGCCGCTGCCGCGGGTGAGCGCACCGACGTCCAGCACGGTACCGCCGCCGGGACCGGCGGCGGCGCGGGCGAAGACGCGCTCGCGGCGCAGCAGCAGCATGCCGAGCAGGCCGGCCAGCACCGCGACCGCGGCGCCGAGCACCCACAGCTGGCCGGGGTCGTGGGAGACCTGCACCGCGGCGAACTCCGAGTAGCCGGTGAAGGCCACCGTCGTGCCGTCGGGCAGCGTCATCGACTCCCCGACCGACAGGTTGGCCCGGCCGACCTCGGCCAGCCGGCCGCGCTCGATCTGCGAGGCGTCGAGGGAGTACACCGACTGCGGCAGCCCGGAGTCCAGCCCGAGGTAGCCGCGGAAGGCCACGACGGCGACCTGCGGCGCCAGGGGGCGGGGGTCGATCGAGGTGAGGACGCCGGCCTGCACCAGGCCGGTGGGCGCGAAGAAGCCCTGCAGCGCGAGCTGGTCGTCGGCGCCGGCGCCGAGGTCGGGGAGCTTGAGCGCGCCCTCGCTGGCCATCGTCGACTGCTCGGTGGGCAGGAACGGCGCGGAGACGTCGTCGAAGGTGGTGCCGTCGGGCAGCGTCACGGTGAACCGCGGGCTGAAGCCGTGGCCGGTCACGTACACGCGGTCGCCGTCGACGCGCAGCGGGTCGTTGACGCCGATCGTCGTCGGCCGGCCCTCCTCGCCGGGGGCGCCGTAGGTGACGTCGGCGGTGAACGACGCGGCGGTGAGGTCCTGCTCGTACTCGGCGCGGAAGTCCTCGAGGCCGACGCACAGCGGGGAGAGGTCCCCGCTGTCGACCATCGCACCGGCGGAGTAGGTGTCGTACTGCTGGAACGCGTTGCAGAACCGCTGGCCCTCGGTGACCAGGATGCTGCCCTCGTAGCCCCACAGCTTGCCGCCGGCCAGCCCGAGCAGCAGGGCGACCAGCGCCAGGTGGAACACCAGGTTGCCGGTCTCCTTGAGCAGCCCCTTCTCGGCCGACAGCTCGGCGACCCCCTCGCGCTCGCGGCGCACGACGCGGTAGCGGCGCACCCGCAGCTCTTCCTCGACGGCGTCGAGCGCGGCGGCGGGCGGCAGCGGCGTGGGCAGCTGCGCGGCGTCGGGCAGCCGGGTCAGCCGGCGCGGGGCCGGCGGCGGCGGGGTGCGCAGCGCCCGGGCGTGCTCGAGCGCGCGGGGCAGCACGCAGCCGATGAGCGAGACGAACAGCAGCAGGTAGACCGCGGCGAACCACGGCGAGCTGAAGACGTCGAAGAGGTAGAGCCGGTCGAGCACCGGCGCGAGCGTGGGGTGGTCGGCGAAGTACTGCCCCACCGCGCTCTGCGACAGCGACCGCTGCGGCAGCAGCGAGCCGGGGATGGCGGCGAGCGCGAGCAGGAACAGCAGCACGATCGCCGTGCGCATGGCGGTCAGCCGGCGCCACTGGCGCAGCGCGAAGGCGCCCAGGCGGCGGGCGGCGGAGGGACGCGCGGGAGGCGTCGGCGGGGTCGGCGCGGCCTCGGGCCGCGGCGGGGCGGTCGTGGTCACAGCCCCTCCTCGCTGGCGCTCGCCGGAGCTGCACCCAGCCGTGCTCTGCACCCGTGTGACCTCGCGAGCTCGGTCACAGTGCGGACTCCCCCAGCCCGGTGACGGCCAGCCAGGAGCGCAGCCAGCCCATCATCTCCGTCCACGCGCCGGTGACCAGCAGCAGCCCGACGACCACGAGCACCGCGCCGCCGAAGCGGGTGACGGCGCGGGCGTGCCGGCGCAGGAACGCCGTCGCCCCGACCGCCCAGCGGGCGCCGAGGGCGACCAGCACGAACGGCACGCCCAGGCCCATGCAGTAGGCGACCGACAGCAGCGCGCCGCGGCCGGCGGTCGCCTCGGTGTAGGCCAGCGAGTAGACCGCCGACAGCGTGGGGCCGAGGCACGGCGTCCAGCCCAGCCCGAAGACCACGCCGAGCAGCGGCGCGCCGGCCAGGCCCGCGGCGGGGCGCACCGACAGCCGCGCGGTGCGCTGCAGGAACGGCAGCTTCCCGAGGAACGCCAGGCCGACGACGATGACGACGACGCCCATGACGCGGGTGATGACGTCGTCGTACTGCACGAGCAGCCGGCCCAGCCCGCCGAACGCGGTGCCCACGGCGACGAAGACGGCGGTGAAGCCGAGGACGAACAGCAGCGCGCCGAGCACCATCCGCCCGCGGGGCGAGCGCTCGTCGGTGCGCACGGCGGTGGCCGTGGCTCCCGTGCCCGCGGGGGCCGGGGACGGGGCGCGGGTGCCGCTGCCCACCAGCCCGGTGACGTAGGACAGGTAGCCGGGCACCAGCGGGAGCACGCACGGCGAGGCGAAGCTGACCAGCCCGACCAGCGCGGCCACGGCGGCGGCCACCAGCAGCGGGCCGTCGGTGACCAGCGCGGCGAACTCCTGCCCCACCTCAGCCCTCCCCGAGCAGCGCGTCGAGCACGGCGCGCAGGTCGTCCTGCGCGACCGCCCCGGTGTAGACGGCGGCCACCCGGCCGTCGCGGTCCAGGACGATCGTGGACGGGATCGCGGTCGCGGGGTAGTCCCGGAAGGCGAGCGCGACCTCGCCGGCGGGGTCGTAGAGCGAGGGGAACTCGATGCCCTGGCTGTCGACGAAGGCCTGCGCGAACTGCTCGTCGGCCTCCTTGACGTTGAGCCCGAGGAAGGCCACGCCCTCGTCGCGGACCTCGGTGTAGACCTCCTGGAACTCCGGGGTCTCCACCCGGCAGGGCGGGCACCACGAGCCCCAGAAGTTCAGGACGGCGACCTGCCCGGCGAGCTCCTCGGAGGTCCAGTCCCCGCCGCCGAGCAGCGTGCCGCCGAAGTCGGGGGCCGCCGCCCGCTCGGCGGCCGGGATGACCTCACCGGCCGGGGTCGCGGCGACGAAGCGGTACTCGCCGCCGTTGGTGACGTCGGCCCGGCCCTCGCCGGTCGTGCAGCCGGTGAGGAGGGCGAGCGCCGCAGCTGCGGCGGGCAGCAGGCGCCTCATGCCCCGGGGACCGCGTCGGGGTCGGTGGCGCCGGCGGGCTCGGCGTAGTCGATGCGCGCGACCTTGTCGCCCTCGTAGGTCACCGACGTGACGCTGGCCAGCCCGCACTGCCGGCGGCGCGGGTCGTGGGTGTAGCGGCGGCCCTCCAGGTGCAGCCGCAGGGTCCAGATCGGCAGCTGGTGGCTGACGCAGACGGCGGCCGACCCGCGGGCGGCGTCGCGGGCGGCCTCGACGGCGGCGAGCATCCGGGCGGCGATCTCGACGTACGGCTCGCCCCACGAGGGCCGCACCGGGTTGCGCAGCCGCCACCAGTTCGCCGGCGACCGGAACACCCCGCGCCCGCCGGCGACCCGCAGGCCCTCGAAGGCGTTGCCCGCCTCGATCAGCCGCTCGTCGACGTCGACGGGCAGGTCCAGCGCCTCGGCGACGGGCGCGGCGGTCTGCCGGGCCCGCTCGAGCGGGCTGGACACCAGGAGGGTGACGCCGCGGCCGGTGAGCCACTCGGCGGCCCGCTGCGCCATGGTCTCCCCGGCGGTCGAGAGCCGGTAGCCGGGCAGCCGGCCGTAGAGCACCCCGTCGGGGTTGTGCACCTCGCCGTGGCGCAGCAGGTGGACGACGGTGGTCTCCATCAGGGCTGCAGCTCCTGGGCGTCCTTGGCGTCGGCGTCGGACGGGGCGTCGGCGCGGTCGGCGGCCGCGGCCGCGCGGGCGGCGGCGGGCAGCGCGTCGAGCACCCGCTCGAGCGCCTCGTCGTCGAGCGCGGCGTTGACGAACCACGACTCGAACGCCGACGGCGGCAGGTAGACGCCGCGGGCGAGCATCTCGTGGAAGAACGCGCGGTGGGCAGCGGTGTCCTGGGTGCGGGCGTCGTCGTAGTCGCGCACCCGGCGCTCGTCGGGCACGAAGAAGACCGAGAACATCGACCCGGCCTGCTGCACCCGGTGCGGCACGCCGGCGGCGAACAGCGCCGCGCTGGTGGCGCCGCGCAGGGTGACCGCCACCCGGTCGCAGCGGGCGTAGACGTCGTCGCTGCAGTGCCGCAGCGTGGTGAGCCCGGCGGCGACGGCGACGGGGTTCCCCGCCAGCGTGCCGGCCTGGTAGACGGGGCCGTTGGGCGCGAGCTGCTCCATGAGGTCGGCGCGCCCGCCGAAGGCCGCGGCCGGCAGCCCGCCGCCCATGACCTTGCCGAAGGTGAACAGGTCGGCGTCGACGGGGTCCAGGCCGTACCAGCCCGAGCGGGACACCCGGAAGCCGGTCATGACCTCGTCGAGCAGCAGCAGCGCGCCGTGCTCGGCGGTGATCCGGCGCAGCTGCGCGTTGAAGCCGTCCAGCGGCGGGACGACGCCCATGTTGCCCGGGGCGGCCTCGCTGACCACGACCGCGATGTCCGGACCGTGCTCGGCGAAGACGGCCTCGACGGCGGCGACGTCGTTGTACGGCAGCACGATCGTGTCGGCGGCGGCGCCGGTGGTGACGCCGGGGGTGTCGGGCAGGCCGAGGGTGGCCACGCCCGAGCCGGCGGAGGCCAGCAGCGCGTCGACGTGGCCGTGGTAGCACCCGGCGAACTTGACGACGATCCGGCGGCCGGTGGCGCCGCGGGCCAGCCGCACCGCCGAGAGCACCGCCTCGGTGCCGGAGTTCACCAGCCGCACCCGCTCGACGGGGGCGACGCGGGCGGCGATCTCCTCGGCCAGGTCCAGCTCGCCCTCGGTGGGGGTGCCGAAGGAGAACCCGCGGCGGGCGGCGGCGGTGACCGCCTCGACCACGGCCGGGTGGGCGTGGCCGAGGATCATCGGCCCCCACGAGGCCACCAGGTCCACGTAGCGGCGGCCGTCGGCGTCGGTGAGCCACGGGCCAGAGCCCTGCGCCATGAACCGCGGGGTGCCGCCGACGGCGCGGAAGGCGCGCACCGGCGAGTTGACCCCGCCCGGGGTGACGCGCTTCGCGCGGTCGAACAGGCCGGCGGAGACCGGTGCCGCGTAGTCGTACCGGGTGGTGTCCAGCGAGGTCACGGCCCCAGTGTCCCCCTGTCCCGGGACCGCCCGTCGGGCGCGTGGGGGTCGGCGGCCTGTGACGTGCCACTCGCCGGCACGGCGGCGGGCACGGCGGCGAGCAGCGCCCCGGTCAGCGCGGCGGGGTCGCGGGTCGGCACCAGGACGGTGCGCCCGTCGGTCAGCCGCAGCGGCAGCCCGGTGCGCCCGCGCGGCAGCGACCAGCCGCCGCCGAGCACCGGGGCGCCGGCGTCCACGCCCGCCGTCCCCTCGCGCACGGCGCGCAGGTGGGCGGCGTCGACGTCGGCCAGCGGCACCCGCTCGCGGCCCACGGTCAGCGCGCCGTCCGGTCCCCGGCCCCCGACGCGCACCGTCCACGCGCGGCGGGCGACCGAGCACAGCGCGGCGGCGACGCCGAGGACGACCACCACCGTGAGCGCCCAGACCGGCACCGGCAGGCCCGGGCCGGGCAGCAGGCCGTCGAGCAGGCCGAGGACGGCGAGCGCGGCGGCGGCAAGCCAGACCGGCCGCCGGCTGCCGCCGGGCTCGACGTAGCTCACCGGCGCAGCAGGCGCGCGGCCTCGACCGCCCAGTAGGTGAGCACCTGGCCGGCGCCGGCGCGGCGGATGGCGGTGAGGGTCTCCAGGATGGCGCGCTCGCGGTCGATCCAGCCGTTGCGGGCGGCCGCCTCGACCATCGCGTACTCGCCGCTGACCTGGTAGGCGCTGACCGGGACGTCGACGGCGTCGGCGACCCGCGCCACGACGTCGAGGTAGGGCAGCGCCGGCTTGACCATGACGGCGTCGGCGCCCTCGGCGAGGTCCTGGGCCACCTCGCGCAGCGCCTCGTCGGCGTTGGGCGGGTCCATCTGGTAGGTCGAGCGGTCCCCGAACTGGGGCGCGCCCTCGGCCGCCTCGCGGAACGGGCCGTAGAAGCCCGAGGCGTACTTGGCGGCGTAGGCGAGGATCGGCGTCTCGGTGAACGCGCTGGAGTCCAGGGCCCGGCGGATCGCCGCGACCTGCCCGTCCATCATCCCGCTGGGGGCGATGACGTGGGCGCCGGCCTGGGCCTGCGCGATCGCCACCGCGGCGTAGCGGTCCAGCGTCGGGTCGTTGTCGACGACGCCGGCCGGCGTCACCAGCCCGCAGTGCCCGTGCGAGGTGTACTCGCACAGGCACAGGTCGGCGAGGAGCACCAGCTCGTCGCCGAGGTCCTCGCGCAGCCGGCGCAGCGCGACGTTGACGACCCCGTCGGCGGCGTCGGCCTGCGAGCCGATCTCGTCCTTCTCGGCCGGGACGCCGAACAGGATCAGCCCGCCGATGCCGGCCTCGGCCGCCTCGTGCGCGGCCTTGCGCAGCGAGTCCAGCGTGTGCTGCACGACGCCGGGCATCGAGCCGATGGGCACCGGCTCGTCGATGCCCTCCTTGACGAACACCGGCAGCACGAGGTCGGCCGGGGCCACCCGCGTCTGCGCGGTGAGCCGGCGCAGGGCGGGCGTCGACCGCAGCCGGCGCCCGCGCGCGAAGCCCGGGCTCGACCCGCCCTGCGCCGGGCTCACTGCCCGGCCTCGGCGCGCCGGGCCTCGGCGAACGCGGCCAGCGCGTCGACCAGCGGGGCGACGGCGGCCGTCTCGGGCTGCACGTCGACCCGCAGCCCGAACTCCTGGGCGGTGGCGGCGGTGGCCGGGCCGATCACCGCGACGACGGTCTTGGCGTGCGGCTTGCCGGCGATGCCGACCAGGTTGCGGACGGTGCTCGACGAGGTGAAGCACACCGCGTCGAACCCGCCGCCCTTGATCGCCTCGCGCACCGGCGCCGGCGGCGGCGCGGCCCGCACGGTGCGGTAGGCGGTGACGTCGTCGATCTCCCAGCCGCGCTCGACCAGGCCCGCGGCGAGGGTCTCGGTGGCGATGTCGGCGCGCGGCAGCAGCACCCGGTTGATCGGGTCGAGGACGTCGTCGTACTCGGGGAAGTCGGCCAGCAGGCCCTCGCTGGACTGCGCCCCGGTGGGCACCAGCTCGGGCACGATGCCGAAGGCGCGCACCGCGTCGGCGGTCTGCTCGCCGACGCAGGCGACCTTGACGCCCGCGAAGGCCCGCGCGTCCAGGCCCAGCTCGGCGAACTTCTCCCGGACGGCGCGCACGGCGTTGGCCGACGTGAACACGATCCAGCCGTAGCGGCCGGTGACCAGGCCCTTGATCGCGCGGTCCATCTGGGCGGCGCTGCGCGGCGGCTCGACGGCGATGGTCGGCACCTCGACCGGTACCGCGCCGTAGGCCCGCAGCCGCTCGCTCATCTCGCCGGCCTGGTCCTTGGTGCGGGGCACCAGCACCCGCCAGCCGAACAGCGGCCGGCTCTCCCACCAGGAGAGCTTGCCGCGCTTGTCGACGGCCGAGCCCACGGTGGCCACGACCGCACCGGTGAGGCCGCCGAGGTCGGCGGTCTTCTCGGCGACGGCGCCCAGCTTGGCGACGACGCTCTTCTGCCCGGTGCCCGAGCCGCCCGCGGTCACCACGACCGGGGTGCTGCCGGACAGCCCGCCCTCGACCAGCCGCGCGGCGGCGTCGGGGAGCTGCTCGGCGCCGGCCTGCAGCACCACGGGGGCACCGAGCGTCGCGGCCGCGCCGGCGAGGGCCGGCAGGTCGACGTCGCCGTCACGCAGGTCGGCGGTCAGCGAGGTGCCGCCGAGGGCGACGCCGGCGAACGCCGGGACGGCGGTCGACGGCGCGACGCCGGGGACCACGTCGAAGGGCACCGAGGTGCGGCCGACGGCGAGCACCTCCTTGACGGCGTGCTCGGCGGTGTAGGGGTCACCGGCGACCAGCCGGACGACGACGTCGCCGTTCTTGGCGGCGGCGACGGCGCCCTTGGCGACGTCGGCCGGCTCGCCGCTGACCGGGGTCGGGTCGACCTCCGGGCGGCCGTCGCGGACGGCGTCGACGAGGGCGGCGGGGACGTCCGGGTCGACGAGCACGACCGTGGCCTCGGCCAGTGCGGCCGTGGCCCGGGCGGTGAGCATGCCGGGGTCGCCGGGGCCGGCGCCGACGAAGACGACGCGGCCGGGGGTCTTGCGGAAGCGCGTCATCGCGAGCTCCTGGTCCTTTGCGGGTGTCGAGGCCCTCGGGAGGGCGTGTGCGGGGTCTGGGTGGGGGCCCGGCGGGTCACCGGGCGGCCGCCACGAGCGCGGCGGCGCCGCGGTCGAGCAGGTCGGCGGCGAGCTCGCGGCCGAGTCGTTCGGCGTCGCCGACCGGGCCGGTCACCACGCCGCGGACGCCGTCGCTGCCGTCGAGCGCGGTGACCGAGGCGCGCAGGTACAGCTCGGGGCCGTCCTCGCCCTCGGCGAGCTCGGCGTGCGCGGCGACCGGGGCGCTGCACCCGGCCTCCAGCGCGGCCAGCGTGGTCCGCTCGGCGAGCACGGCGGCGCGGGTGCCGGGGTCGTCGAGCGCGGCCAGCAGCTGCAGGGTGCGCTCGTCGTCGGCGCGGCACTCGACGGCCAGCGCGCCCTGGGCGGGCGCGGGCAGCACCTGCAGCGGGTCGAGCACCTCGGTGACCACGTCGAGCCGGCCCAGCCGGGCCAGGCCCGCGCGGGCGAGGACGACGGCGTCGAGGTCGCCGGGGACCACGCGCGCCATGCGGGTGTCGACGTTGCCGCGGATCGGCACGACCTCCAGGCCCAGGCCGAGGGCGCGCAGCTGCGCGACGCGGCGCGGCGCGCCGGTGCCCACGCGGGCGCCGGGCGGCAGCTCGCCGAGGGTGAGCCGGTCGCGGGCGACCAGCGCGTCGCGCGGGTCCTCCCGCGGCGGGACGGCGGCGATCACCAGGCCGGGCTCGGGCGCGGTGGGCAGGTCCTTGTAGCTGTGCACCGCGACGTCGACGGTGCCCTCGAGCAGCGCCTGGCGGATCGCGGTGACGAACACGCCGGTGCCGCCGAGCTGCGCGATCGCCGCGGCGGAGCGGTCGCCCTCGGTGCTGATGTGCACCAGCTCGACCGGCACGCCGCTGGCGGCGGTGAGCGCGTCGGCGACGGTCTGCGACTGGGTGCGGGCCAGGCGGCTGGCCCGGGTGCCCAGCCGCAGCGTCGCGGTGGTCTGCGCGCTGGTCCGGGGGGTCACGGGGCACCCCCGGGGCGCAGCTCGTCGGGGTCGACGGCGACGGCCTCGGCCAGCCGCGGGCCGTCGGCGGGCACCTCGGCGTCCAGGCCCAGGCCGAACAGCGCGCGCAGGGCGTCGGCGTAGTCGACGCCGCCGGGGGTGCTGGCCAGCTCCTTGACCCGCACGGTCGGCTCGTGCAGCAGCTTGTCGACGACGCGGCGCACGGTGCGGGCGATCTCGTTGCGGGCGCGGGCGTCGAGGTCGGGCAGCCGGGCGGCCAGGCGCAGCAGCTCGGCGTCGACGACCTCGGCGGCCTGGCTGCGCAGCGCGGAGACGGTGGGCGCGACGGCGGCGGCCTGCCGCTCGGCGCGCAGCAGCGCGGTCTCGGCCTCGATGAGCGCGTGCGCGGCGTCGACGTCGTCGGCGGCGACCGGCCCGGTGCCCCCGGTGGCCGACCGCTCCCCCTGCAGCAGCGCGAGGTCGACGACGTGCACGCCGGGCAGCGCCGCCACGCCGGGGTCGACGTCGCGGGGCAGCGCGAGGTCGACGACGGCCAGCGGGCGCCCGGCGCGGCCGGTCATCGCCGCGGCGACGACGTCGGTGCCCACGACCAGGCCGGCGGCGCCGGTGCAGGTGACCACGACGTCGGCGTCGGCGATCGCCGAGCGCAGCTCGGCCATCTCGGCGGTGCCGCCGTCGACGGCGGCGGCCAGGCGGGCCGCGGACTCCGGGGAGCGGCTGGCGACGGTGACCAGCGCGCCGCGGCGCGACAGCGTGCTGGCGGCGAGCGCGCCCATGGAGCCGGCGCCGACGACGAGGGCCGGGCGGCCGGCGAGCGGGCCGACGCGGTCCTCGGCGTGGTCGAGCGAGACGGTGACCAGCGAGGCGCCGGCGCGGTCGATGCCGGTCTCGGAGTGGATGCGCTTGCCCACCCGCAGGGCGTGCTGGGCGACCGGGTGCAGCGACCGGCCGACGGTGCCCTCCTCCTGCGCGAGGGCGTAGGCCGCGCGCAGCTGGCCGAGCACCTGGGTCTCGCCGACGACCATCGAGTCCAGGCCCGCGGCCACGGTGAACAGGTGGGCGACGGCCTGGTCCTCGTAGTGCACGGTCACGTAGGGGGTGAGCTCCTCGACGCCGGCCCCGGACTGGCGGGCCAGCACGCGGCTGACCTCGGCGACGCCGCCGTGGAAGCGGTCGACCTCGGCGAAGACCTCGACCCGGTTGCAGGTGGCCAGGACCAGCGCCTCGCTGACGTGGTCGTTCCCGACGAGCTCGTGCAGCGCCTTGACCTGGTCGTCGCGGGTCATGGCGAACTGCTCGAGCAGCGCGACGGGCGCGGTGCGGTGGCTGATGCCGACGGCGAGCAGGCTCATGCCATCCCCCCGGCGGGGGCGAGGGCCTCCAGCGGGGCGCCGGGGACGGCGCCGCGCTGCTTGTCGAGGAAGGCCAGGACCTGCAGCTCGACGGAGAGGTCGACCTGGCGGACGTCGACCCCCGCCGGCGCGGTGAGCGTGACCGGCGCGAAGTTCAAGATGCTCCTCACCCCGGCCGCGGTGAGCCGGTCGGCGACGCCCTGGGCCACCTCGGCGGGGGTCGCGATGACCCCGATCGTCGCCCCGGTGGCGGTCACGACCTCCTCGAGCTCGGTCTCCGGCCGCACCGGCAGGCCGCCGATCCGCTGGCCCACCCGGGCCGGGGAGGCGTCGAAGAGGCCGACGAACTCGAAGCCGCGGGTGCCGAACCCGCCGTAGCCGGCCAGTGCCGCGCCGAGGTTGCCGATACCGACCAGGACGCACGCGTGGGCGGTCTCCATGCCGAGCACGGTCGCGATGCGGTCGCGCAGGGTGGCGACCTCGTAGCCGACGCCGCGGGTGCCGCAGGGGCCGAGGTGGGAGAGGTCCTTGCGCAGGCCGGCCGGGTTGACGCCGGCCGCCGAGGCCAGCTCGCCGGAGGAGACGGTGCCGCGACCGGTGTCGGCGAGGCCGCCGAGCACCCGCAGGTACACGGCCAGCCGGGCGACGGTGGCCTCCGGGATCCGGGGCCGCGACTGCATCACGGGCCTACTCCACAGCGGTCGCGCCCGGGCGACGGCGGGAGCCGAGGAGGGCGGGCGACATCGGGGATCCGGGCGGTCGGCCGCCCGGCGACCCCCACGGTAACCGCTTGTGAACGCGCGAACAAAGTCGCAGGCAGCCCGACGGGGCCCGGGCCTGCGCGGATGCGCGCCGCTGTGTCCGACACCATACGAGGACCCCGCGTCCCCCACGCCTCGCCGGCTCGGCGCGGGCCCCTGACGCGGGGCCGTTCCAGCCGGTCGCCGGGTGGATCAGCCGGTGCCGAGGTCGCGGCGCAGGCGGGGCACGTCGACGGTGAAGTAGGAGTGCTCGCGGCCGTCGAGCAGCACCACCGGCACCCGGTCGCCGTACTCGGCCTGCAGCTCCGGGTCGGCGTCGACGTCGACCTCACGGCTGGCGACGCCGGCCTCCGCGGCGATCCGCGCCAGCGTCTCGGAGGCCGCGACGCACAGGTGGCAGCCGGCGCGGGTGAGCAGCTCCAGCCGCGGCGCCGGCTCAGCCACCGGACACCTCCGCCGGTCCGGCCCCGTCGAGGGTCAGGCCGAGCTCGCGCAGCCGCGCCCGGCTCACCTTCCCGGTCAGCGAGTGCGGCAGCGCCGGCCGGACGACCACCGACGAGGGCACCTTGTAGCGGGCCAGCGACGCGGCGGCGTGCGTGCGCAGCTCCGCGGTGTCCACCTCCGCGCCCGGGGCGGGCACCACGACCGCGACGACGGCGGCGCCGGTGCGCGGGTCGGGCACGCCGATGACCGCGCTCTCGGCGACGGCGGGGTGGGCGTCGAGGACCCGCTCCACCTCCGCCGGGTAGACGTTGAAGCCGTTGACCAGCACGAGGTCGCTGCGGCGGTCGAGCAGGTGCAGGTCGCCGTCGGCGTCGCGGTACGCGAGGTCGCCGGTGGCCAGCCAGCCGTCGGCGTCCGGCCCGTCCGCGCCGTCGGGCCAGAAGCCGGAGAAGAGGTTGGGGCCGCGCACCCACAGCTCCCCCGGCCCCTCGCCGGCGTCCCCGCCGCCACCGTCGCCGGTCTCCCGCAGCGCCACCTCGACGCCGGGCAGCGGGCCGCCGATGCACGCCGGCTTGGCCCGGCCGGTGGCCAGCGTGCTGGCCACGACGGGACCGGCCTCGGTGAGGCCGTAGCCCTCCCAGACCTGCAGGCCGGCACGGTCGCGCACCGCCCGCCAGGTCGCCTCCGGCAGCGGCGCGGCCCCGGAGGAGGCGGTGCGCACCGAGGCGAGGGCGCGGCGCAGGCCGGCGTCACCGCCCTCGGCGTCGGCGACGGCGAGCCAGGCCTGGTACAGCGGCGGCGCGCCGGGGACGGCAGTGACCCGCTCGCGCTCCACGACGGCGAGCGTGGCGCGCGGGTCGAAGGCCGGCACGAGCACCGCGCAGGCCCCGGTGGCCGCGACCAGGCCGAAGCCGGCGTTGAGGCCGTAGACGTGGAACAGCGGCAGGACCACCAGCACGCGGTCGTCGGGGCGCACCGGCGGCGGGTCCAGCGCCAGGCACTGCCGCTGGTTGGCCCGCAGGGCGCCGGCGGTGAGGATCGCGCCGCGGGGCCGGCCGGTGGTGCCGCTGGTGTAGGCGAGGAGGGCCGGCGCGGCGGGGTCGTCGTCGTCCGGGGGTGGCGGGCCGTCGGCCTCGGGTGGGCCGGCCACGACGGGCACCCCGGCCAGCGGCTCCCGGGCGGCGGCCGCCACGAGCAGCGCCGCGCCGGAGTCGCGCAGCACGTGCTCGAGCTCGGGGTCGGTGTAGGCGGTGTTGACGGGGACCACGACCAGGCCGGCGCGCAGCGCGCCGAGCGCCGCGCGCAGCCAGTCGACGCCGTTGGGCAGCTGCACGGCCACCCGGTCCCCGCGGGTGAGGCCGCGCGCGGCCAGGCCGGCCGCGGTCCGGTCGACGAGGGCGTCGAGCTCGGCCCAGGTGAGCCGGGTGCCGCCGTCGACGACGGCCGGGGCGTCGGGGCGGCCGACGGCCGCGGCGCGCACCAGCGCAGCGAGCCCCGTCGGGGCCGCGGCCCCGGCTCCGGAGTCCGGATCGGGCCCTGTCACGGGCACCTCCTGGCAGGTGGGCGGGTCCCCGCGATGCTGTCACCGCGGCTGCCGGCCCGCAGCACCCGCGACCGGCGGTCTCCCCCGCACGGGTGCGGATAGGGTCGGGCGGGCCGCCCGCGCGGCGGGCCACTGCGACCAGGGGGGTGCCCGTGCCGGGACTGCCGTTCCGGCGTCGTCGGGGCGAGGACGCCGGGGCGCCGTCGGAGGAGGAGATCCGCGCGCACGTCGCGGGTCTGGCGTCGGCCGCGGCCGCCGAGGTCGAGCCGGTGCCGGTCGTCGTCGCCGACCGCACCGCCGCCGCGTTCTTCGACGTCGACAACACGATGATGATGGGCGCCTCGCTGTTCTGGTTCGCCCGCGGCCTGGCCTCCCGCAAGTACCTGAGCTCCCGCGACATCGCGCGGTTCGCCTGGCAGCAGGCCAAGTTCCGCGTCGCCGGCAACGAGAGCGCCGGCGACATGCACAACATCCGCGAGAACGCGCTGGCCTTCGTCGCCGGCCGCGAGGTCGAGGAGATCACGCAGGCCGGCGAGGAGATCTACGACGAGCTCATGGCCGACCGGATCTGGTCGGGCACCCGCAACCTCGCCCAGCAGCACCTCGACGCCGGGCAGCGGGTGTGGCTGGTCACCGCGACCCCGGTGGAGCTGGCGCGGATCATCGCCCACCGACTGGGGCTGACCGGGGCGCTGGGCACCGTGGCCGAGGTCGTCGACGGCCGCTACACCGGGCGGCTGGTCGGGGAGCTCATGCACGGGGAGGCGAAGGCCGAGGCGGTCCGGGCGCTGGCCGAGCGCGAGGGGCTGGACCTGTCGCGCTGCACCGCCTACAGCGACTCGGCCAACGACCTGCCGATGCTCTCCCTCACCGGCACGTCGATCGCCGTCAACCCCGACACCGAGCTGCGCGCCGTCGCCCGCTCGCGCGGGTGGACCGTCCGCGACTTCCGCACCGGCCGCAAGGCGGCGCGCATCGGCGTCCCGACGGTCGCCGCGGCCGCCCTGACCGGTGGGGTGGTCGGCGGCGCGGTCGCCCTCCGCCGTCGCAACTCCTGGCCGTGGTGAGCTGCTGGAACGGCCCTCGTCAGGGGCCCGCGCCGAGCGAGCGAGGCGTGGGGGGACGAGGGTCCTTCCTCAGCTGAAGACGGAGGAGCGCTGCAGCAGCAGCTGGTAGATCGACTGCTGGATGGTCTCGCGGACCTGGTCGGTCAGGTTGAACACCAGCATCGGGTCCTCGGCCGCCGCGGGCCCGTAGGACGCCGTCTCGATGGGGGTGCCGAAGGCGATGAGCCACTTCGACGGCAGCGGCACCAGCCCGAGCGGGCCCAGCGCGGGGAAGGTCGGCGTCACCGGGAAGTAGGGCAGTCCCAGCAGTCGGGCCAGCGTCCGCGCGTTGCCGATCATCGGGTAGATCTCCTCGGCGCCGACGATGGCGCACGGGACGATCGGCTTGCCGGTGCGCAGTGCCGCCGTGACGAAACCCCCGCGGCCGAACCGCTGCAGGGTGTACCGCTCGCGGAACGGCTTGCCGATCCCCTTGAACCCCTCGGGGAAGACGCCGACCAGCTCGTCACCGCACAGCAGCCGCTCGGCGTCCTCGGTGCAGGCCAGCGTGGCGCCGAACTTGCGGGCCAGGGAGCCGACGGCGGGCAGCTCGAAGACGAGGTCGGCACCGAGCAGCCGGAAGCGCCGCTGCGCCGGGTGGTCGTCGTGCAGCGCCACGGTGGTCATCAGCGCGTCGACCGGGACGGTGCCGGAGTGGTTGGCCACGACCAGCGCGCCGCCGGTGGTGGGCACGTTCTCCACGCCGTGGGTCTCCACCCGGAACCAGCGGTAGAACAGCGGGCGCAGCAGCGGCAGCAGCACGTGGTCGGTGAGGTCGGGGTCGAAGCCGAACTCGTCGGTCTCGTACTCGCCGGTCAGCCGGCGGCGGAGGAACTCCAGGCCACCGGCGACCTGTTCGTCCCAGCTCGGGTCGCCCGGCGGCGGGACGTGCGGCTGCTCGTCGTCGGGACGCAGCGGGATGACGCGCGCCTCAGGCATCGCGCACCGCCCGCAGTCCCGGCGAGGCCGGCGCCGGGCGCAGCCGGCCGTGCACGGTCGTGCCCACCGAGGAGGCGACCGAGCCGGCGCGGGAGACGACCTGCTGGGCCCGCGTGGTGGCGTCGGCGACCAGACCGGGCGGCACCACCGGGGGGACGGTGCGCGCGAAGTCGGCCAGGGCCTCGGCGGTGGTGTAGCGGGGTGTGTAGCCGAACTCGGTGCGCAGCACCGTGGTGTCGACGACGCGGCCGAAGTTGAGGAAGCGCATCTGCTCGGGTGAGTAGTCGACGCCGCCGAAGCGCCGGGTGAGCCGGCCCAGCGACCCCAGCGCCGGCGAGGGCACCGGCAGCTGCAGCCGCCCCAGCCGGCGGATGACCTGCGACAGCAGCAACGTGCCCTCTCCCCCGACGTTGACCGTTCCGGTGAACCCGCCGGTGGTGGCGCGGGTCAGCACGCCCAGGGCGTCGTCCTCGTGCAGCAGCTGGACGCGCGCGTCGTAGCCGAGCGCCGTGGGGACCACCGGCATGCGCAGGAACCCGGTCATCACCGAGTCGATGCCCGGGCCGATGAAGTTGGTGAACCGCAGGACGGCGACCCCGACGTCGGGACGGCGGCGCGAGAAGGACCGCACGTAGCCCTCGATGTCGAGGCTGTCCTTGGCGAAGCCGCCCGAGGGCACCCGGCGGGCCTGCATGGCCTCGGTGAAGACGGCCGGGTCGCGCGGCGAGGCGCCGTAGACGGCGCTGGTCGACTTGAGCACGAGCCGGCGCACCGACGGCGCCCGCTGGCAGGCGGCGAGGAGCTGCATCGTCCCGATGACGTTGAGCTCCTTCATCGGCCCCCGCCCGCCGGACCCGGCGGGGGTGGAGCTGATGTTCATGTGCACGACCGTGTCGACGGCCGCGGTGCTGATGACCTTGCCGATCAGCGGGTTGCGGATGTCGGCCCGCACGAACTCGGTGCGGCCGAGGCGGCGCAGCGACTCCGCCGACGGGGGGACGGTGTCGACCCCGATGACCCGGTCGATGGCCGGGTCGCGAGCGAGCTCGGCCGCCAGCGCACCACCGAGCCACCGGCTGACACCGGTGACCAGGACGACCGCGGGCGGCACGAGCCTCAGCTCACTTCTTGTTGCGACGCTGCACGCGGGTCTTCTTCAGCAGCTTGCGGTGCTTCTTCTTCGCCATCCGCTTGCGGCGCTTCTTGATGACCGAACCCATGTCCTGCTCCCGACGTCGTGGCCGCGGGGCGTCGGCCGGTGACCGCAGGGGTCGGAACCGGACGCCACGCGAGTGTGGATCAGCTCGTGTGCGACGGCTCCGGCCGGGGCCGGGGTTGTCGCTCGGCGCCCGAGCCTACCCGGCGCCCCCGCGGCGGCGTTGCCGCGGGAACCGGGCCGGACGGATCCCACCCGCGGAGCGGGATGGGGGCGTTGTCGCGCCGAGCGGGCCCGGAGGGGTCCGCACCGGCATGGCGACGGATGGAACGGCCTCGCTGCAGGATCCCGCCGCGAGCCTGGTGACGAGATGGAACGGCCCGACCGCAGGGTCCCGCTGCGAGCTCGCGAGCAGTGGGGGGCGGTCGGGTCCTTCAATCAGGCGATGTCGGTGTAGGCGTCGCGCAGGTAGTCCTGGACGGCGCGCTCGGGCACGCGGAAGGAGCGGCCGACGCGGACGGCGGAGAGCTCGCCGGCGTGGACGAGGCGGTACACGGTCATCTTGGAGACGCGCATCATGCTGGCGACCTCGGCGACGGTCAGGAAGGTGACCGCGGCGCGCGGCTGGGGGACGACCGGGCGGCCGACCGGCACGGCGGCGGGGTGCTGGGGGCCCACGGGGCGGGCCACGGCGGCGGCCGGGATCGGGCGGGCCATCGGGCGCGGGCCGGGGACGGCCGGGCGGACGTAGGCGGCGGTGCTGCGCTGGGGCATGGTCATCTCAAGTCTCCGGACCTAGCACGAGTCGAGCGTCGGCTTCCCCACCGACTACGGGACTCACACGTGCTGATACAGAGAGTAGGGGGACCCGCGTGACAGAAGCGATGGAAGAAACGAACATGCGGAACGGTCCGTCCTCGTCAGAACTACACCTGTGCAACTCGCTTCACAGCCGTGTCGGCGCGTCGACGGAGAGATGTGTCGACACGACTACGCAGCGTCCAACCTCGGTGGGCTGAGCGGGGGTAGGTTCACCGGCTCCCGTCGGCCCGGCCGAGTTCGACCGACCGCTGCGCCGCCGCCTCGATGGCCGCGATCAGCGCGGAGCGGACCGAGTGGCGCTCCAGCTCGCGGATGCCGGCGATCGTCGTCCCGCCGGGACTGCTGACGGCGTCGCGCAGCTGGGCCGGGTGCTCACCGGACTCGCGCAGCATCACCGCCGCCCCCAGCGCCGTCTGCACGACCAGCTCGCTGGTCAGCGCCCGGGGCAGGCCGAGGAGCACGCCGGCGTCGACCATCGCCTCCACCAGGTAGAAGAAGTAGGCCGGGCCGCTGCCCGACAGCGCCGTCACCGCGTCCTGCTGGTACTCCGGCACCCGCGCCACCCGGCCCACCGTCGACAGCAGCGCCTCGGCCTCGTCGAGCTCGGCGTCCCCGGCCGACGCCCCGGCCGACAGCACGCTCATCCCCTGGTCGACCAGCGCCGGGGTGTTGGGCATGACCCGCACGACCGGCACCCCCGGCGGCAGTGCCGCCTCGATCGCCGCGGTCGGGAAGCCGGCGGCGATGCTCACCACCAGGTGGCCGGGGTCGACCGACGGCGCGAGCTGCTGCAGCAGCCCCGGCAGGTCCTGCGGCTTGACCGCGAGCAGCAGCACCCGCGCCCGCGCGGCGGCCTCGGCGACGTCGACGACGTCGACGCCGTAGCGCGCGGCGAGCTCGGCGCCGCGCTCCGAGTGCCGTTCGGAGACGACGACGCCGTCGGGACCCGACCGCCGCACCAGCCCGGCCAACAGCGCCTCGCCCATCTTGCCGCCGCCGAGGACCGCCAGACCCCGTCGCCCGTCCATCGCCCGCTCCCGCCTGTCGAGGTACCCGGTCCGGACCGTAGTGCTCGGGCGTGTGCTGCCCCGGGGGCACGGGTAGCCGCGCCCGCATGGCTGGAGACCTGGACGGGATGAAGGTGGCCGTGCTCGCGACCGACGGCGTCGAGCAGGTGGAGCTCGAGCGGCCGTGGCAGGCGCTGGAGGAGGCCGGTGCCGAGCCGGAGCTCGTGTCGCTGGAGGGCGGCACGATCACCGCCTACCAGCACATCGACGCGGGCGACCGCAAGAAGGTCGACACGACGGTCGGCGCCGCCGACCCCGACGGCTACGCCGCACTCGTCCTGCCCGGTGGTGTCATCAACGGCGACTTCGTCCGGGCCGACGCCGACGCCGTCGCGTTCGTGGCGGCGTTCTTCGAGGCGGGCAAGCCGGTGGCGGCGATCTGCCACGCGCCGTGGGTGCTCGTGGAGGCCGACGTGGTCCGGGGACGGCGGATGACCTCGTGGCCCTCGCTGCAGACCGACCTGCGCAACGCCGGCGCGACGTGGGTGGACGAGGAGGTCGTCGTCGACGGCACCCTGGTGACCAGCCGCAACCCCGACGACCTCGACGCGTTCTGCGCCGCGCTCGTCGAGCGCTTCGCCCGGGCCACCGAGGACGACGCCGACGACGAGTGAGGCCGGGCGCCTCAGGTCGCGGCGAGCAGCCCGGCGGCCGGGGCGATGGTGAGCAGCGTCCCGGCGAAGACCAGCACCGCGATCAGCCGCGGGCCCGGCGACTCGTGGCCGGTGCGCCGTCGCCACGCCGCGACGCCGGCGACCAGGCCGGCGACGGCCAGCGGGGCGAGGACCACCGCCAGCTGGGGCAGCTGCTCCCAGACCACGGTGGACAGGAAGTAGGTGCCGACGCCGGCGGCGAGGGCGAGCACCAGCTCCCCGGCGAAGCGCAGCCACGCCAGCGCGCCCTCGCGCGCACCCAGGGGCTCGTCGAGGACCTGGGTCTCGCGGGCACGGGTGACCGGGATGGGCCCGGTGGCGGGGGCGGGCTCGTCGGCGCCGGGGACGCCGGGCTTTCGCGACGGGCGGATCCCCGGGATGGCCGCCGTCGAGGGCCCCTGCGGGCCGCGGCCGGCCGGGGACGGCGGCACGCGCCCGGTGTCACGTCCGGTGTCCCGGCCCGTGTCACGGCCCGTGTCCCGTGCGGTCTCGCGGGCGGGGCGGGAGGTCTCGCGCGCGACGCGGCCGGTGTCGGAGACCCGCCCGGTGTCCGAGACCCGCCCGGTGTCGCTGGCGCGCCGTCCCGGGTTGGGCCGGTCGGCGTCGGTGTCCGGGTCGCGCTGGCGCTGCTTGATGGGGAGGTCGCCGGTGTCACCCCGCCGCCGTCGGGCGCTGCGCGGTGCCTCGATGCCGGCCTCGCGGAGGATGTCGGCCAGCGGCCGCCCGCCGGTCTCCGGCCCGGGCCCGGCACCGGGCTCCCGGCGGGGCACTGCCATCACGCGCCTCCCAAGGTGTCGAGCCGGCGGAGGATGACGCCCTCCCGCAGGGCCCACGGGCAGATCCGGACGGAGGGTAGATCCAGAGCCTGCACGGCGGCCTGCGCCACCACGGCACCGGCGGGCACCTGGTGGGCGCGGTCGGGCGACACGCCGCGCAGTTCGGCCAGCGCGCCGGACTCGATGCGGGACACGAAGCCGATGAGCTGGTCGAGCCCGTCGGCGCTGAGCTCGCGCGGCACCCGCAGGCCCGCGGAGTAGGGCGCGGCGCCGGTGAGCCGGGCCAGCGTGCGGAAGGTCTTGCTGGTGGCCGCGACGAGGTCCGGCGGCCCGGCACCGTGGAGCTTCTTCACCGCCGGCCTGAGCACGTCGACGGCGTGCTCGCGCAGCGCGGTGAGCGCGGCGAGGTCGGGGCGGCCCCCGGTCACGGCCTCGGGCAGGAACCGGCGGGTCATCCGGCCGGCGCCCAGCGGGAGCGACAGGGCCACGTCGGGGTCCTCGTCGGCGCCGGCGGCCAGTTCCAGCGAGCCGCCACCGATGTCGAGGACCAGCAGCCGGCCGGCGCTCCAGCCGTACCAGCGGCGCACGGCGAGGAAGGTCAGCCGGGCCTCCTCCTCGCCGCTGGTGACCTGCAGGTCGACGCCGGTCCGCTGGCGGACCCGGGCGAGCACCTCCATGCCGTTGCGTGCCTCGCGGATGGCCGAGGTGACCAGGGCGAGAACCTCGTCGCAGCCCTCCTCCTCCGCCTGGACGCACGCCTTCTGCACCGCCTTGACCAGGGCCTTCTCGCCCTCCTTGGACAGCACGTCGTCCGCGCCGACGTGCTCGGCCAGGCGCAGCAGCCAGCGGTCGTCGTGCTGGGCGGTGGGCTCGGCACCGCGGTGGGCGTCGACCACGAGCAGGTGGACCGTGTTCGAGCCGACGTCCAGCACCCCGAGCCGCATGCGCCCAGTCTGCCGGGCCGCCCGGCGGCCGGCCGACGCGGTCGCCGGCCGGTGCGGTGCGTGCACCCGTCGCTGTCCGCCGGCCGCCGGCACCACGACCCGTGCACGGCCCCCTCCGGAGGCCCGCGCCGAGCGGAGCGAGGCGTGAGAGGGAGGGGGTCCTTTCTCTAGCCTGGCGCCGTGGAGGACGTGCCGCCGGAGGTCGACCCGGACTTCGCCCGCGAGTGGGTGGAGTTCCCCGACCCGGCCGACCCGCGGCACCGGGTGCGTGCCGACCTGACCTGGCTGTCCTCGGCCTGGACCTGCGTGTTCGGCCGCGGCTGCGCGGGCGTCGTCCCGGGCCGTGCCGACGACGGCTGCTGCAGCCACGGCGCGTTCTTCAGCGACGAGGACGACCTCGCCCGGGTCACCGCCGCCGTCGCCGACCTCACCGACGAGGACTGGCAGCTCGCGCCGCTCGGGCGCGGCGCCTGGACCGAGGAGGACACCGCCGACGACGAGGGCGGCGTCCGCTCGCTGCGCACCCGGCTGGTCGACGGCGCGTGCGTGTTCCTCAACCGGCCCGGGTTCCCGGGCGGGACCGGCTGCGCGCTGCACCGGATGGCCGTGCGCGAGGAGCTGCACCCGCTCTACACCAAGCCCGACGTGTGCTGGCAGCTGCCGGTGCGCCGTGAGCAGGAGGAGGTCGAGCGGCCCGACGGCAGCACCGTGCTGGTGAGCACGATCGGCGAGTTCGACCGCCGCAGCTGGGGACCCGGCGGCGCGGACCTGCACTGGTGGTGCACCGGGTCCCCCGCCGCCCACGTCTCCCCCGAGCCGCTGGTGGTGACCTACGCCGCGGAGCTGACCGCGCTGGTCGGGCCGGCCGCCTACGCCGAGCTGCGCCGGCTGACCGAGGCGCGCCTCGACCTGGGGCTCGTCGCGCCGCACCCGGCCAGCCCGGCACCGGTGCCGCTGACGCTGCAGCGGCGCCCGCCCGGCTCCTGACCGTCCTCCTCCGTCCGGGTGCGGCGGCCCCCGGACGTCAC
Source organism: Geodermatophilus sp. SYSU D00766 (assembly GCF_054049915.1). Taxonomy (NCBI): domain Bacteria; kingdom Bacillati; phylum Actinomycetota; class Actinomycetes; order Geodermatophilales; family Geodermatophilaceae; genus Geodermatophilus; species Geodermatophilus sp. SYSU D00766. The sequence continues at coordinate 162,340 of NZ_JBJGYI010000003.1, forward strand.
CCGGCGCCACTACCCTTCCCAGGACGACCGCGACGACCGGACGGCGAGGACAGTGAGGGACGGACAGGCGGCGCAGCCGGGCACGACCCGGTCGGGGTCGTCACCGAGCGGGCACCGCGCCGACAACGCGCTGCTCGCGCTGGTGCGGATCCCGGTGTTCCGCCGGCTGTGGGCGTCGATCGCCGTCTCCAGCCTCGGCGACTGGCTGGGCCTGCTGGCCACCACCGCGATGGCGCAGCAGCTCACCCGCGACCAGTCCACCGCGGTGCAGGGCGTGGCGATCTCCGGCGTCATCCTCACCCGGCTGCTGCCCGACCTGCTGCTCGGCCCGCTGGCCGGCGCGCTGGCCGACCGGCTCGACCGGCGCACCACCGTCGTCGTCGGTGAGCTGCTGGCCTGTGGCCTGTACCTGTCGATCGCGGTCAGCTACGAGCTGACCTGGCTCTACGTCGCCCAGTTCCTCGTCGAGGCCGTCGGGCTGTTCACCAACCCCGCCAAGCAGGCGATCTGGGTGGCGATCGTGCCGCGGGAGCGGCTCGCGGTGGCCAACCAGATCTCGCTGTTCAGCGTCTACGGCGCGGTCCCGGTGGCCTCGCTGCTGTTCGCGCTGCTGTCGACCGTGGCCCGGGTGTTCCCCGGCAGCGGGGAGGGCAGCGACGCGCGCACCGCGATCGTCATCGCCCTGGTGTTCAACTCCGTGAGTTTCGCGATCTCGGCGTGCACGGTGTTCCTGTCCCGCCGGCTCATCCCGCCCACGGCCACCGACCGCGCGGCGTCGACCAACGTGTTCTCCCTCGTCGTCGAGGGCGTCTCGTTCCTGCGCGGCCAGCCGCTCATGCGCGCGCTCTACGTCGGCGTCATCGGCGCGTTCGGCGCCGGCGGCCTCATCATCGGTGTCGCCCAGCTCTACATCGCCACGCTCGACGCCGGCGCGGCCGGGTACGGCGTGGTGTTCGGCATCGTCTTCACCGGCCTGGCGCTCGGCATGCTCACCGGCCCGCGGATCCTGCCCACGGTGCCGCGGCGGGCGCTGTTCGCCCGCTCGATCGGGCTGGCCGGCGTCGCGCTGCTGGCGATGTCGCTCCTGCAGGACTTCGTGCTGGCCACCGCGGCGGCCTTCCTCGTCGGCCTGTTCGCCGGGGTCTCCTGGATCATCGGCTACACGCTCATCGGCTTCGAGGTCGAGGACCGGCTGCGGGGGCGGGTGTTCGCCTTCGTCGTCTCCTCGGTGCGGATCGTGCTGCTGCTGTCCGTGGCCGTCGGCCCCGGCCTGGCCGGCCTGCTCGGCACGCACGAGCTGCGGGTGGGCGAGCTGGTGCTCACCCTCACCGGCCCCGGCCTGACCCTGCTCATCGGTGGTGTGCTCGCGCTGCTGGTCAGCGCCTACGCCGTCCGGCAGGTGGCACCGCGCGGCCGGTCGCACACCCGGCCGCGGGACATGCTGCGGCTGCTGTGGGGCAGCTCGGACATCCTCTCGGCCTCCTCCAGCGGCGTCGGGCTGTTCGTCGTGGTGGAGGGCGCCGACCGCGACCTCACCCGCCGCTACACCGCCGACCTCGCCCGCGTGCTGCGCGGGCACGGCCACCCCGTCGTCACCACCCACGAGCCCAGCGACACCGCGCTCGGGCGCCAGGTGCGCCAGCTGCTCTTCCCGCCGGCACCGGAAGCCGCCCCCGGGCAGGGGGTCACCGACGACGAGGGCCGCCCGGTGGCCGCCTACACCGCCGCGCTGCTGGCCGCCGCCGACCGCGCCGAGCACGTGGCCACGGTGATCCGCCCGGCCCTGCAGCGGCGCCAGGTCGTGGTGTGCACCCACTACGTCGACACCTCGATCGCCTTCCACGGCGCCGGGCAGGGCCTCGACGCCGACCGGATCACCCGCACGTCGCTGTGGGCCACCCGCGGCCTGCTGCCCGACCTCACCGTCGTGGTCGACTCCCCCGTCACCGCCGGCCCCGCCGGCGTCGACGCCGACGCGGTGCGCGCGGGGTTCCTCGCCCGGGCCGACGCCGCGCCCGACCGCTACGTCGTCGTCCCCGGGGAGCTGCTCGACACCGACACCCCGGCCGACGGCGACGGGCTGGTGTCGCCGGTGGTCAGGCGCCGGCTCGCCACGCTGATCGCCCAGCGCTACCCCGAGACCCCGCCCGGGGAGAGCGGGACGGGCACCGAGGGACCCGGTGACGGCGGCGACCCGCCGGTCGGCGCGGGCCGCACCGCTCCCGGGGGGAGCACCGGTCGCTCCGTAGGCTGACCGGCGTGACTGCCCCGGTGACCTCCGAGCCGGTGACGTGGACCGCCGAGGACACCGAGGAGGTCGACTGCTGCCTGTGCGGCGTGCGCGGCCGGCCGGTGCACGACCTCGCGCCCTTCGGCGTCGTCCGCTGCCCCTCGTGCGGGCTGGTGTTCGTCAGCCCCCGGCTGCGCCCGGAGGCGCTGCAGCGGCTCTACGACGACGTCGGCTACTTCGAGGGCGGGGTGTACGGGGACGCCGCCCAGCAGCCCCGCCGGCTCGACCCCGCCATGCTGCTGCAGCGCACCTGGACCGCCGGCCGGCTGGCGCTGCTCGACCGGGTCCGCGGCCGCGCCGCCGGTGGCCGGCTGCTGGAGGTCGGCGCCGGCTACGGGCTGTTCCTCGACGCCGCGCGGGCGGCCGGCTGGGACGCCAGCGGCGTCGAGCTGTCCCGCACCGGCGCCCGGCACGCCGTCGAGACCCTCGGCCTCGACGTCTTCTGCGGCCAGCTCGCCGACGCGCCGCTGACCCCGGGCTTCGACGTCGTGTGCGCGTGGGACACCGTCGAGCACGTGCCCGACCCGCTCGCCTTCTGGCGGACGGCGCGCTCACTGGTGGCCGACGACGGCGTCGTGCTGTTCTCCACGCCCTACGTGTCCTCGCTGCCCGCCCGGCTGCTGGGCACCCGCTGGTGGACGCTCAAGCCGGCCGAGCACATCTGGCACTTCACCCCGCGCACCCACGCGATGCTGCTGGCCCGCGCCGGTTTCGCGCTCACCCGGGTGGTGCGCAGCCCGCTCGCGCCGAGCAACGCCGGGCGGCTGGACTCGCTGGTCGGCGTCGCCCGTCCGATCCCGGTCGGCTGACCGGCCGGTCCTACGCCGCAGAGCCCTCCCCCGCCGGCACGGCGGCCGCGGCCCGGAACGTCTGCCGGTAGGCCCGCGGGGACACGCCCCGGCGGCGGGCGAACTGCTCGCGGAACCCTGCCGCCGTGCCGAAGCCGACCAGCCGGGCGATCTCCTCCACGGGGGCGTCGCTCTCCTCGAGCAGCGCCTCGGCCGCGGCCAGCCGCTGGGCCAGCAGCCAGGCGTGCGGCGTGGTCCCGGTCGTGGCCTTGAACCGGCGGGCGAAGCTGCGCGGGCTCATCAGCGCACGCCGGGCCAGCGCCTCGACGCTGATCTCCTCGGCCAGGTGCGCCCGCGCCCAGTCCAGGACGACGCCGAGCAGGTCGTCCTCGCACCGGGCGACCGGCTCGTCGATGTACTGCGCCTGCCCGCCGTCGCGGTGCGGCGGCACGACCATCTCGCGGGCCAGGGAGTTGGCCGCCGCGGCGCCCCACTCACGGCGGACGAGGTGCAGCAGCGCGTCGACGCCGCTCGCCGTCCCGGCGCCGGTGATGATCGTGCCCTCGTCGACGTAGAGGACCCGGGGGTCGACGTCGACGGCCGGGTACCGGGCGGCCAGCTCACCGGCGTAGCGCCAGTGCGTGGTGGCCCGCCGCCCGTCGAGCAGGCCGGCGGCCGCGACGACGAAGGCGCCGGTGCAGTGGCTGACGATCTGGCCGCCGCGGGCGTGCACGGCGCGCAGCGCGTCCAGGACCGACGCCGGGACGGGCTGGGACAGCTTCTCCCACGCGGTGACCAGGACGATGTCGGAGACGGCGAGCCGCTCGAGGCCGTGCTCGACGTAGAGCGCGAGGCCGGTGTCGGTGCGCACGACGCCGGGGCGGTCGGTGACCACCGCGAAGTCGAAGAGCGGCATGCCGAAGCGGCGCTGGTCGTAGCCGAACACCTCGGCGGCGACCCCGAGGCCGAAGGCGCCGAGGACACCGTCCCCGGCGAGCAGGCTGACGACGAGCGGGCGGTCGGATCCGGTCACACGCACAGCATGGCAGAAAAGACGCGCACTGTGTCGTTCCTGCCACTCGTCGGTTGACGGTCCACGGCGCAGGCTCGTCGCATGTTGCTGATCACCTGCCCCGTGACCCGGACCGACGAGCTGGTCGCCGACCGGCGCATCCGGTCGGTCACCAACCACCCGACGCACATCGCCCTGGGCGTGGAGTGCCCCTCCTGCGGGAGCGTGCACGTGTACCGGACCGGACGCCGCTGGGAGTCCCGGCCCGCTGCCGCCGCTCGACCTGCGCCGGAGCTCGCCCCCGCCTAGGATCGAACACATGAGCGAATCGAACGTCAACACCGGGCAGGCCGGCGACCCCACCGCGGAGAAGGACCCGTCGGACTGGGTGACCGGCGACGAGCCCGCCACCGGCGCCCAGAAGAGCTACCTGCACACGCTGGCCCGCCAGGCCGGCGAGGAGGTCCCGGAGGACCTCACCAAGGCCGACGCCTCCCGCAAGATCGACGAGCTGCAGGACGAGACCGGCCGGGGCGACTGACGCCCCGGCCTGGTGACGTGCTGGAACGGCCCCTCTGCAGGGTCCCGCCGCCAGCTTGCGAGTGGCGGGGCGCAGAGGGGTCCTCCTAGGTCTCGAGCTTGTAGCCGAGGCCGCGGACGGTCACCAGGTACTTCGGGTTCGCCGGGTCGGGCTCGATCTTGGCCCGCAGCCGCTTGACGTGGACGTCGAGGGTCTTGGTGTCGCCGACGTAGTCCGAGCCCCACACCCGGTCGATGAGCTGCCCGCGGGTCAGCACCCGGCCGGCGTTGCGCAGCAGCAGCTCGAGCAGGTCGAACTCCTTGAGCGGCAGCGCCACGGGCTCGCCGTCGACGGCGACCACGTGCCGCTCGACGTCCATCCGCACCGGGCCGGCCTCCAGCGCGCCGTCGGCCGGGGTCTCGACGTCGCCGCGGCGGCGCAGCACCGCCCGGATGCGGGCGACCAGCTCGCGCGCGGAGTAGGGCTTGGTGACGTAGTCGTCGGCGCCCAGTTCCAGGCCGACGACCTTGTCGACCTCGGAGTCCTTCGCGGTGAGCATGATGATCGGGACGTTGCTCCGGGAGCGCAGCGCCCGGCAGACCTCGGTGCCCGGCAGGCCGGGGAGCATGAGGTCGAGCAGGACGATGTCGGCCCCCGCGCGGTCGAACTCGGCGAGCGCCTCGGGCCCGGTGGCCGCGACGACCGCCTCGAACCCCTCCCGCCCGAGCATGTAGGACAGCGCGTCGGAGAAGGACTCCTCGTCCTCCACCACCAGCACGCGGGTCATCGGTGTCCTTCCTCCTGGAGTTGCCCGGCAGCGGCGTCGGCGTCGGCGGCTTCGGTGGTGTCGTGGCGGTCGGCGTGGTCCTCGACCGCCAGGGGGATGCGCAGGGTGAACGTGGAGCCGAGGCCCTCCTCGCTCCACACGCTGACCGAGCCGCCGTGGTTGCTGGCCACGTGCTTGACGATCGCCAGCCCCAGGCCCGTGCCGCCGGTGCTGCTCGCCCGGGACTGGTCGACGCGGTAGAAGCGCTCGAACACCCGCTCGCGGTCGGCCCGCGGGATGCCGATGCCGCTGTCGGTCACGGCGATCTCGGCCGAGCCGCCGCGCGCCCGCGCCCCGACGGCGATCTTGGTGTTCTCCGGGCTGTAGGCGACGGCGTTGGCCAGCAGGTTGGTGACCGCCGTCGTCAGCTGTGACTCGACGCCGCGCACCACCAGCCCGCGCCGCCCGCCGACGGCGATCGTGATGCCCTTCGCGGCGGCGGCCAGGCCGGTGCGGTCCACGGCCTCGGCGATCACGGTGTCGACGTCGACCGGCACGAGCTCGGGCAGCGGCTCGGCGCCCTGCAGCCGGGACAGGTCGATCAGCTCGCGCACCAGCTTGGCCAGCCGGTCGGCCTCGTGCGCCATGCGGGCGGCGAAGCGCTGCACCGTCTCGGGGTCGTCGGCGGCGCCCTGCGTGGCCTCGGCGAGCAGGCCCAGCGCGCCCACCGGCGTCTTGAGCTCGTGGCCGACGTTGGCGACGAAGTCCCGGCGGACGGCCTCGACCCGGCGGGCCTCGGTGACGTCCTGCAGCACGAGCGCGACCGGGCCCGGCACGACGGTCGGGGCGGCGTCGAGGGAGATCCCGTGCGCGCCGACCAGCCGCGAGCCGCCGCCGACGATCTCGCCGGGCAGCGCGACGTCGGCCCGGCGGCTGCCGGCGGTGTGCACCTCGCGGACCAGCCCCTGCAGCGCCGGCACGAGCAGCCGCCGGTCGCGCACGACCCCCAGCGCCCGCGCGGTCGGGTTGGCGACGACGACGGCGTCGTCCTTGTCGAGGATGAGCACGGCGGGGTCCATGAGGTCCAGCAGCCGGCGGGCGAGCGCGGCCTCGCGCGCGGCGTCCCCGGGGTCGGCCTCGGCCGGCTCCGCGGCGGACCGCCGGCGGATCACCAGGGCGACGACGGCCCCGAGGACCGCGCCGGCGACGAGGCCGCCGAGGGCGGCCAGCAGGATCACGCCGCCGATGCTAGGCCGCGCCCCCGGCCGGACATCCCCCGTCTGAGTGGCGGCAGAGCCACTCAGGGCGATTGTTCACGCCCGGGTGCCCCCGCGTTCACCGGCCCGGACCTGCACCCTCCCGCGCACGACCTACCCTCGGGTGCAGGGCGGCGCACCGAGCAGACGGTGTCCGGACGGCGGGGGCCCGGCGTGCGGCCGGCCGACGAGGAGGACCCGTGCGCGAGCACTACCGCGAAGAGCTCGAGGACATCAACACCTGCCTGGTCGACATGGCCAACTCGGTCGGCTCGGCGATGAGCAAGGCGACCACCGCCCTGCTCGACGCCGACGTCGCCCTGGCCGACCTGGTGATCGCCGGCGACGAGCACGTCGACGCGGTGCGCGAGAGCATCGAGGAGCGCTGCTTCACCCTGCTCGCCCGCCAGCAGCCGGTGGCCACCGACCTGCGCACCATCACCACCGCGATGCGGATCGTCGCCGACCTCGAGCGCATGGGCGACCTCGCGGTGCACGTGGCCAAGCTGGCCCGGATGCGGTTCCCCGAGTCGGCGGTGCCGGCCGAGGTGCGGCCGATCTTCCTCGAGGCCGGCCACGTCGCGCAGAGCCTGGTGACCAAGACCGGCGCGGTGATCGCCAAGCTCGACGTGCGCGCGGCCACCGAGCTGGAGAGCGACGACGACCTGATGGACGCGCTGCACCGGCAGCTGTTCACCGAGCTGCTGAGCCCCGGCTGGCCGCACGGCATGGAGTCGGCCATCGACATCACGCTGCTGGGCCGCTACTACGAGCGGTTCGCCGACCACGCCGTCAGCGTCGCCCGCCGGGTCGTCTACCTGGTCACCGGCGAGCGGGAGATGACCGCGGTATCGACCTGACGCCGGACACGACGAGGGCCTCCCCACCGGCGGTGGGGAGGCCCTCGTCGTGTCCGGCTACTTCTTGCCCTGGTTCCGGACCGCCTCGATCGCGGCCGCGGCGGCCTCGGGGTCGAGGTACTCCCCACCCGGCTTCACCGGCCGCAGGTCGGCGTCGAGGTCGTAGCGCAGCGGGACGCCGGTGGGGATGTTGAGCCCGACCACCTCGTCCTCGCCCATGCCGTCGAGGTGCTTGACCAGCGCCCGCAGGCTGTTGCCGTGCGCGGCCACCAGCACGGTGGCGCCGCTGCGCAGGTCGGGGACGATCGCGTCGTACCAGTACGGCAGCATCCGCACGACGACGTCGGCCAGGCACTCGGTGGCCGGGCGCACCTCCGGCGGGAGGAAGGCGTAGCGCGAGTCGCCGTCCTGGGAGAACTCGCTGCCGGGCTCGATGGGCGGGGGCGGGGTGCTGTAGGAGCGCCGCCACACCATGAACTGCTCCTCGCCGTACTCGGCGAGGGTGGCGGCCTTGTCCTTGCCCTGCAGCGCGCCGTAGTGCCGCTCGTTGAGCCGCCAGGAGCGGCGCACCGGGATCCACTGCCGGTCGGCGGCGGACAGCGCCAGCTCGGCGGTGGTGATGGCGCGCCGCAGCAGCGAGGTGTGCAGCACGTCGGGCAGCAGGCCGTGCTCGGCCAGCAGCTGCCCGCCGCGGGCGGCCTCGGCGCGGCCCTTCTCCGACAGCTCGACGTCGACCCAGCCGGTGAACAGGTTGGCCTTGTTCCACTCGCTCTCGCCGTGGCGCAGCAGCACGAGGGTCCCGGGGGCGGTCTCCGCAGACGTGGTCACGCGCCCATCCTGCCCGACGGCGTCCTCAGGCGGTCAGCAGCGGCCAGAGCACCCAGGTCTCGTAGAGGACGACGGGCAGCAGTCCGACCAGCAGCCAGGGACTGCGCACCCGCCGGGCCGCACCCCAGCGCAGCGCCGCCACCAGCGCCACGCTGCAGGCCGCCGCGATCCCCAGCCACAGCGCGGTCGCGGCGACGTCGACGACGACGAGCTGGGCGAGCACCAGCTGCACCGCGCACAGCAGCAGCGGGTAGACCAGGCCCGAGGCGGCCACCACGCCGATGAGCGCGCGACCGAGCCGCTCCTGCTGCGCGGGGGACTCCTGCACGCCGCCCACGCTAGGCCGACGACGGCGCCCGCGCGCCCGTCCGGCGGCCCGGCAGCCAGACGAGCACGACGACGGCGGCGACGGCCGAGGCGGTCGCGGTGCCGACGGCGGTCAGGTGCATGGCCGAGACGAAGGCCTCCCGGGCGGTGTCCTCCAGCCGCAGGGCCGCGGCGGCGGTGGCCTCGTCGCCGGCCGTCCGGGCCTGCGCCGCCGTCGTCCGGGCCGCCTCGAGGGTCGCCGCGATGGAGGTGCTGGCCTCGGCGCGGGCCGGCGCGGGCAGCACGTCGACGGCCCGCCCGACGTTCGCGGCGTAGGCGGTGGCCAGCAGCGAACCGAGGATGGCCACGCCGAGCGCGCCGCCGACCTGCCGGACGGTGTTGTTGACCGCGGCACCGGCACCGGCCTTCTCCCGGGGCACCACCGACATGATCGACTCGGTGGCCGGCGCCATGACCGCGCCCATGCCCAGGCCCTGCACGCTCAGCGCGGTGACCAGCAGCCACAGCGGCGCGGCCTCGTCGAGCAGCTGGAAGGCGAGGAACGACAGGGTGATGAGCACGAACCCGCCGGCGCAGACGGCCTTCGCGCCGAACCGCTCGGCCAGCCGGGAGCTGCGCGGCGCCATGAGCGCCATCCCGAGCGCGACCGGGATGAGCGCCGCCCCCGACTGCAGCGGGTCGTAGCCGCGGGCGCCCTGCAGGTAGTAGACGAGGTAGAACGTGGCGCCCATCAGCGCGAAGAAGTTCAGGCCCAGCGCGGCCGCCGCGGCCGAGAACGCCGGCAGCCGGAACAGCGAGACGTCCAGCGCCGGGTGCGACGAGCGCCGCTGCAGCCAGACGAACAGCACCAGGAGCAGCGCGCCGCCGACCAGCGGCACCAGCACCCCCGGCGTCGCCCAGCCGACCCCAAAGCCGGCGTGGATGATCCCGTAGACCAGGCCGGCCAGGGCGGCGATGGACAGCAGCACCCCGGGGACGTCGAGCCGGCCGGGGAACGGGTCCCGTGACTCGGGGACGAACGCGAGCGTCCCGGCGATGCCGAGCACGGCCACCGGGACCCCGATGAGGAAGATCGCGCCCCACCAGAACGTGGTGAGCACCGCGCCGCTGGCCAGCGGGCCGCCGGCGACGGCGAGCCCGGCGGTGGCCGCCCAGATGCCGATCGCCCGGCCGCGCTCCCCGGCCGGGAAGACGTTGGTGATGACGGCGAGGGTGGTCGGCTGCACGGCCGCACCGCCGACCCCCATGACCGCCCGCCAGGCGATGAGCTCCAGCGGGCTGTCGGAGGACGCGGCGAGCACCGACCCCGCGGCGAAGACGCCCAGGCCGATCAGCAGCACCCGGCGGCGGCCGATCCGGTCGCCGATGACGCCCCAGGAGAACAGCAGGCCCGCGAAGACGACGATGTAGGCGTCCACGGCCCACTGCAGTTCGCCCTGCGTGGCGCCCAGCTCGCGCTGCAGCGTCGGGATGGCCACGTTGAGCGTCGTGTTGCCCGTGATCACCACGAGCAGGCAGACGGTCATCGTGGCCAGCACCCACCAGCGGCGGGCGTAGCCGGGGCGCTCCTCGGCGTCCGCGACCGTCCCGTCCCGCTCGGTGGCGGTCATCCCCCGCCGTCCGGGGGGTCCCCTCCCCCGTCGCCGGGCCGGTCGGCACGGCCGGCCTGCGCGAAGGCGGCGAACGCCTCGAGGTTGCGCAGGGACTCCCCGCGCCGGACCCGCCACTCCCACTCACGGCGGATCGACGTGCCGAACCCGATCTCCAGCAGCGTGTTGAACGAGTCGTCGGCGTAGCTGAGCACCGCGCCGAGCACCCGGTCGAGCTCCTCGGGGGTCACCGCCGCGTGCGGCAGCCGGCCGGTCAGGTACACGTCGCCGACCCGGTCGATGGACCAGGCGACGCCGTACATGCGGGCGTTGCGCTGCAGCAGGTGGGCCCACATCTGCTCACGGTTCTCGTCGGGCTGGCGGCAGACGAACGCCTCGACCCGCAGCGCGTGCTCGCCGACGACGAGCCCGCACACCGTCTTGAGCTTGTGCGTGCCGGGCAGCTCGACCACCCAGCGGCCCGGCGCCGGGTGCTCGTGCACCAGCTCGGCCTCGCGCAGCGTCCGGTCGATGACGGCGTCGAGCCGGGCCACCACGTCGGCGCGGGCCGGCCGCGCCCCGCCGTCCGTCCCGTCCTCGCTCACCAGGCCACCTGCGTCCCGAGCGGCAGCCCGACCACCGGCCGCAAGGCACGGCGGGCGGCGCCGGCCATCTCGGCGGCGGCCGAGGCGTAGGCCGCGACGAGGGCGTCGGCGGTGCGGTCCCAGGAGAAGTCCGCGGCGTGCCGGCGGGCGCCGGCGGCCAGCAGCGGGCGGCGGGCCAGCACGGCGCGGATGGCGGCGGCGTAGGCGGCCGGGTCGCGGCTGCCCACGAGCACCCCGGACACGCCGTCGCGCACCGCCGTCGGCAGGCCGCCGACCGCGGCGGCGACCACCGGCGTGCCGCACGCCTGCGCCTCCAGGGCGACGAGGCCGAAGGACTCGTTGTGGCTGGGGACGACGGCGACGTCGGCGGCCCGGTAGTACATCGCCAGCCGGTCCGGGGGCTGCGGCGGGAGGAAGCGCACCAGGTCGGCGATGCCGAGGGAGGCGGCCAGCTCCTCGAGCTGGCGCGGCGCCTCCAGGCCCGAGCCGCTGGGCGCCCCGACCACGTGCACCTGCAGCCGGGCGCGCAGGTCGGGGTCGTCCTCCAGCATCCGGGCGGCGGCGGCGAGCAGCAGGTCGGGCGCCTTGAGCGGCTGGATGCGGCCGACGAAGGTCAGCACGACGGCGTCGGCGGGGACGCCCAGCGCGCGGCGGGCGGCCGCGCGGTCGCCGGGGGTGAACCGGTCGAGGTCGACCCCGGGCGGGACGACGAGGGTGCGCCGCGGGTCGGCCCCGTAGTGCTCGACGAGCTGGCGCGCCTCCTCCTCCGTGTTGGCCACCAGCCGGTCGGCCTCGGCCACCACCTGCTCCTCGCCGATCACCCGCAGCCGCGGCTCGGGGTGGTCACCTGCGGCCAGCGCCGCGTTCTTGACCTTGGCGAGGGTGTGCGCGGTGTGGATGAGCGGCACGCTCCAGCGGTCGCGCGCCAGCCACCCGACCTGGCCGGAGAGCCAGTAGTGCGAGTGGACGACGTCGTAGTGCCCGGGCTCGTGCTGGGCCTCCTCGCGCAGCACGCCGGCGGTGAAGGCGCACAGCTGGGCCGGCAGCTCCTCCTTGCCCAGGCCCTCGAACGGGCCGGCGCTGACGTGCCGCACGGTGACGCCGGGGCTCATCTCCACGACCGGCGGCAGGTCGCTGGAGGTGGCCCGGGTGAACACGTCGACGGCGATGCCGCGGGCGGCCAGCCGGCGGGAGACCTCGACGATGTAGACGTTCATGCCGCCGGCGTCGCCGGCACCGGGCTGGTCGAGCGGGCTGGTGTGCACCGAGACCGTCGCCACCCGGCGCGGCGCACGGTGCGACAGGAGGCGGCGAGCAGGCACCCCGACCTCCCGCCTCGTCCCCGTCCCGGGCGCCGGTCTCGACACCCCTGTCGTCTTCCCATCCTGCAACAGCGACAGGATGACCACATGCCCGGTGTCACCGACGTCTCACCCTCCGGCCCGACCCCCTTCCCGGGAGCCGGGCGCACCGCCGTGGTCACCGGCGCCTCCAGCGGCATCGGCGCCGCGACGGCGGAGAGGCTGGCCGGCGAGGGCTTCGACGTCGTGGTGGGTGCCCGCCGGCTGGACCGGCTGACCGCGCTCGCCGAGCGGATCGGCGCCCGCGCGCTGCCGCTCGACGTCACCGACCCCGCCTCGGTCGAGGCGTTCGCCGCCGAGCTGCCGCGGGTCGACGTCCTGGTCAACAACGCCGGTGGCGCGTTCGACGCCAGGCCGGTGGCCGAGGCCGACCTCGACTCGTGGGCGCGCACCTACGACGTCAACGTGCTCGGCACGGTGCGACTGACCAAGGCGCTGCTGCCGGCGCTGCGCGCCTCGGGCGCCGGGGACGTGCTGTTCGTCGGCTCCACGGCCGGGCTGGTCAGCTACGAGGGCGGCGCGTCCTACACGGCGGCCAAGCACGGCGTGCACACGCTGGCCGAGACCCTGCGGCTGGAGCTCGTCGCCGAGCCGGTGCGCGTCGTGGTGATCGCGCCGGGGATGGTCAGGACCGAGGAGTTCTCGCTCATCCGCACCGGCAGCCAGGAGAAGGCCGACGCCGTCTACCGGGGCGTGCGCGAGCCGCTGGTGGCCGAGGACGTGGCCGACTGCATCGCCTGGGCGCTGACCCGGCCGCACCACGTCAACGTCGACCTGCTCGTCGTCCGCCCCCGCGCCCAGGCCGCCCAGCACAAGGTCCACCGCGAGGCCGACTGACCGCCGAGATCACGTGATCCCGACCCCGGGGAGGCGCTGACGCGTCGAGACCACGCGATCTCGACGGGGAGCCGCCTACAGCCGCTGGGGCTCGGGGACCAGCGTCACGCCGAAGCGGTCGCGGACGGCGGCCACGACCCGGTCGGCGAAGGCCATGAGCTCGGCCGCCGTCGCCCCGGGCTCGGTGGTCAGCGCCAGGCTGTGCCGCGACGACGTGCCGACCCGCCCGTCGCGCGTCCCGCGGCCGAAGCCCGCCGACTGCACCAGCCACGCGGCGCTGAGCTTGAGCATCCCGTCACCGGCCGGCCAGCTCGGGCAGCCGGGCACGGCCTGCTCGGCCGGGACGACGGGATTGGTGAAGAACGAGCCGGCGCTGCGGGTGTCGGGATCGGCCGGGTCGACGACCATCCCCTTGCCGCGGCGCAGGTCGAGCACCGCGGCGCGGACGTCGGCCAGCGGTGCCCGGCCGCCGAGGTCCACGCCCAGCCGCTTCGCCAGCTCGGCGTACCCCACCGGCCGCGACAGCGGTCCGGGGTCGAGGGCGAAGGAGACCGTGAGGACGACGAACCGGCCGGGCTCGCGCTTGAAGCGGCTGTCGCGGTAGCCGAAGTCGCACTCGTCGTTGGACAGCGTGCGCTCGGTCTTCTCGGCACGGTCGTAGACGCGCACCGCGGTGATCGTCTGGGCGACCTCCTGGCCGTAGGCGCCGACGTTCTGCACCGGCGTGGCGCCCGTGGAGCCGGGGATGCCCGAGAGCGCCTCCATCCCGGCCAGCTGCTCCTCGACGGTGCGCGCGACCAGGTCGTCCCAGTCCTCGCCGGCCTGCACCTCGAGGACGTCGCCGCGTCGCTCGACGCCGCGGCTGCGCACGGCCACGACGTCGCCGTCCCACCCCGCGTCGGGGGCGACGACGTTGGAGCCGCCGCCGAGGACGAGCAGCGCCCGGCCCGCCTCGTCGGCCTGGCGGACGGCGGCGACCAGGTCGGCGGCGTCGGTGACCTCGACCAGCCGCGCCACGGGCCCACCGACCCCGAGCGTGGTCAGGTCGGCGAGACGGGCATCGGAGCGGACGAGCACGATCCCACGGTAAACGGGCCCGGGCGGTGGCCCGGGGAGGCGGACTACCCTCGGGCCCGGTGAGCGAGGACGGCAGCGAGCACAAGCGCCGGGCGAGCCTCACCCCGCGCCGGGCCGGGCCGCGGCTGGCCGCCGGCCGCGCCCGGGCGCTGGGCCTGCCGACGCGCGGCACCACCAACGCCAACCGGCTGCGCCGGGTCGACCGCTGGATCCTCGCCACCCAGGTGCCGCGGCTGCGCGACGCCGCGCGCCCGCTCGTGGTCGACCTGGGCTACGGCTCGTCGGCCGTGACCACCCTCGAGCTGGCCGACCGCCTCGCGCCGGAGGTGCCCGGGCTGGAGGTCGTCGGGCTGGAGATCGACCCCGCCCGGGTGGCCGCCGTCGCCGAGCACCGCGACCCGCCGCGGGTGGACTTCCGGGTCGGCGGCTTCGAGCTCGCCGGGCTGCGGCCGGTGCTGGTGCGCGAGTTCAACGTGCTGCGCCAGTACGACGAGGCCTCCGCGGCCCGGGCGTGGGAGACCACCTGCGCGGCGCTGGGTCCCGGCGGCCTGCTGGTGGAGGGCACCTGCGACGAGTGGGGACGGCGGGCGAGCTGGGTCGCGCTCGACGCCGACGGGCCGCTGACGCTCACCCTCGCCGCACGGGTCGCCGACCTCGACCGGCCCTCCGACCTCGCCGAGCGGCTGCCCAAGGCGCTGATCCACCACAACGTCCCGGGGCAGCCCGTGCACGACCTGCTGCGCGCCCTCGACGCCGCCTGGGCCGCCGCGGCCGGCCTGTCGACGTTCGGGCCGCGCCAGCGGTGGGTCGCCGCCGTCCAGACGCTCGCCGACGAGGGCTGGCCGCTGGTCGGCACGACCCGGCGCTGGCGGCACGGCGAGCTGACCGTCCGCTGGTCGGCGGTGGCGCCCCGGTGAGCCGCGGCGCCCGCCCGCCGGTGGTGCCGCCCGGCCCCACCGAGGTCGACGGCGGCACCGCGGAGCTGCTCGGTGACGCCGACCGCGACGGCTCGTGGGTGCTGGTGGTGGAGGGGACGCCGCAGTCCCACGTCGACCTCGACGACCCGGCGCACCTGGAGTTCGAGTACGTCCGCCGCATGGGCCACGTGCTCGACCTGGCCGCGCCCGAGGGCGAGCCGGTCGACGCGGTGCACCTCGGCGGCGGCGCGCTCACGCTGGCCCGCTACGTCGCGGTCACCCGGCCCGGCTCGCGGCAGCGGGTGGTCGAGGCCGACCAGCGGCTCACCGACCTGGTCCGCGCCCACCTGCCGCTGCCGCGGGGGGCGCGGGTCCGGGTGCGCGCCGCCGACGCCCGTGCCGGGCTCGCCGCCCTCCCGAGCGCGAGCGCCGACGTCGTCGTCAGCGACGTGTTCGCCGGGGCCCGGACGCCGGCGCACCTCACCACCGTCGAGTACGCGGCCGAGGCGCGGCGGGTGCTGCGGCCGGGCGGCGTGCTGACCGCCAACGTCGCCGACGGGCCGCCGCTGCGCTTCGCCCGCGGCCAGGTGGCCACCCTGCAGGCGGTGTTCGCGCACGTCTGCGTCCTCGCCGAGCCGGGGACGCTGCGCGGCCGGCGCTTCGGCAACCTGGTCACCGTGGCCTCCGACGCGCCGCTGCCGGTGGCGGCCCTGACCCGGCGCTGCGCGGGCGACCCGATGCCCGCCCGGGTGGTGGCCGACGACGACCTGGCCCGCTTCGTGGGCAACGCGCAGCCGGTGCCGGACGCGCAGGCGGTGGCCTCCCCGGAACCGCCTCCGGGTGTCTTCAGCCGCTGACCAGGGTGTTCCCCGATGCCCCGGGCTCCCGGCCGCGCCTAGGGTCGGGACATGACCTACCCCGCACCTGCTCCCCGCCGGCTCGCCCGGGACACCCGCAACCGGATGATCGCCGGCGTCTGCGCGGGCATCGCCCGCCGCTACGGCATCTCCACCGGCGCCCTGCGGCTGGCCTTCGTGGTCTCGTGCATCCTGCCCGGGCCGCAGTTCATCGCCTACCTGGTGCTGTGGGCGTTCATGCCGCGCGACGACCGGTACTGACCCGGCCGGCGCGTCACCAGCTGCTGTTGCCCCGCTGCACGCCGCGGACGGCCGGGCGCACGTCGACGAGGTAGACGACGGCGGCGATGACCGCGGGCAGGCCGAGGAACGTCATCGGCCCCTGCAGGTAGATGACCACCCCGGCCAGCGCGGTGATGCCCGCCCAGGCCGGCTTGGTGAGCTTGCCGGCGGCCACGTACCCCGCGGCCGGGCGGATCACGGCGTCGACGAACGCCCAGACGGTCAGCGCCAGCGTGGCGTAGTACAGCGCCAACAGCAGCATCCCGTCGAAGGACATGTCCCGGAGGGTACCCGCCCGCGGCGGTGGCGGGCTCGCTCCGACCGGGGGACACCCCCGGGACGCGACAGGGCCCCGGAGCGCACACGTGCAGCTCCGGGGCCCTGGGTCGTGACCCTGGGTGCGGCCCTCCTGCGGGGTCCCGCCGCGAGCGTGCGAGCGGCGGGGGCAGGAGGGTCCTTCCTCAGTCGGTGGTCTTCTTGGTGGTGCGGGTGCGGGTCACGCGCGCCGAGGTGCCCTTGGCGGCCGACGAGCGGGCCGCAGGGGTGCGCTTGGCCGGCTTGCGGGCGGCCTTGGCGGTGGCCTCGTCGGCGGCCTCGACGGTCTCCTCGAGGGTGGCCTTCGCCTGCTCCGCGGTCTCCTCGACGGCGGCCTCGGCCTTGGCGGCGGCCTTGGTGGTGCGGGCGGCGGCCTTCTGGACGCGGGAGGTGATCTCGTCGGAGGCCTCGGTGACGGCCTCGGCGGCCTCCTCGATGACCTCCTCGACGGCGTCCTCGACGGTGTCGACGGCCTGCTCGGCGCGCACCACGAAGCGGCGGATGCCGGGCTGGCGGCGCAGCTCCTGCAGGACGTCGGCGCCGCGCTCGGCCAGCGCCTCGACGGTGCCGGCGGCCTGGGTGCGGGCCTGCTCGACGAGCCCGGTCACGGTGGTCACGACGGCGTCGGGACGGACGACGGTGACCAGCTGGCGGGCCCGGTCGGCGGCCTGCTCGGCGCGGGTGCGGGCCTCGCGGGTGGCCAGGTCGACCTGGACCTGGGCCTCGCCGGGGAGGGCCTCGGCGCGCGAGCGCAGCGTGGCGAGGACGGTGCGGGCCTGGGTGACGGCGAGGTCACCGGCGCCGACGGCGACCAGCAGCGGGGTGCGGCCGCGCTCGGCGACCTGCTCGAGGAGGTCGGTGGCGGTGGTCATGCGGTCTCCTTGGAGGGGTTCGGGTGGTCCCCGGGCGTGCGGCTCCGGGTGGCGTCCGCGGGCACGGGGGAAGCGGCGGCGTGCTCGCGGACGTAGGTCTCGTACAGCTCGAGCAGCACCGCCTTGTGCCGCTCGGAGAGCTGGTCGTCGGACCGGATGGCCGCGACCGTGTCGGGGTTGCCGGCGCGCCGGTCGAGGATGCCCGCCTGCTCGTAGAGCGTCTCGGCGGAGATCTGCAGACCCTTGGCGATGGCGGCGAGGATCTCCGCCGACGGCTTGCGCAGCCCCCGTTCCACCTGCGACAGGTAGGGGTTGCTCACCCCTGCCGTGCGGGCGAGCTCGCGCAGGGACACCCGGGCGGCGCTGCGCTGCTCCCGGATGTACTCCCCCACCTGCGAGCGCACGGTCGAGACCTGCTGGGCCTCGGCCGCGACGGTCTCCGCGACGCTGCCGGCGAGCTGGTCCACCTTCTCGCGGACCGACCTCACCTGACCGCTCACGAACTCGCCGGGGGTCTGCACGTACTCAACGGTAACCAGGGGTGCTAGCAGTTGCAAGCGCAGCTGCTAGCACCCTGCCGTGAGTCGCCTCACACCCGGCGTGTCGCCGTCAGTCGGCCAGGACGGCGGCCGGCCGGACCTCCCCGACGACGCCGTCGCCGCCGGTCACCGGGGTGGTCGCCCACGGGGCCAGCACCTCCTCGCCGACGCCGAGCCGGCGGAGCGCCGCGGCCAGCACCGGCGCCCGCCCGCGGTCACCGCCGTCGTCGAGCTTGACCGCCACCGCACCGCGGCCGGGCAGGGCGGCGACGTGCACGCCGTCGGCACCGCCCTTCACCAGCAGGCCGGGGACGGCGGTCATGAGGTCGGTGTCCTCCCGGCCGGTGCCGGCGACGTACCAGGGGTGGGCGCGGGCCGCGTCGGCCACCGCGCGCTCGGGGCCGCCCTGCGGGGCCTCGACCAGCGAGCCGACGCCGCGGGCCAGCCCGGTCAGCGACAGCCCGTGCTGCGGCGCGCCGCACCCGTCGACGACGACGGCGGCCACCGGCTCCCCGGCCGCGGCCGACAGCCGGGCCTCGATCGCCTGCTGCAGGGGGTGCTCGCGCTGCAGGTAGCCGTCGGTGGGCCAGCCCGCCGCGACGCAGGCGGCCAGCATCGCCGCGTGCTTGCCCGAGCAGTTCATCGCCAGCCGCTCGGGTGCCCGGTCCGCGACCAGCCAGGCCGCGCGGGTGGGCTCGTGCCCGGGCAGGGCGGCCGGGCAGCCGAGCGCCGAGGGGTCCAGGCCCGCGGCGGCGAGGATGCCCGCGGCGAGGTCGCGGTGGCCGTCCTCACCGAGGTGCGAGCCGGCCGCGATCGCGAGTTCCGGGCCGGAGCGGGGGCGCCAGCCGGCGGCCAGGTAGGTGGTGGCCTGCACGGGCTTGTTGGCCGACCGCGGGAGGACCGGACGGTCGACGTCGCCGGCCGACCAGGTCACCGCACCGTCGGGGCCGACGACGACGACGGCGCCGCGGTGCACCGACTCGAGGAATCCCGAGCGCCACACCTCGACGAGGACCGGGGCGTCGGGCCAGCCCGTCATCGGCCCTCGGCGGCGAGCAGCGCGGCGACGTCGGCCTCGCCGTTGCGGTACCGGCGGGCGAGCTCCCCGGCGAGGGTGTCCATGACCTGCTGCACGCCGCGGCGGCGCTCGGACAGCGACCCCTCGGCCGCGGCGAGCGCACGGGCGGCGCGCTCGAGGTCGGCGTCGGGCAGCCGGGCGACGTCGGACAGGTCGACGTCGGGGGTCAGGCCGTGCACCCACGACTCGTAGACGTCGGGCGAGGCCGGCTGCAGCGTCTGGTGCCGGCCGAGGCCGTGCGCCGGGCCGCGCCCCTTCTCGGCGAGGATCTCCGGCAGCAGGTCGACCAGCGAGCGGCCGTCGTGCTCGGCGCGGCGCTGCAGCTCGCGGCGGACGATGTCCAGCCGGCCCTGCAGCAGCCGCCGCGTGTAGGAGAGGTTGACCTCCTCCTGCTCGGCCCGGCGGCGCAGCTGCCGCACGTCGGACATGGGCCGCCGCTCGACGTCCCGGAGGAACGCGGGGTCGAGCAGCTCGTCGACGGCCGCGCCACCGGCGGGCGTCGGCTCGGGGCTCAGCGAGGTCACCGCCCGATGGTGGCAGACCGGACGGCCCGGACCCGGTCGCGGGCGGCCGCCCGGGTGTCGTCGACCGCGGCCGGGACGTCGTCGGGGTCGACGACGGCGCGCGAGCCGCCCACGGTGAGCTCGGCGTCGGGACCCACCGACTGCTTGACCAGCGCCAGCGCGACCACGCCGAGCTCGTGGTGGCGCACCACCGTGCCGGCCCGGCCCACGTCGCGGGCACCGGAGCGGACCGGCGCGCCGGGCGCGGGCAGCTCCTCGCTCACGCCGTCGAGGTGCAGCAGCACCAGCCGCCGCGGCGGGCGGCCGAGGTTGTGCACCCGGGCGACGGTCTCCTGCCCGCGGTAGCAGCCCTTCTCGAGGTGGACGGCGGTGGTGAGCCACTCCAGCTCGTTGGGGATGGTGCGGTGGTCGGTGTCCGCCCCCAGACGCGGGCGGCGGGCCTCCACGCGCAGCGCCTCGTACGCGTCCAGCCCGGCGGCACCGGCGCCCGCGGCGGTGAGCGCGTCGGCGGTCTCCACCAGCCCGGCGCGCGGCACGAGCAGGTCGAACGCGGTCGCGCCGCCGTCGCCCAGGGACGGCATCCGGCGCACCCAGCCACCACCCGGCAGCGCCGCGACGGCGTACGGCGCCTCGGGCGCGGGCAGTGCGGCGGCGCCGAGCACCTCCGGCGCCCGCGGGCCGACGAGGGACAGCAGCGCCCAGGCGTCGGTGACCAGCGCGGGCTCCACGCGCAGCATGAAGACCATCCGCTGCAGGAAGGCCAGCAGGGCGGCGCCGGTGCCGGCCTCGACGTCGGCCCAGGTGGTGCCGCCGAGCTCGGCGAGGACCAGGTGGTGCTCGACGTGGCCGTGCGGGGAGAGGACGAGCGCCTCGGTGCCGGTGCCGTCGGCCAGCCGCTCGAGGTGCTGGCTGGTCAGGCTGTGCAGCCAGGTCAGCCGGTCGGCGCCGGGGACGGTGAGCACGTCGCGGTCGCTGCGGTCGACCCAGCCGGCGCCCTCGGCGAGCAGCCGCTGCTCGCGCAGCGGGTCCCCGTAGTGGACGGCGACGGAGTGTGCGGCCACGGTCGCGCCCTCGGCGACGACCGCGCCCGCTCGCGCGGCCAGTGGTGAGGTGGTCATGAGTTCTCCGTCCCGGCTTCCCTGCACCGACGGCACGTCCCCGACAGCGCGACGTGCCCCACGTCCACGGTGAAACCCAGGTCGGCCGCCAGACGTTCCGCCGCGGCGTCGAGCAGGCCGGGGTCGGCGGAGGAGATCTCTCCGCACGAGGCGCAGACGACGTGCAGGTGCGGGTGCTCCGAGGAGTGGTAGACCGGCGCCCCCTTGCCCAGGTGGGTGTGCCAGACCAGTCCGAGCCGCTCGAGCAGCTCCAGCGTGCGGTAGACCGTCGAGGTGTCCGGCGCCGCGCCGCCGGGCCCGGCCTGCTCGCGCAGCCGCACGCCGATGGCCTCGGGGGTGGCGTGGTCGAGCTGGGAGACAGCGGCCAGCACCTGCTGGCGCTGCGGCGTCAGCCGCAGTCCGCGCGCCCTCAGCCGCTCGGCCAGCGGCGCCGTCCCGTGCTCGGATCCCACGGTGAGGAGCGTAGTTCCGGCCCGGCTACGCCACGGCGCTGCGGGAGCCGGCCAGCACGCGCTGCAGCGACTCCAGGTACCGCGGCGGGATGCCGTGCTCGCCGCGCGGGGGCAGGAACCGCGCCACCGTCGCGCCGGTGACCTCCGCGGCCGCGGCGGCCTCGGCGCCCAGCAGCCGCACCACCGGCGCGTCGCCCCAGGACCGGCTGGCGGCCAGGTGCGCCATCGCCGCGGCGCTCTCGGCGCGCTCCCCGACGCAGTCGAACGGCTTCTCCGTGGCCCACAGCCTCCGGAACCCGTCGGCCAGGGACACGTCGGCCAGCGGGTTGCCCCCGAACACCTCCTCCGCCTCCGCCGGGGTCAGGAACACGGCGAAGCAGAGGAAGGTGAACAGGCACTTGTCGCAGTGCAGGCACCAGCGCTGCTCGGCCTGCCCACCCAGGTGCCGCTGGGTGTAGGAGCGGTTGCAGCTGAGGATGTCCGCGCGCAGCGGCAGCGCGGCGACGGCGGCGACCGTCGCCAGCTCCGACAGCTGCCGGGTCAGGCTGAAGTATCCGGTGCCGAGCTCGGCGGCGGCCGCGGTGAACAGCCGCTCGAAGGCGAAGGACTTCGAGTACTGGTGGTTCACGCTGACGCCGTCGACGGTGAGCGTCTCCTCGTCGGCGGAGCGCTCGTTGGCGAACACGACGGGGTCGTGGCCGCCGAGGACGGCGACCAGCGTGGCGATCGCGGAGTTGATCGCGGTGACCGGGACGTGCCCGTTGAGGCCGCCCTGGGCGGTGCGCTCGGCCAGCAGGGGGTCGAGCCGGCGGCGGACCTCGAGCAGCGGCACGCCGGCGGCGCGGGCGACGTCGCGCTGCGCGCCGGTGGGGTTGACCGCCAGCGCCGTCCCGTCGGGGATGACGACGAGGGCCAGCGCGGAGTCCTTGCCACCACCGACGGGCAGCAGCGCGCCCCGGGTGCCGGGGGACGGCGCCGGGCCGGCCGGGCGGACCTCGACGTCGAAGGCCACGCGGTGCGGCACGGGCAGCCGGTTGACCGCGGCGAACTCGCCGAGGCCGTCGGTGTAGGCGGCCTGCGCGACGGCGGCCTGCGCGGCGGTGACCGGCCGCTCGACGACGACCCGGCCGGGGGCGGCGAGCTTGTAGTAGCTGGTGCCCATGACCAGGTGCACCAGGTCGAGGGCGCCGTCGAGCCGGTCGGCGTCGACCTCACCGCCGAGCAGCGCCGGGTCGAGGGTCAGCCGTTCGGTGAACTCGTCGTCGCCGAGCCGGTAGGTGAAGGCGGCCTCGCCGGTGGCGGGGTCCAGGGTCCGGCCGGCGACGACGAAGGCGCCGCCGCCGGGCCGGTCAGAGACGCTCGGCGCCGGCGTCGGCGAGGACGTGCTCATAGGTGGCTGCCAACTCCTCGAAGTCGCGGTAGCGGTTGTAGCTGGGGGCGCCGGGCGAGAGCAGCACGACCCCGCCCGGCGGGGTGCCGGCGATCGCCGCGGCCACCGCCTCGGCCAGCGACTGCGCCTCGGTGAGGCGCACCGCCGCCCCGGCGGCCTCCCGGCGGACGTCGTCGGCCAGCCGGGCCCCGGTGTCGGGGACGGTCACCACGGCGACCTCCTCCCGACGGGCCACCAACGTCGCGGCCAGGCCGGTGTAGTCCAGGCCGCGGTCCTGGCCGCCGGCGATGAGCGTGACCGGCCGGCCGGCCAGCGCGTCGAGCGCGGCCAGCACCGACACCGGGGTGGTGGAGAGCGTGTCGTCGACGAAGGTGACCCCGCCCAGGGTGGCCACCGGTGAGAGCCGGTGCGGCAGCGCCCGGAAGGCGGCGACCGCGGCGGTGACCGCGTCGGCGGCTGCGGCGAGGTCGAGGCCGAGCAGCGCGCAGGCGGCCAGCGCGACGGCGACGTTGCTGCGGTTGTGGGCGCCGGGCAGGTGCACCGGCTGCGCGCGCTCGGCCAGCCCCGGCGGCAGCACCTCGGCGGGGTCGACCAGCTGCGCGGGGTCGAGGTACCGCAGCGCCACCGGCCGGGCCTGCGCGCTGACCACCACCGACCGCTCGGGGCAGGCGGTGAAGACGCGCAGCTTGTCGCGGAAGTAGGTGACCTCCCCGCCGTGCCAGTCCAGGTGCTCGGGCGCCAGCGAGGTGAGCGCGCCGCGGCCGGAGAAGTCCGGCACGGCGGCGGCCTGGTAGCTGGAGATCTCGACGACGAGGGTGCGGTCGCCCACGTCGGCCAGGACGTCGAGCAGCGGGGTGCCGATGTTGCCGGCGTGCACGGCCGGGCGGTCGGCGGCGGTGAGGACGGCGGCGGCCAGGGCGCTGGTGGTGCTCTTGCCCTTGGTGCCGGTGACGCAGAGCACCGGCACCCCCCGCGCCGCGGCCTCGGCCAGCGCCATCCCGGTGCCGGTCGTCACCACGGTGCGGTCGGCGAGCAGCCGGGCGTCCTCCCGGTAGGGGCTGATCCCCGGCGAGCGGACGACGACGTCGCAGCCGGCGAGGTCGGCGACGTCGGCGGTGGCGGTGACGCCCTCGGGCAGGGACGCGGGGTCGACCGGGCGGCTGTCGGCGACGAGGACGTCGGAGGCGCCGGCGGCCAGCGCGGCCCGCACGGCGGCGCGGCCCTCGCGACCGTGGCCCCAGACCCCGACGCGCCGGCCGGCCAGCTCCGCCGGGCGGAGGGAACGCTCCCGCGGGGGCGGTGCCGGGCGGGGGTCCACGGCGACCACTCTACGGACCGGCCCCGTGCACGGACGGCGACGACGGGAGGCCGCCGCTAGGCTGTCCCCGGGTGTGCCGGGAAGTCTGGTCGGCGGTGTCGTACCCGACCCACCGCCCCGGAGCCGCCCCGTGACCGTCCCCTCCCGCCCGCACGGATCCACCCGCGTCCTCGCCCGCGGCTCGTGGGCCGAGACCAGCCGGATCGCGGACATCCTGCGCAAGGAGACCGTCGGCGGCGTCCTGCTGCTGATCGGCACCGTCATCGCCCTCGTGTGGGCGAACTCGCCGTGGTCGGCGGCCTACGAGGCGCTGCGCGACACGCGTGTCGGGCCGGCCTCGCTGCACCTGGACCTGACCCTGGGCACGTGGGCGGCCGACGGGCTGCTGGCGGTCTTCTTCTTCGTCGCGGGGCTGGAGCTCAAGCGCGAGTTCGTGGCCGGTGACCTGCGCGACCCGCGGCGGGCGGCGCTGCCGGTGGCCGCCGCCGTCGGCGGGATGGCCGTGCCCGCGGTGATCTTCGTGCTCGTCAACCTGGGGGGCGGGGACGCCCTGCGCGGCTGGGCCATCCCGACGGCCACCGACATCGCCTTCGCCCTCGCCGTCCTGGCCGTGATCAGCACCCACCTGCCCAGCGCGCTGCGCACGTTCCTGCTCACCCTCGCGGTCGTCGACGACCTGCTGGCCATCACGATCATCGCGGTCTTCTACACGACGTCGCTGGCCGCGGGCTGGCTGGCGCTGGCCCTGCTGCCGCTGGGGGTCTTCGGCTTCCTCGTGCAGAAGCGGGTCCGCTCGTGGTGGCTGCTGCTGCCGCTGGCGGTGCTCACCTGGGTGTTCGTGCACGAGTCCGGCGTGCACGCCACGGTGGCCGGCGTCCTGCTCGCGTTCACCGTGCCGGTGGTCCGCAGCGAGGCGGCCGGCGGGCCCGGCGCGGGCCCCGGCCTGGCCGAGCACCTCGAGCACCGGTTCCGCCCGATCTCGGCCGGCGTCGCCGTCCCGGTGTTCGCCTTCTTCGCCGCCGGGGTCACCGTCGGCGGATTGTCGGGCCTGGTCGAGTCGCTCGGTGACCGGGTGACGCTCGGGATCGTCGCCGGCCTCGTCGTCGGCAAGCTGGTCGGCATCCTCGGGGCCAGCTGGCTGGTCACCCGGTTCACCCGGGCCGAGTTCGCCGACGACCTCGGCTGGCCCGACGTGGTGGGCCTGGCGCTGCTCGGCGGGATCGGCTTCACGGTGTCCCTGCTCATCGGCGAGCTGGCCTTCGGCGTCGGCAGCGAGCGCGACGAGCACGTCAAGGTCGGCGTGCTCATCGGCACCCTGTTGTCGGCCCTGCTGGCTACGGTCGTGCTGCGGCTGCGCAACCGCCGCTACCGGCAGATCTGGGAGCTGGAGCAGGTGGACGCCGACCACGACGACATCCCGGACGTCTACCAGCGCGGGCCCGACACGCCCGGCGGACCGGCGGCACGCGGCGGTTTCGCCGACGGCTGAGAAACGTCGTTGCCGACCCCGGAACCGCGTCGTACCGTCGAGGTACACGAGAGAGGAGGTGGTCCGTACTTTGCATGCTTATCGGACTCGTGAGGTGGCTGTCCGCTAGCCGCCGTCCAGATGGGCCGCCCGTTCGGAGTGGAATCCGAACGACGGCATGATCGCCCGTCCGTCGTACGGCGGCGAGCGAGAACCGGACAGTCACCCGACCCCCGGGCCGCCGACACTTGTCCAGTCGGCCCGCGAGCAGCCTCCCCTCGGGGACAGGCGCCGCGGAACAGCCCGGGGGTTGTCCGTTCCCCGGGGAGGGAGCAGCGCCCCGTGTCCATCGTCGGGCGCACCGCGCCGGCCGGCCGCTGGATCGCCGAGGCCGTGCGCCGGGCTCCCCCCGACACCGTCGCCGCGCTGCTGCCGGCCGGCTTCGCCGCGCACGCCCGGGTGTTCCACCCCGCCGTCCGCTACGAGGGCGACGACGACGTCCACGTCCGGTGGGACGAGGTCGCCGCGGCCAACGGCACCACCCCGCACCGGCTGATGCAGTGGCCCGGCATCACCGGCTCCTGGGAGTACCTCGCCGAGGCCGACCAGCCCGGGCTGTGGAACGACGCCCCCGCCGAGGGGCACCTGCCCGCGCACGTCGCCCGCGAGATCGCCGCCGTGCTGGCCGACCGGACCACCACCCCCGGCGAGTGCTGGTTCGGGTGGGACGACGGCGGCGCCGCCGACCTGCCGCGACTCCTGCTGCCCCGCGCCGACCTGCTGCTCGTGCCCGGCCCGGTGGAGCGCGCCGCGGCGAACTTCGCCCCGGAGCCGCGCGAGCAGAGCGCCGCGTTGTGGTGGCCGGCCGACCGCGCCTGGTGCGTCGTCACCGACCCGGCGCTGACCAGCACCTACGTCGGCGGCAGCGTGGCCGCCGTCGACGCGCTGCTGGCCAGCCGGCTCGAGGTCGCCCCCGCCCTGCCCGGCGACCCGGTCACCCCCGACAGCGACCCCGTCAACGTCGTCGACCGCGAGGCCTGAGCCGCGCGCTCAGGCCCGGGACGCCACCGGCGCACCGGCGGTCGCCGCGAGCACCTGTGGCCAGGGGGTGGCGGTCAGGCCGAAGGTCTCGGTCGTCGCGGTCGCGTCCAGGACGTACTCCTGGTCGAACTGGTGCCGGACGTCGACGACCTCGCGCATCATCGGCGAGAAGACGCCCACGGCCGACAGCACCGGCCACGGGATGCCGCTGACCGGCACCGGCGGGACGCCCATCGCGCCGGCCAGGTCGGCGAGCGCCTGGCGCTGCGAGCGCGGCGGGCTGCTCGGCACGTGCCACGCCCGGCCCAGCGCGCGCTCGTCGGTGCCGAGGACGGCCAGCGTGGCGGCGACGTCGGGCAGGTAGCTCCAGCTGCGCGGCACGTCGGGGTCGCCCACCACCCAGGCGCGACGGCCGCGGCGCAGCGTCGCCAGCTGGCGCACCAGGTGGGACTGCGCGGGCGGGACCTGCGGTCCCACGAAGTCGGCGGCGCGGGCCTCGGTCACCCGGGCGCGGCCGGCCTCGTGCGCGGCCAGCGCCTCCCGCCACATGGCCACCCGCACCCGACCCTTGGTGTCGGTGGCGGCCAGCGGGCTCTCCGGCGTCATGGGCCCGGTGGGGCGGCCGTAGCCGTAGAGGTTGGACATCGTCACCAGCACCGCGCCGGTGCGCTCGGCGGCGCTCAGCAGGGCGGCGGCGACCGGCGGCCAGTCGGTGGCCCAGCGGTGGTAGGGCGGGTTGACGGCGTTGTAGAGGGCGGCCGCGCCGGCGGCGGCCTCGGTCAGCGCCCCGGCGTCGGCGGCGTCGACCCGGCGGTGCTCGACGGCGTCGGTGGAGGTGCCGCCGCTGCGGGAGAGCACCCGCACCCGGTGCCCCCGGGCGGCCAGCAGCTCCGCCGTCGTCGTGCCCACCGGGCCCTTGCCCACGATCACGTGCAGTGCCATGACGGCTCCTCGTCCGGTCCGACGAGAGCGGTGCTCTCGTTCGAGAACGACGATCCCGCTCCGCCCGCGTGCTGTCAAGAGCAGTGCTCACACTTGCGTGCACCGCTCGCGAAGCGTCATCATCGGGACGTGCCCACCGCCCGCGAGCGCGTCCGCGCCGAGATCACCGCCGAGATCACCGAGGCCGCGCGCCGGCAGCTGGCCGAGGTGGGCGCCGCGGCGCTGTCGCTGCGCGCCGTCGCCCGGGAGGTGGGGATGGCCTCCTCGGCGGTGTACCGCTACTTCCCCAGCCGCGACGACCTGCTGACCCGGCTGATCATCGACGGGTACGACGCCGTGGGCGCCGCGGCCGAGGCCGCCGACGACCCCGCCGCCGCCCCGGAGCAGCGGTGGTCGGCCGTGTGCGCCGCGGTGCGCGACTGGGCGCGCACCCACCCGCACGAGTACGCGCTGCTCTACGGCTCGCCGGTGCCCGGCTACCACGCCCCCCGCGACACCGTGCCCGCGGCGTCGCGGGTCGGCGTCGTCCTCGGCCGCGTCCTCGGGGACGCCGCCCGCGCCGGGCTGCTCACCGGCGACGGCGGCCGCGAGCCCGGCCTGCTCGGCGACGCCGCCGTGGAGGTCCTGGGGCAGGACGCCCCCGGCATCGACGACGCCGTCCGGGTGCGCGCCCTGCTGGCCTACTGCGCGTTGTTCGGCACGGTCGGTTTCGAGCTGTTCGGCCAGCTGGTCGGGTCGGTCGAGGACGCCGACCGGTTCTTCGCCCGCGCGACGGCCGAGCTGGCCCACCTGGTCGGGATCGGCCCGCGGCCGGTCAGGACGGGTTGAGCCGCCAGAGGCGGTGGGTCCACGGGACGTCGTAGCCGAGCACGTAGGCGGTGTACGGGGCCAGCACCAGCGCCGACGTCCGGTCCCCCGCGACGGAGGCCTGCAGCAGGCCCAGCGGCACGAGGAACGCCAGGACCCCCAGGAAGCCGTTGCGGGTGCTCCGCCGGCCGAAGAAGGCCGCGTTCCACAGCTCGTTGCCGGCCAGGACGGCCATCGCCAGGCGGTACGAACGCCGGTCCCCGCGCCGCGCGGCCCGGTGCACGACGACGCCCATCACCAGGTAGTACGCGCCCCCGACCGCGTAGAACCCGGGCATCGGGAGCTGGGAGGCCGGGTGCCGGAGCCCGCGGAACCACCGGAGCGACTCGCGGCCGACGAGGGCGTTGCCGGCCACGGCCGCCCCGACGACGGGGAGCAGCGTCTCCTTCCCGGGCCCGTGCACGCCGCGACCCTAGAGCCGCGCCAGCTCGGCCTCGAGGTCGTCGAGGCCGAGCGAGCCCTGCGACAGCGCGGCCATGTGCCACGCCCTGAGGTCGAAGTCCGCCCCGCGGGCGCGCTGGGCGGCGGCCCGCCCGGCCAGCCAGGCCCGCTCCCCGAGCTTGTAGCTGATCGCCTGCCCGGGCAGCCCGAGGTAGCGGATCAGCTCGCTGTCGAGGAACGCCGGGTCGCTGCCCAGGTGGTCGCCGGCGAAGGCCCGCGCGAGCTCCGGCGTCCACGGCCGGCCGCGGTGCGCGGCCAGCGCACCCTCGGCGTCGTCGGGGACGGGCAGCCCGAGGTGCATGCCGATGTCGATGACCACCCGGATCGCGCGCAGCTGCTGGGCGTCGAGGTAGCCCATCCGCGCGCCCGGCTCGGTGAGGTACCCGAGCTCGTCCATGAGCCGCTCGGCGTAGAGCGCCCAGCCCTCGACGTTCGCGCTGACCGACCCCAGCGACGTCTGGTAGGTGGACAGGTCGCCGGCGACGTAGACCCACTGGGCCAGCTGCAGGTGGTGGCCGGGGACGCCCTCGTGGTACCAGATCGAGACCAGGTCCCACAGCGGGAAGCGCTCGCGGCCCAGCGTCGGCAGCCAGGTGCGGCCGGGCCGGGAGAAGTCCAGCGCGGGGCGGGTGTAGTACGGCGCCGCGGCGCTGCCCGGCGGCGCGATCATCGCCTCCACCCGGCGCACCGGCTCGGCGAGGTCGAAGTGCGTGCCGTCGAGCGCGGCGATCGCCTCGTCCATCATCGCCTGCAGCCGCTGCCGGATCGCCTCGACGCCCTCGACGGCCGGACCGTGCTCGTCGAGCCAGGCCATGGCCTCGCGCGGGGTCGACCCGGGGCGCAGCGCCTCGGCCTCCGCGCGCTGCTCGGCCAGGATCCGCCGGTGCTCGGCCCAGCCCCAGGCGTAGGCCTCCTCCAGCCCCTGGCCGGCGCCGAGGTCGGAGCCGTTCCAGCGCCGTGCGGCCAGCGCGTAGCGGTCGCGGCCCACCGCGTCGGGGGTGCCCTCGGCCTGCGGCAGGTAGGTGTCGCGGAGGAAGTCGCGGACCTCGGCCACCGCCGCGTCGGCCGAGCGGGCCGCGGCGTCGAGCTCGCCGCGCAGCGCGTCGGGGCCGCCGGCGGCGAGCCCGCCGAAGAACGGGCCGGTCAGCCACTCGTCGAGCTGCCCGACGACGGTGGACACCTGGCGCGGGGCGACCAGCAGCCCGCGCCGGGCGCCCTCGCGCAGCGTGTCGAGGTAGCCGCGGTAGGCCTCGGGGATGCGGGCCATGCGGCGGGCGACCACCGCCCAGTCGTCGTCGGTGGCCGTCGGCATGAGCAGGAACACCTGACGGACCGAGTGCACCGGGCTGAACAGGTTCGACAGCGCGCGGAAGCCCTCCCCGGCCTCGTGCGCGGCGAGCTCGGCGCCCAGCCGCTCGCGCAGCAGGCGGGCGCAGCGGCGCTCCACCGGGTCGTCGTCGAGCGAGAGGTCGGCGGCCAGGACGGCGTCGAGCCCGGCGAGGGTCCGCCGGGTGAGGTCGGCCTCGGCCGCCAGCCCCTCGGGGCTCAGGTCGGGCAGCCGGTCGTCGCCGGGCCGGGTGCCCAGCGACGTCGCGACGATCGGGTCGAGGTCGCAGACGGCGTCGACGTAGCCGTCGGCGACGCGGCGGGGCGTGTCGACCGACCCGCCCACCGGGACGCTCACCGCAGCCGCTCCAGCCGGGCCGACATCGTCGGCCGCAGCGGGGTCTGCGAGCCGGCCCGGTCGATCGCGTACATGAGCGCTCCCTCGACGATGCCGTAGAGCCGCACCGCGCGGGCGGCGTCCGGGGCGTCGGGCGTGCGGGCCACGACGTCGCTGGTCAGCTCCCAGCTCGTGGTGGTCCGCGCCCGCCCGACGTAGAGCTCGACCAGGCCGTCGGGGCTGGTCACCAGCAGCTCGACGTCGTCCTCGCCGCGGGGCCGCCAGAAGCCGGATTCCCGGACGGCGGGACCCTCGACCCGGCCGTCGTCGCCGATGAGCCAGGTGCGGGACTCGTAGGCGAGGAAGTCGCGGCCGTCGTGGGCGAAGCGGATCCACTGGCCGAAGCGCCGGTCGCCGTCGTCCCCGCCGGCCAGCACGCCCTCGCCGTGCCACTCCCCCAGCAGCGGCAGCACCGCCAGCAGGTCGTGGGCCACCTCCGGCCCGGAGCGGACGTCGACGGTGTCGGCGACGGGCAGGTCGGTCGGGCCGGTCACCGGCCGGCGTCCCGGGGAGGCATGCCCGCCACCGTAGCCGGGCGCCCAGTCAGCGGCCCCGCGCGCTGCGACCCGGACGGGAGCGCTCGCGGCGGGGGCGCCCGCCCGGCCGGGCCAGCCGCCGGGCGGCCGCGAGGCAGGCGAGGCCGGCCAGCGCGGCGAGCGCGACGAGGACCCACGCGGCGACCACGGCGGCCACGGTAGGCGCGCCCGCGTGCTCCCGGCCGCCGGACCCGCCGGGGCGGGCACGATGGGCCGGTGCCGTTCACCGGGAGCCACCCCGCCGCGGTGCTGCCCTTCCTGCCGACCGGGCTGCCGGCGTCCGCGCTCGTCGCCGGGAGCCTCGCGCCCGACCTGCCCTTCTACCTGCCCGGCCGGCCCGGCTGGCCGACGCACACCCCGCTCGCGGTGGTCACCCTCGACGTCGCCCTCGGTGCCGCGCTGTGGCTGGTGTGGCACGGCCTGCTGGCCGCGCCGGCACTGGCCGCCGCCCCCGCCGGGCTGCGCCGCCGGCTGACCGCGCGCCCGGGCCTGCGCGCCCGGCTCGGGTCGCCGCGGGCGGGCGCCGCGGTGCTCGCCGCGCTGGCGCTCGGCGCGGCCACCCACGTCGGCTGGGACCAGTTCACGCACTGGTGGGGGTGGGGCACCCGGCACGTGCCCGCACTGGGCGCACCGGTGGGGACCTTCGCCGGTGAGGACTGGTTCGGCTACGACGTCGCCCAGCACGTCAGCACGGTGCTGGGCGCGGCGGTCCTCGCCGGCTGGCTGGTCCTGTGGTGGCGCCGGACGCCGTCGCGGCCCGGCGACCTGAGCGGCACCGCCTGGGCGGTGTGGGCCGGGCTGCTCGCGCTGGGGGCCGCGGTGGGCGTCGGCGCCGCCGTCCGGGCGCCCGACGTGCTGCGGGCCGGCTTCGCGGGGGCGACGGCGGGCGGGGCGGCGATGGCCGTCGCGGCGGTGCTGGGCGCCGCCGCCTGGCACGCCGCCCGACACCGCGGCTGACGCCCGGGGAGGGTCCGGCACCCGCCGGGGCCGTGAGGCACGCTGGGGCGCAGGCACCCGCCGGACCAGCGGAGGAGGACGGCACCATCGACAGCCCAGGCGCTCCGCCGGACCTGCACGCGGTCGAGGCCGAGCTGGCCCGGACGGCGGCCCGCTACGAGCGGGTCCTGGCCAACGTCGCCGACGGCATCTACGGCCTCGACCGCGCCGGGCGGGTGGAGTTCGTCAACCCGGCCGCCGAGCGCATCACCGGCCGGCCCGCCGCCGATCAGCTGGGGCGCGACCAGCACGACCTGCTGCACGGCGCCCGCGCGGACGGCTCCCCGTACCCCCGCGAGGAGTGCCCGGTCTGGCAGGCGCTGGCCACCGGCCGGACGGTGTCGGCCGACGCGGAGGTGTTCTGGCGCGCCGACGGCACGGCGGTGCCGGTCGAGCTGATCGCCGTCCCCACGGTGGAGGACGACGGGGTGACCGGCGTCGTCGTCTCCTTCCGCGATCTCACCGACCGGCTGGCCGCCCTCCGGCAGGCCGAGGAGCTCCGACGGCTGGCCGAGCAGAACGCCGCCCAGCGGGCGCTGTCCGACCGGCTGCAGCAGGCGCTGCTCACCCCGCCGCCCGAGCCCGACCACCTGCACGTCGCCGTGCGCTACCGCCCGGCCGCCGACGGCGCCCAGGTCGGCGGCGACTGGTACGACGCCTTCCTGCAGCCCGACGGCGCCACGGTGCTCGTCATCGGCGACGTCGTCGGGCACGGCAGCGACGCGGCCGCCGCGATGGGGCAGCTGCGCGGGCTGCTGCGGGCACTGGCCTACGACGAGGAGCGGCCGCCCTCGGTGACGCTGGCGCGGGCCGAGCGGACCGCCCTCGGCCTGGCGGTGAGCACCCTGGCCACCGTGGTGCTCGCGCGCATCGAGCGGCACCCCGACGTCCCCGTCGCCGGCACCCGGGTGCTGCGGTGGAGCAACGCCGGGCACCTGCCGCCCCTGCTGCTCGACCCCGACGGCACGAGCCGGCTGCTGGCCACCCGGCCGGAGCTGGTGCTCGGCGTCGACCCGCACGCGCGGCGCACGGACGCGACGGCCGACATCCGCGACGGCCAGACGCTGCTGCTCTACACCGACGGCCTCGTCGAGCGCCGCGACAGCGACCTCGACGCCGGGCTGGCCGCGCTGCAGGAGGCGCTGCGCGACCTCGGGCGGGTGCCGCTGGAGGAGCTGTGCGACACGCTGCTGGCCCGGATGGTGCCCGCGCCCGGCGCCGACGACGTCGCGCTGGTCGCCGTCCGTGCGTACCCGGAGGACCGCCCGCGGCCGCCCGAGGCCGGCCCGAACCGGCTGCCGCCCGGCGTGCCCTGACCGGCGGCCCTCAGGTCCCGGCGCGCAGCCGCCCTCAGGCCTCCGGGCGCAGCAGCCGGAAGGCGTGGCCCCAGGTGCCGGTGCGCACCCCGTGGGCGACCCAGGCCATGCACATCGGCTCCAGCCACCGGCTCGCCTCGATGCCCCCGAGGTCGACGACGTCCCAGCCGGTGTCGCGCAGCAGGCCGGTGACCGTGGCCTTGGCCGCCTCGTCGTCGCCGCCGATGAACATCGTCGGCGGCCCGCCCGGCAGCTGCGGGTCGACCATCAGCGCGTTGCCGACGGTGTTGTAGGCCTTGACCACCCGGGCTCCGGGAGCCGCGCGCTGCACCTGCTCGCCGAGGGAGTCGGTGTGCCCGACGAACAGCCGCGGGGCGCCCCCGGAGGCGTCCAGCGGGTTGGTGGCGTCGACGAGCACCGCGCCGTCGAGCGCGTCGGCCAGGGAGCCGACCAGGTCGACGGCGGCGTCCCCCCGCACGGCCAGGACGACGAGGTCGGCACCCCGCACCGCGTCCTCGGGCCGGGCGACGGGCAGGTCGCCGACCGCCGCCTGCCGCGTGCCGACGACCACGTCGTGCCCGTGCCTGCCGTACCCGCGCGCCAGCGCCTGCCCGACCTGACCGCTGCCCAGGATGCCGATGCGCATGCCGCGCAGTGCACTCCTCGCACACCGCGCGGGCAAGCCACCCGGACACGACCGCGCCCGCCCCGGCGGCTGCCAGGGCGGGCGCGGTCGCGGAACGGGCGGCTCCGTCGTCCTCCCGCACCGCCGGGCGTCCTCCCTCACCGCAGACCGTGAGGGAGGACGCGCCACGATCAGGTCACCTGATCGTGGCGCGGGCCCTCAGTCGAGGACGACCGTGGTCTCGGTCAGGCCGACCTCGGCGGAGACGACGCGCTCACCGCGGCCGACCGGGGCCAGCGAGCGCAGCTTCCACTTGCCCGGAGCGGCGAAGAAGCGGAACTCGCCCTCCGGGCTGGTGACCACCTCGGCGGTGAACTCGTCGGTGGCGTCGAGCAGCCGGACGTAGGCGCCGGGCACCGGGGCGCCGTCGAACCAGACCTGGCCCTGGATCACCGTCTGGGTGTCCAGGTCGATGCCGGCGAGAGCGCCGCCCTGCTTCGGGGCGCCGCACACGCTCAGGCCCCCTTCTCGATCGGGACGCCGACCAGCGAGCCGTACTCGGTCCACGAGCCGTCGTAGTTCTTGACGTTCTGCTGGCCGAGCAGCTCGCGCAGCACGAACCAGGTGTGGCTCGAGCGCTCGCCGATCCGGCAGTAGGCGATGGTGTCCTTGGACTCGTCGAGGCCGGCGGCGGCGTAGAGCTCGCGCAGCTCCTCGTCGCTCTTGAAGGTGCCGTCCTCGTTGGCCGCCTTGCTCCAGGGCACGTTCACCGCGGTGGGGATGTGGCCGGGGCGCTGCGCGCCCTCCTGCGGCAGGTGCGCGGGGGCGACCAGCTTGCCGGCGAACTCGTCGGGCGAGCGCACGTCGACCAGGTTCTGCTGGCCGATCGCGGCGATCACCTCGTCGCGGAAGGCGCGGATGGAGGCGTCGGCCTCCTGCGCCCGGTACTGGGTGGCGGGGCGCTCGACGGCGTCGGAGGACAGCGGGCGGCTGTCGAGCTCCCACTTCTTGCGGCCGCCGTCGAGGAGCTTGACCTGGTCGTGGCCGTAGAGCTTGAAGTACCAGTACGCGTAGGCGGCGAACCAGTTGTTGTTGCCGCCGTAGAGCACCACGGTGTCGTCGTTGCCGATGCCCTTGGCGCTCAGCAGCTGCTCGAACTGCTCGCGGTCGACGAAGTCGCGGCGCAGCGGGTCCTGCAGGTCCTTCTTCCAGTCCAGCTTGACCGCGCCCTCGATGTGGCCCTTGTCGTAGGCGCTGGTGTCCTCGTCGACCTCGACGAAGACGATCCCGGGCTGGCCGAGGTGCTCCTGGGCCCAGTCGGCGGTGACGAGCACGTCGTTGCGGCTCATGGGGGGTGTTCCTCCCTGTGGTGGGTGTGCGGCGGTCAGGCGGTGCGCGCCGGGCGGAGCCGGCGGACGGTCGGGAACGGCTCGCAGCCCGCGCGCACGACGACGGTGCGTGCGGGGCTCAGGAGCATGGGGATGGCTCTCCGGACGGCGGTCAGGGCACGTCTGGGCGGAGCAGGGCCGCCCTCAGGAGGCGCGACACAGGCAGCTGCCGACGCGGCACAGGTCCACTGTGCGGCGCGAGGTCAGCAGGGTGCCCACGTGACGAGGGTAACCGATCAGGACCGCGTGCCCGTGTGGGCGTCGACGAGGGCGGCGAGCTCCCGGGGGTGCGGGGCGCCGCTGCGGCGGCCCAGCAGGCGGCCCTCCCGGTCCAGGTAGAGCAGCGTCGGCGTGCGCCGGACGTCGAGCGCGCGGACGGCGCCGAGGGCGCTCTCGGCGTCGACGTCGAGGTGGGCCAGTCCCGGGCGGGTGGCCGCCAGGTGCTGCAGCCGGGCGCGGGTGGTCCGGCAGGGCCCGCAGAACGCCGTCGAGAACTGGACCACGGTCAGGTCGGCCTGGCCGGGTCGGAAGCCCAGCCCCTCGAGCACGGCGGGAGTCATCCCCCTGGCCAACCCGGCCGGTCCGGTGGGCATTCCTCAGGACACGCGCAGCACCGTGTCGGTGGCCTCGACGGCGACGTCGACCCCGTCGTCGGCGGGGCGGACGCCGGTCAGCCGCAGACCGAAGGGCAGCGCGACGGGGTAGCGCAGGTCGAGCGCGTCGTCGGCCCGGTCGACGACGGCGTCGGGCACGTCGACGCCGGCCGCCGCGGCCTCCTCGACGTCGACGACGAGGTCCTGCCCGTCGAGCGACACCCGGCCGACGGCGGTGAGCGGCACCGTGTACCCGAGCACCTCGACGGTGCGGGTGACGCGCAGCCCGTCGCCCTCGCGCTGCAGGACGGTGCCGGCGCCGAGCCGCTCGGAGAGGAGGGCGTAGGACAGCGTCGCGGTCCCGTCGATCCGGTCGACGGGGACCTCCTGCACCGAGCCGGAGAGCACGTCCGACAGCGGTACGTGCACCCCGCGCAGCGTGACGTCGGCGTGCGTCCCCGCGGGCCGGCCGAGGTCCTCGGCGGTCAGGGAGATGCGGACGTCGTCGTAGGTGCCCGACACCGCCTGGGTGAGGAAGGGCCAGCCGGCGACGTCGACGTCGGGCGTCCCGGCGAGGTCGCCGCCGTCGCGCAGCGCGGCCGCGACCCGCTCCTCGGCGACGCCCTCGGCGATCGGGTCGGCGACCAGCCCGACGACGAGCAGCAGCGCGACCAGCAGCGCCAGCAGGACGAGGAGGGTGCGCACGCCGATCAGACGACGGCCAGCGCCAGCAGCGCCGGCGCGCAGACGGCCAGCGGCAGCAGCCCCTCGACCGCCGCCCCCGCGACCGCGGGCACCCGGCGGCCGGCGTCGGCGAGCAGGAAGGAGGCCGCCGTGCCGGCGAGCGCGGCGACCAGGCCGAGGACCACGCCGGTGGTGATCCCGGAGAGGGCGTCGACGAGCGTGCCGGCGCCGCTGCCCAGCAGGGCCACCGCGACCGCGGCGCCCACCGCGGCGAGCAGCCCCGGCACACCGCGGGAGGCCTCCTCGGCGAGGGCGGGGTGCGGCAGCACGGCGTCGACCAGCAGGCCGGCGGCGAGGCCGGCCGCCACGACGAGCAGCGGCGCGGTGGCGGGGGTGTCGGCGTCCCCGGCCACGTCGGGCAGCAGGAGCAGCGCCAGCGCGCACGCCGACGCGACGAGCAGCGCCACCGAGCCGAGCGAGCCGACGACGTCGGTGCGCGGCGGGCGGCGCAGCATCTGGTGCACGACGGCGGCCAGCAGGGCCGGCCCGGCCACCGCCAGCAGCACGCCCGGGCCGGGGTCCTCGACGCCGACGACGAGCAGGTCGGCGGCGACAGCCGCCGCGACGGCCAGCGCCACCGCGCCCCGCGCCCCCGCCGGGGCCAGCGCGAGCGCCCATCCCAGGGCCAGCACGACCTGCAGCAGCAGCACCGCGCCGAGCCGGCCGTCGTCGCCGGCCACCTCCGGCGCCCAGACGACGGCCACGGCGGCGGCCGCCACGAGGACGGCCGCGACGACGTGCCGTCCGCGCGTGGCGGTGCCGCTGTCCAGCGCGGTGGTCACGTCGCCTCCTGCCCGCCGACGGCGGGTCCGCGCACCGGCCCCCGCTCGTCCCCGATCGTCGCAGACGCCCTCGGCGCGCCGCGCCGCACGAGCCGGGTGGCGCGGCGTGTCCGTCCCCCGCGCGGGTCGACGCGCTCGGGTGACCTCGGGGTCCGGCCCGCGCGCGTCGGTTATCCTGCGCACTCGGTCCGACAGCGCCGTCGACACCCTCCCCGAGGAGACGACATGCGACTCGTGCTCATGACGGCGGCGCGCCAGGCGACCACCGAGGTGCTGCCCGCCCTGGGGCTGCTCGGCCACCAGGTGCGCGTGGTGGCGCCGGAGCTGTCCAGCCTGCTCGACGGCGACTCCGGTGACGTCGTGCTCGTCGACGCCCGCCACGACCTGGTCCGCGCCCGCGCGCTGTGCGGGCTGCTGTCCTCCACCGGCGTGGCCTCCGCGCTGGTCGCCGTCCTCTCCGAGGGCGGGCTGGTCGCGCTGTCGGCCGACTGGGGCGTCGACGACGTCCTGCTCGACACCGCCGGCCCCGCCGAGGTCGACGCCCGGCTCCGGTGGGCGACCGCCCGCCGGCTGGCCGCGGCCACCCCGGTCGACGGCCCCGACGGCGGCGTGACCCAGGCCGGCGAGCTGGTCATCGACGAGCACAGCTACTCCGCCAGGCTGCGCGGCCGGCCGCTGGACCTCACCTACAAGGAGTTCGAGCTCCTCAAGTACCTCGCCCAGCACCCGGGCCGGGTGTTCTCCCGCGCCCAGCTGCTGCAGGAGATCTGGGGCTACGACTACTTCGGCGGCACCCGCACCGTCGACGTCCACGTCCGGCGGCTGCGTGCCAAGCTCGGCACCGAGCACGAGGCGCTGATCGGCACCGTCCGCAACGTGGGCTACAAGCTCGACCAGCAGGTCGCCGACGCCACCGCCGCCGCGGCGCGCGCCTCGGCCGAGCCCGCCGAGCCCCTCGCCGAGCCCCTCGTCGAGCCCCTCGCCGAGGGCTCCCGCCGCACCGCCCCCCTGCGCTGAGCACCGCCGCCGTCCGCGACACCGAGCGGCTCGCCCCCGCCGAGACCGCGGCGGTCCTCGCGCTGCTGCGGGCCGCGGCCGCCGCCGACGGCGTCCGCCCGCTGTCGGAGGAGGCCGAGCTCCGGCTGCAGCACGGCGGCCCGGCCGGTGGCCGGGACGTGCTGGCCACCGGCGCCGACGGCGCCCCCGTCGGCTACGCCCGCCTCGAGCTGGGGGGACCGGACGGCGAGGGCGACGCCGAGGCCGAGGTCGTCGTCGCCCCCGTCGCCCGCCGCCGGGGTACCGGGCGGGCGCTGCTGGCCCGGCTCGAGGAGCTCGCCGGGGACCGGCCGCTGCGGGTGTGGGCGCACGGCGACCTGCCCGCCGCGACCGCCCTGGCCACCGCCCGTGGCTACACCCGCGCGCGGGTGCTGCTGCAGATGCGCCGGCCGCTCACCGACGCCGACTCGGACCCGCGCCCGGCGCTGCCCGACGGCGTCGACGTCACCGCCTTCCGCCCTGGCCGCGACGAGCAGGCGTGGCTGCACGTCAACGCCCGGGCCTTCGCCACCCACCCCGAGCAGGGCTCCTGGACGGCCGATGACCTGCGGCTGCGCGAGGCCGAGCCCTGGTTCGACCCGGCGGGCTTCCTCCTGGCCTGGCGGGGCGACCGCGACGCGGGCGGCACGCTGCTCGGCTCGCACTGGACCAAGGTGCACCCGCCCGGCGACGCCGGCCCCGACCCGGTCGGCGAGGTCTACGTGCTCGGCATCGACCCGGACGCCCAGGGCCTGGGCCTCGGCCGCGCGCTGACCGACCTGGGGCTGGCCCACCTGCGCGGCCTCGGGCTGGAGCAGGTGCTGCTGTACGTGGAGGAGGACAACGTCCCCGCGGTCGCGCTCTACGAGCGCACCGGCTTCACGCGGCACGCCGTCGACGTCTCCTGGCGGCGCGTCCCCTGAGCCGCGGGCCGGTGGGCAACCGGCCCTTCCTCCCGCACCGGACGTGCCCGGCGCCACCCGAACCGCACGCGTTCACCTCCCGGACGTGGCGTCGCCCTCACCCGGTCGGGAAAGGCTCGGGCGGCGTTCACCGGCCGTTCACCGATCCACCCGGGACCGGCCACCTCGGCTGCCTACCGTCGCTGCCCGTCGGGTCCTCCCGTGCCCGGCGACCGGTCCGGTCCCCCCTTGCGAAAGGCACCGAGTTGAAGCTCAGCAGCAGGTCGCGCGCCGCCGTCCTCTCGACGACGCTGGCCGGCACCCTCGCGCTCGCCGCGTGCGGCGCGGCCAACGAGTCCGAGGGCGCGTCGGGCGGCAGTGGCGGCGGCAGCAGCGACTCCAGCGCCGCCGAGCTCAGCGGTGACCTCGTCGGCGCCGGCGCCAGCAGCCAGCAGGCGGCCATGGAGGCCTGGCAGGCCGGCTTCGAGGGCGAGCACCCCGGGGTGCAGTTCAGCTACGACCCGGTCGGCTCCGGCGGTGGCCGCGAGCAGTTCATCGCCGGGTCCACCGACTTCGCCGGCTCCGACGCCGCCCTCGACGACGAGGAGCTGGCCGGCGCGCAGGAGCGCTGCGGCGGCGGTGAGGTCTTCGAGCTGCCCAACTACATCTCGCCGATCGCGGTGGTCTTCAACCTCGAGGGCGTCGACGAGCTGGACCTCTCGCCGGCCACGATCGCGCGCATCTTCGCCGGCCAGATCACCACCTGGAACGACCCGGCCATCGCGCAGGAGAACCCCGACGTCCAGCTGCCGGACACGGCGATCACCCCGGTGCACCGCGGCGACGACTCCGGCACGACCGACAACTTCACCGACTACCTGTTCCAGACCGCCGGTGACGTGTGGACCTCCGAGCCCGACGGCGTGTGGCCGCTGCCCGGCGGCGAGGCGGCCAACGGCACCTCCGGCGTGGTCGAGGTCGTGACCAGCACCGCCGGCGCGGTCACCTACGCCGACGCCAGCCGCGCCGGCGAGCTCGGTGTCGTCAACGTCGGCGTCGGCAGCGAGTTCGTCGCCCCGTCCGCCGAGGCCGCCGCCGCCGTGGTCGAGAACTCCCCGGCCGTCGAGGGCCGCGGCGAGTACGACTTCGCCATCGAGGTCAACCGGCAGACCGAGGGGTCCGGCGAGTACCCGATCGTCCTGGTCAGCTACCACATCGGGTGCGTCCGGTACGACGACCAGTCGACCGCCGACAACGTGCAGGCCTTCATGTCCTACGTGATCAGCGAGGACGGCCAGCAGACCGCGGCGGAGAACGCCGGCAACGCCCCGATCTCCGACACACTGCGTGAGCAGGCGCAGACCGCGGTCGACGCGATCAACGCCGGCTGACCGGAGCACTCCCCGGTGGCCCGGGGCGTCGGTGACGCCCCGGGCCACCGCCCCGCCCGGAGACGGGCTCCCCCGCACTCCCGATCGACCCCGGAGCAACGGTGACCGCCACGAAGGCCCCCGCCCCATCCCCGTCGCCGCAGCGCGCCGTCCGCCGGCTGGGTGACCGCGTCTTCGCCGGCAGCGCCAAGGGCTCGGGCGTCTTCATCCTGCTCGTGCTCGCCGGCGTGGCCGCCTTCCTCATCAGCGAGGCGATCCCGGCGCTCACGGCCCCGGCGGAGGAGATCCCCGGCGGGGAGGGTCTGACCGGCTACGTCGCCCCGCTGATCGTCGGGACCCTGCTCGGCGCCGTCCTCGCGCTGCTGGTCGCCACACCGCTGGCGGTGGGCATCGCGCTCTACGTCACCTACTACGCGCCGCGGCGGATCGCCGCCACCATGGGTTACGTCATCGACCTGCTGGCGGCGATCCCGAGCGTCGTCTACGGGTTCTGGGGGCTCGCGGTCCTCGCGCCCGCCCTCGTCCCCTTCCACCGGTGGGCCGCCGACGACCTGGGCTGGCTGCCGTTCTTCGCCGGGCCCGCCTCCGCCAGCGGCCGCACGATGCTCACCGTGGGCCTGGTGCTGGCCGTCATGATCCTGCCGATCATCTCGGCCATCGCCCGCGAGGTGTTCAGCCAGGCGCCGGCGCTGCACCGCGAGGCCGCCCTCGCCCTCGGCGCGACCCGCTGGGAGATGATCAAGATGGCCGTGCTGCCCTACGGCCGGTCCGGTGTCATCGCCGGCGCGATGCTCGGCCTGGGCCGCGCCCTCGGCGAGACGATGGCGGTCGCCATCGTGCTGTCGGGCGGCGCCGGCGCCACGCTGAACCTGATCGGCAGCTCCAACCCGTCGACGATCGCGTCGAACATCGCCCTGCGGTTCCCCGAGGCGACCGGGATCGACGTCAACACGCTGGTCGCCAGCGGCCTCGTGCTGTTCGTGATCACGCTCGCGGTCAACATGCTCGCCCGCTGGATCGTCAACCGGCGCGCCGACTTCTCCGGAGCCAACTGATGAGCACCGAGACCCAGTCCCCCGTCCGGGTCACCGGTGAGCCCGGGGCGCCCATCCGCGCGCGGCGCCGGCTGCCCCGCTCCGCGCCCCTGGGCCTCTACGCCGCCGGGGTCGCGCTCGGCGCCGCCCTGTCGGCCCTCACCGGCTTCAGCGTCGCCCTGACCGTCGTCTACGGCGCGGTCCTCGGCACGGTGGCCGTCTACGCCGGGTCCCGGGCCGTCGAGGGCACCCGCAAGGCCACCGACCGGCTGGTCACCGCCCTGGTCACCACCGCGTTCGCCATCGCGATGATCCCGCTGGTGTCGCTGGTCTACACCGTTCTCGAGAAGGGGCTGGCGCGGTTCGACGCCACCTTCTTCACCAACTCGATGTACCGGGTGGTCGGCGAGGGTGGCGGCGCCTACCACGCCATCCTCGGCACGCTGATCATCACCGGGCTGACCGCCGTCATCTCGGTGCCGATTGGGCTGCTGACGGCCGTCTACCTCGTCGAGTACGGCCGGGGCCGGCTCGCGCGGGCCATCACGTTCTTCGTCGACGTCATGACCGGCATCCCGTCGATCGTGGCCGGCCTGTTCGCCTTCGCCCTGTTCACCCTGCTGTTCGGCAACGACGTCCGGCTGGGCGTCATGGGCGCGGTCGCCCTGTCGGTGCTGATGATCCCGGTCGTCGTCCGCTCGTGCGAGGAGGTCCTCAAGCTCGTCCCCAACGAGCTGCGGGAGGCGAGCTACGCCCTCGGCGTCCCCAAGTGGCGGACGGTCGTGAAGGTGGTCCTGCCGACCGCCGTCGCGGGGCTGGGCACCGGCATCACGCTGGCCGTCGCCCGGGTCGTGGGCGAGACCGCGCCGCTGCTGGTGACGGTGGGCCTGGTCACCTCCACCAACCTCAACCCGTTCGACGGGCGCATGGCGACGCTGCCGGTGTTCGCCTACTACCAGCTGACCCAGCCCGGGACCGCCACCCAGGCCTTCCTGGACCGGGCCTGGACGGCGGCTCTCCTGCTCATCATCCTGGTCATGGCCCTCAACGTCGTGGCCCGCCTGATCAGCCGCTTCTTCGCCCCCAAGACCGGTCGCTGACCGGATCGATCCCGGAGGATCAACACGTGGCCAAGCGCATCGAGGTCTCCGACCTCAACATCTACTACGGCAACTTCCTCGCCGTGGAGGGTGTCAACGTCTCGATCGAGCCGCGCAGCATCACCGCACTGATCGGGCCCTCGGGCTGCGGCAAGTCCACCTTCCTGCGCTCGCTCAACCGGATGCACGAGGTCATCCCCGGCGCCCGTGTCGAGGGCAAGGTCGTCATGGACGGCCAGGACCTCTACAGCCCCGACGCCGACCCGGTCGACGTGCGCCGCCAGATCGGCATGGTCTTCCAGCGGCCCAACCCGTTCCCGACGATGTCGATCTACGACAACGTCATCGCGGGCAACCGGCTCAACAACCGGAAGATGAAGAAGCCCGAGGCCGACGAGCTCGTCGAGCGCTCGCTGCGCGGCGCCAACCTCTGGAACGAGGTCAAGGACCGCCTCGACCGGCCCGGCTCGAGCCTGTCCGGCGGCCAGCAGCAGCGGCTGTGCATCGCCCGCGCGATCGCCGTCGAGCCCGACGTGCTGCTCATGGACGAGCCGTGCTCCGCGCTGGACCCGATCTCCACGCTGGCCATCGAGGACCTCATGGCCGAGCTCAAGGACCGCTACACGATCGTGATCGTCACGCACAACATGCAGCAGGCGGCGCGGGTGAGCGAGTCCACCGGCTTCTTCAACCTCAACGGCGTGGGCCAGCCGGGCCGGCTCATCGAGTTCAACCCGACCGAGAAGATCTTCAGCAACCCCGACCAGAAGGCGACCGAGGACTACATCTCCGGCCGCTTCGGCTGAGCGAAGGACCCCCTCGCCCCCGGGGCCGTCGCGAGTGCGCTCGCGGCGGCCCCGCCGTGTGTGCACACACCGCGCCCGGGACACCCCGCGCACCCCGCTGCGTGCACAGGACGCGGGCGTCAGCTGCAGGAGGCGGGGCCCGTGGTGGTCGCCGGGTCGGCGGGCGGGGCCGTCGTCGCCGCGGCCTCCGCGGCGGGAGACTCGGCGGCCGGGGCGGGCGCCGGGGCGACCACCTGGACGGGGACGACGCGGTCGTAGCCCGGGCCGATGACCAGCTGCACGGAGTCGCCGACGGCGTCGCTCTGCTGCAGCACCGCACCGGGGACGGCGGCGGCCACCGTGCGCGCCGGCTCCAGTGCCGCCG
Organism: Geodermatophilus sp. SYSU D00766; assembly: GCF_054049915.1. Classification (NCBI taxonomy): domain Bacteria; kingdom Bacillati; phylum Actinomycetota; class Actinomycetes; order Geodermatophilales; family Geodermatophilaceae; genus Geodermatophilus; species Geodermatophilus sp. SYSU D00766. The sequence continues at coordinate 206,212 of NZ_JBJGYI010000003.1, forward strand.
GGCCGTGACGCACCACGGTCTCGTTCACCGTGCCGGTCTCGTTGCCCACCTGGCCGACGGTGAAGCCCTGCTGGCGCAGCTGGTCGGCGACGGTGGAGGCGAGCCCGCGGGTGGCGGTGCCGTTGAGGACGTCGACGGTCACCGCGGCCGGCTCGACGGTGGGACCCTGCGGGCCGGGGGTCTCGGCCGGCGGCTCGGGCGCGGGCGCCGGCGTGGGCTCGGGGGCCGCGGCGGTGGCGGCGGCGATCGCCGGAGCGGCGAGCTCCTCGGGCACCCGGCTGTCCTCGATGACGCTGTCGAACAGCGAGCGGACACCGGGACCGTCGAGCACGACGTACGCCTCCTCGCTGCCCGCGGGGACGTGGCCCACCTGGGCGACCGGCAGGCCGGCGCGCTGCACGGCGTCGGCGTCGAGACCGCCCAGCGCCGTGGCCAGGGTGCGCAGGTCGCCCAGCGTCGTCTGCTCGTCGACGGTGAGCGCGTCGGCGGCCCGGGTGAGGAACCGGGTCAGCTCGACGGTGTCGGCCAGCGTGCCGGCGCTCAGGGCCGCGCGCAGCGTCGCCGTCAGCAGCAGCTGGGTGCGCTCGGCCGCCGCGGCGCCGGTGACGTCGGACCCGGCGTCACCGGGGGTCAGGTAGCGGGTCGCGGTGTCCCCGGTCAGCCGCGAGGAGCCGGCCGGCAGCGGCGCGGCGGAGGCGGCGTCGGCCGGGCCGACGGCGGGCAGGCACACGCTCACCCCGCCGACGGCGTCGACCAGGGCCGGCAGCCGGCCGAGGTCGACGGCGAGGTAGTGGTCGACGCGCAGGCCCGACACCTGCTGGACGGCGCGGACCAGGCACGCCGGCCCGCCGTCGAGCAGCGCGGTGGCGAAGGCCTCGGTGACCGGCTCGCGGACGGTGCCGTCGCCGGTCCGGCACGCGGGGGTGTCGACCAGGGCGGTCGGCGGCACGCTGACGAGGACGGCGCTGTCCCCGCCGGCCGAGGCGTGCACGAGCAGGGTGGTCACCGACGCCGGCCCCTCGGTGCCGGGCAGGCCGGTGCCGACGACGAGGTAGGTGGTCGACCCCTCCTGCAGCTGCGGGGCGATCACCTCGGGCCCGTCGGGGGTCAGCGCGGCGACACGAGCGATGCCCTGGTCGACGTAGACGTAGAGGCCCAGGTGGTAGGTCAGCGCGAGGCCGACGACCGCGGCCAGCGCCAGGCCCGCGCGGACCAGCCGACGACGGAACGGGCTGCGCGGCGGCCGGGGCGCCGCGCCCCGGCGGGTGCTGCCGGCGCCGGACACCGCCGGGGCGTCCAGGCCCGGGATCGGCGGGACGGGCGCGGAGCGGTGCACACCGCCGGGCAGCGGCGGCACGGGACCCGAGCGGTGCACGGCACCGGGCAGCGGCGGCACCGGGCCCGAGCGGTGGACCGCGCCGGGCAGCGGCGGCACCGGCTGGGACGGCTGCACGCCGTCGCCGGCCGGAGGCAGGGGCGGCACCGGCTGGGACCGCTGGACCCCGGCGGGGGCGGCGGGGACCGGCGGCAGGCCGCGGCGGGGGCCCGGGGTGTCGTCCACGGCGGGGCGGAGGTCGGGCTGCGGGACCGGTTGCGAGGCCGATTGCGCGGCGGGCGGGGGCACCGGCGGCTTCGGTCCGCGGTGCGGCGGCAGGGACTGGCCGGGCTCGAGTGGGATCGGCACCTCGCCGGTGCGGCGGGCCGCGCGCCGGCCCGTGGCGCTGCCGGACCGCGCGAGGAGCTGCTCGACCGTGATCGGTCCGGACGCGTCGGGCCCGCTGCTCCCGGCCCGGTCGTCCCGCCCCCGCTCGTCGCCCACCGGTGTCGACATCCCATCGTCGTCGTCCGTGTCACGTCGCCCGCGCAACGGCGGCCGATCATTGCGCCCCGTGCTCGCGCCAGCACTCCACGATACGGCCCACGGGCTCCTGCGGGAGCCGACGCGCGGGAGGACCGCGGGCCGGATCCCCCCGGCGCGCACCCGGGCGGGTGGCGCCTCACGCCGCGGCAGGGCGGCGCGACCTGCGCGGACGTAGCGTCGGCGCGTGCGGCTGCCCTCGATCCCCGGTCCGTCCGACGTCCTCTCCGCCGTCGAGAGCCTGCGCGACGGCGTCGGCGAGGCGCTGGCCCTGCTGCCGCGGGTGACCGCGGCGGTGGGCCGCCTGGAGGGCCTGCTCGACCGCGTCGACCGGGCCGTCGGCCGCGTCGAGGACCTCGCCGAGCACGCCGACCGCGCCATCGCGGCCGTGGGCGCCACCCGGGAGCGGGCCGACGCCGAGATCGCGGCCGTGGACGCCACGCGGCGACGGGCGGACGCGGAGATCGCCGCCGTGGACGGGACGCGGCAGCGCGCCGACGGCGCGATCGATGCCGTCGGCGCCACCCGGCAGCGGGCGGACGACGCGATCACCGCGGTCGGCACCACCCAGCGCCGCGCCGACGAGGCCATCACCGCCGTGGAGAGCACGCAGAAGCGCGCGGACGACGCGATCACCGCCGTCGGCACCACCCAGCAGCGGGCCGACGACGCGATCACCGCGGTGGCCGGCACCCAGCAGCGAGCCGACGACGCCATCACGACCGTGCGGCAGATCCAACAGCGCGCCGACGACGCGATCACCGCCGTCCAGGGCACGCAGGAGCGCGCCGACGACGCCATCTCCTCCGTGCGGCAGATCCAGCAGCGCGCCGACGAGGCGGTGGAGGCGGCCCGCTCGACCACCGACCGCGCGGGCGACGCCGTCGAGCGGACCGAGGGCCTGGTCGGCCGGATCGACCCGCTGCTGGCCGGTTACGAGGAGCCGCTGGCCCGGCTGACGCCGGCGGTGCGCCGGCTGGCCGAGACGGTGGAGCCGCACGAGGTCGAGGCGCTGGTCGCGCTCGTCGACCGGCTGCCGACCCTCGTCGACTCGCTGGACCAGACGGTGATCCCCGTCCTGTCCTCGCTGGAGAGCGTCGGGACCGACGTGCACGACCTGGTCGACACCATGCAGGACCTGCGTCAGGTGGTGAAGGGCTTCCCCGGCTCGAAGCTGTTCCGCCGGCGCGGCGCCGAGGAGATCGCGGAGAACGAGGAGAACGACGAGGAGGCCCAGGAGCGGCTGAGCTCCTGAGCCTCCTCCTCGGCGGACCTGCCGGTCAGGTCTCGGTCGGGTACCCGAGCGCGCGGACGACGTCGCCGATGCGCTCGTAGCTCTCCCCCTCGGGCAGCCGCTGCAGCTCGGTCACCACCACGTCGGGCGCCCGGTGGTCGAGCGCCGCCTCGACCAGGCCCGGCCCGTCGTTCGGGAAGTCGGCGCGCACGAGCCACCGCGCCAGCTCGGCGCGGGCGACCACGGCGTCCTCGGTCATGCCCACCGGGACCCCGCCGATCAGCGTCCCCTCGGGGTCGCCGTTCATGTCCGGCTCACCCTCGGCCACCGGCTCGACCTCGCGGAACTCCTCCGCGCGCGTCGCGTGGTTGCCCTTGAGCATCCCCTGGATCTCGTGCTCGATCTCCTCGTCGAGCCGCGGGTTGTGCTTGTTGCTGCGCGATGACGCCCCGGCGAAGCGGTCGTCGGTCTCGCTCACGGTGTCTCTCCTCTTCCGGTGCGGCTCACTTCTCGTGCAGGGCCGACGGCTTGTGCACCGCCGTCTTGCCGCTCTTGTCGCTCTCCACCTCGTACTGCGGGTCGTCGGCGCTGGCCTTCACCTTCCGGCCGCCGGCCTCGGTCTCCTCGGTGATCTTCTTCGTCACCGTGCCCTCGGTCGTGCTCCCGTGGCTGTTCCAGGTGACGTGGTCACCCTTCGTGAAGTCGTCGGCCATGTCCGTCCTCCGTCGGCGTCGGGTGGGTCCCTCCCCGGTGCCCCTCCCGTCCGGGGGGCACACATGGGCACCCGCACGCCCGCCGCGGATCCGGACCGGGATCCCGATCACCCCTCGGCGGAGGAGCGCCACCCGATCGGGCAGTGCCAACCGGCGTCCGATCACGTAGCGTTGCCGTCGACGGGGGCGTCCGGGCGAACCTGCTGCTGAGCGTCGAGCAGTGGTGACGCTCAGTGACATCCCTCCGTCCTCGATCGCCGGCCCGGTCGACCCCATTCCCCCGGGGTCGGCCGGGTCGGCCCCCACCGGCAGCCGGTGCCTACGCTCCCGTCGTGACTGCACCCGGGGACGCCCGCGCGGCCGACGTCCTCACCGTCGTCTCCGTCGCCGACCCCACGCCCTCGGTCCGCCGGGTCGTCCTCTCGGGCACCGCCGAGGCCGTGGCCGCCGCCGGGCCCACCGTCAACCTGCTGGTGCCACGCGTGGGCGACCCGGACCCCCGCTGGCCGGCCGTGGCGCGCGACGGGCGGGTCGTGTGGCCGGTCGGCGCCCACGGGGTGAGCCTGCGCAGCTACACCGCACGGCGGCAGGACCCGCGGCGCGGCGAGGTCGAGATCGACTTCGTCCTGCACGGCGACGGCCCCGCCGCCGCCTGGGCCGCCGCCGCGGCTCCGGGCGCGGTGCTGGGGGTGGCCGGCAGCGGCCCGCTCGGCGACCGGCCGGCCGGCACGCTCCTGCTGGCCGGGGACGAGACGGCGCTGCCGGCGATCAGCCGGATCCTCGCCGCGGCCGCTCCGGACGCCGTCGGCACCGCACTGCTCGAGGTGGCCGGGGCCGAGGAGGAGCAGCCGCTGGCCGCGCCGGCCGGCGTCGAGGTGCGCTGGCTGCACCGCGGCGGCACCCCGCCGGGGGAGGGCACGCTGCTGGCCGACGCCGTCGCCGCGCTCGGACGCCCCGCCGGGGACGGCCTGTTCGCGTGGGTCGCCGCCGAGTCGGCCGCCGTCCGGGCGGTGCGCGCGGACCTGCGCGGCCGGTGGGGGCTGTCCCGGGCGCAGCACCACGCGATCGGCTACTGGCGGCGCGGCCGGGCCATGGCGCCGGCCGGCTGACGCGGGACGGACGACGTCCAGCGACCTCACAGGTACCCTCCAGGGCGGCCGCAGCAGCACCACGCACGGTGGGCACCATGACGACGGTGACCAGGCGTCCGACGGGAGATGTCGTGACGGGGACGCGCAGCGCTCGATCCTCGGCCCCGGAGGCGCGCCTCCTGGTGGTCGACGACGAGCCCAACATCCGCGAGCTGCTGTCGGCGAGCCTGCGCTACGCCGGGTTCGAGGTGGCCACGGCGTCCGACGGCCAGCAGGCGCTGGCGCTGGCCGCGTCGTTCCGTCCCGACCTGCTCGTCCTCGACGTGATGATGCCGGGGCTCGACGGCTTCGGGGTGGTGCGGCGGCTGCGCGAGAGCGGCCGGCACACCCCGGTGCTGTTCCTCACCGCCCGGGACGCGGCCGAGGACAAGGTCTCCGGCCTGACCCTCGGCGGTGACGACTACGTCACCAAGCCCTTCAGCCTCGACGAGGTGCTCGCCCGCATCCGGGCGGTGCTGCGCCGCAGCACCGGCCAGCAGCGCGCCGCCGAGAGCCCCCGGCTGTCCTTCGCCGACATCGAGCTCGACGAGGAGTCGCACGAGGTCGTCAAGGCCGGCGAGGTGGTGAGCCTGTCGCCCACCGAGTTCAAGCTGCTGCGCTACCTGATGGCCAACGCCGGGCGGGTGCTGTCGAAGGCGCAGATCCTCGACCACGTGTGGAACTACGACTTCAACGGCGAGGCCAACGTCGTCGAGTCCTACATCTCCTACCTGCGGCGCAAGATCGACACGACCGAGCCCCGGCTGCTGCACACCATCCGCGGGGTCGGCTACACGCTGCGGCTGCCGCGCGGTTCGTGAGCCGACCCCCCGGCGCGACACCCTGGACCCGCGGCGGCCTCCGGCTGCCGCGGGTCCCGCTGCGCATCACGCTGGTGGTGCTGCTCCTGGCGCTGGTCACCCTCGCCCTGGTCGCCACCGGCCTGACGGCGACCTCGCTGCTCAAGCGCTACCTCGTCGACCAGCAGGACCAGGAGCTGCAGAGTGCGCTGCGCCAGGCGCGCGAGTCCGACGACGTCGTCGTCGCCTGCCTGCTCGGTGGGCAGCAGCGGCTGGTCACCTTCGGCAGCTACGTGGCCTGCGGGGTTCCCGGCGACGCGGAGCCGGTCGTCATCTACGGCCCGCTCGCCGACGGCGCCCTGCCCGACCTCGACGTCGCGCAGGTGATGGCGCTCGCCGACGCGGCCCACCACGCGCCCCGCGACAGCCCGGGCGGCCCGGCGGCGTACTCGGTCCGCTCGGTCGACGGGGACACCCTCTGGCGGGTCACCGCCGAGACGCTGCCCAACGGGCTGACCGTCGTCGTCGGCGGGGACCTCGACCGCGACGACCGGGTGATCGGCCGGCTGGTGACCATCGAGGTCGTCGTCGGCCTGGTGGTGCTGGCCGCCCTCGGCTTGGCCGGCTACTGGCTGGTGCGCAGCAGCCTGCGCCCGCTGGCCGCCGTGGAGCGGACAGCGCAGGCCATCGCCGCCGGCGACCTGTCCCAGCGGGTCCCCTCCGGGGACGGCCGCACCGAGGTGGGCCGGCTGCTGCAGGCCCTCAACGGCATGCTCGCCCGCATCGAGAGCGCCTTCCGCTCCCAGCAGGCCTCGGAGGAGCAGGCGCGCGCCTCCGAGGAGCGGATGCGCCGCTTCGTCGCCGACGCCAGCCACGAGCTGCGCACCCCGCTGACGTCGATCCGCGGCTTCGCCGAGCTCTACCGGCAGGGCGCCGCGGGCAGCCCCGAGGAGGTGGCGCGGCTGATGCAGCGGATCGAGAGCGAGGGCGCGCGGATGGGCCTGCTCGTCGAGGACCTGCTGCAGCTCGCCCGCCTGGACCAGCAGCGGCCGCTGTCGCTCACCCCGGTCGACCTCGCCGAGCTCGCCGGCGACGCCGTCCACGACGGCCGGGTGCTGCAGCCGGACCGGCCGCTGGCGCTGCACGTCGACGACGCGATGACCGAGGTGCCGGTGGTGCTCGGCGACGAGGCGCGGCTGCGCCAGGTGCTGGGCAACCTGGTGACCAACGCGCTGGCCCACACGCCGGAGACGGTGCCGGTCACCGTCTCGATCAGCGAGGACACCAGCGGCGGCGGGGACCGGGTGGTGCTGCGGGTCGCCGACGAGGGCCCGGGCATGGCGCCGGAGGACGCCGCGCGGGTGTTCGAGCGCTTCTACCGGGCCGACGCCTCCCGCAGCCGCGCCGCCGGCGGCACCGGCCTGGGGCTGTCCATCGTCGCGGCGCTGGTCGCCGCGCACGGCGGGGACGTCTCCCTGGACACCGCCCCCGGCCGGGGCGCGGTCTTCACCGTCCGGCTGCCCCGCTCGGGGCCCGACCTCGGGACCTCCGGGGTCCCCGCCGAGGGCCCCGCGCCCGCGGACGTACCGTCCGCGGGTGACCACTGACGACGACGGCGCCCCCTACGAGATCGACCTGATGGCGGCCGTCACCGAGCTGGGCGACGCGCTGCGCGGCCTGGTGGAGGCCTCGGTGCGCACCACCGTCCCGGCCGCGGAGCTGCGCGCGGTCGCGGCCACGGCGCGCGCGGCCGGCGCCCGGCTGGCCGCCTCGACCCGGCCGGCCACCCAGCTGCCGGCGCTGGACGACCCGGTGCGGTTCCGCCGGGTCTACAACCCGGTCACCGGCGTCGGCAGCGCGCTGGCGCCCCCGCTGGTGCTGCGTGAGGAGCCCGGCGGTGTCGTCGGCGAGGTCTCCTTCGGCCTGACCCACGAGGGCCCGCCGGGCTACCTGCACGGCGGGATGAGCGGCCTGGTCATGGACCAGGTGCTCGGTGCGGCCACCATCCGCGCGGGCCTGTGGGGCATGACCGCGCGGCTCGAGCTCGACTACCGCCGTCCGGTCCCGCTGGGCACCCCGGTCGTGTGCCGCGGCCGGGTCACCGGGTCCGGCGGCCGCACGTCCGTCGTCACCGGCTCGATGGCGCTGGCCGCCGAGCCGGACCTGCCGCTGGTGGAGGCGCGGGCGGTGTTCGTGCTGCCCCGCGAGGAGCTGCGCGCCGCCTACTTCTCCGAGGTCACCGACGCCTCCGGCCGGCACGCCCCGCCGCAGCGGCCCACCGACGCGACCGCGCCCGCCCCGGGCGGCGACCGGTGAGGGACGTCGAGGTCGCCGCGGCCGCGGCGCGGGCGGCCGCCGGCGTGCTGGTGGAGCTGCGCGCCGGCGGGCTGACCGGCCGGGCGCTCGGCGACGCCGGGGACGCCGCGGCGCAGGAGGCGATCACCGCCGTGCTGGCGCGGCACCGGCCCGACGACGTCGTCTTCAGCGAGGAGGCCGCCGACGACCGCAGCCGCCTCGGGGCCGGGCGCGTCTGGATCGTCGACCCGCTCGACGGCACGCGCGAGTACGGCGAGACGGACCGGTCCGACTTCGCCGTCCACGTGGCGCTGTGGGCGTCGGGTCGGCTGAGCGCGGCCGCCGTCGCGCTGCCCGCCGTCGACGAGGTGCTCCTCACCGACCCCGCTCCCCCGCCGCCCCCGGCGGCGCCCCGCCGGCCGCGGATCGCGGTCAGCCGGACGCGCCCGCCGGCGCAGGCCGCGGCCGCGGCGCGGGCGGTCGGCGGCGAGTTGGTGCCGCTGGGCTCGGCCGGGTGGAAGACGACGGCGGTGGTGCGCGGCGAGGTCGACGCCTACGTGCACGCCGGGGGCATGTACCAGTGGGACTCCGCCGCCCCGGTCGCCGTCGCGCAGGCCGCGGGGTTGACCGCCGTCCGGCTCGACGGGTCGCCGCTGCGCTACAACGAGCCCGACCCCTCCCTGCCCGACCTGCTGGTCTGCCGGCCGGAGCTGGCCGCCGACCTCCTGGCCGCGGTGGGCTGACCCGCGTGGCGGACACTGGCGGGGTGACGCTGACGACCGACCACCGGCTGACCCAGCTGGAGACGCTCGAGGCCGAGTCCATCCACGTCATCCGCGAGGTGGCCGCCGAGCTCGAGCGCCCGGTGCTGCTGTTCTCCGGCGGCAAGGACTCGATCGTCATGCTCGAGCTGGCCCGCAAGGCGTTCGCGCCGGCCCGCATCCCGTTCCCGGTGATGCACGTCGACACCGGCCTGAACTTCCCCGAGGTCCTCGAGTTCCGCGACCGGCGGGTGGCCGAGCTGGGTGTCGAGCTCGTCGTCGCCTCGGTGCCCGACGCGATGACCCGCGGCCTGGTGCGCGAGGAGCCCAACGGCTCGCGCAACCGGATCCAGACGCCGGTGCTGCTCGAGGCGGTCGAGGAGCACGGCTTCACCGCGCTGTTCGGCGGGGCCCGCCGCGACGAGGACAAGGCCCGCGCCAAGGAGCGGGTGTTCTCCTTCCGCGACGAGTTCGGCCAGTGGGACCCGAAGAACCAGCGGCCGGAGCTGTGGGACCTCTACAACGGACGGATCCACCTCGGCGAGTCGATCCGCGTCTTCCCGCTGTCGAACTGGACCGAGCTCGACGTCTGGCAGTACATCGCGCGCGAGTCCATCGCCATCCCGCCGCTGTACCTCGCGCGGGAGCGGGAGGTCGTCGAGCGGCAGGGGATGCTCTACGCCGTCAACGAGTTCGTCCGCCCCCGCGAGGGCGAGCCGGTCTCCCGGGCCACCGTCCGCTACCGGACCGTGGGCGACGCCAACCTCACCGCCGCGGTGCGCTCGGAGGCCACGACGGTCGAGGAGGTCATCGCCGAGATCGCCGTGACCCGCATGACCGAGCGCGGCGCCACCCGCGGCGACGACCGAGTCAGCGACGCGGCGATGGAGGACCGGAAGAAGGAGGGCTACTTCTGAGCCGCCGGCGCCGGCGCCGGTAGCGCAGCAGGACGACGACGGTGACCGCGAGCAGCAGCAGCCCCGCCGGCCAGCCCACCGCCTCCGGCGCACCGACGCCGAGCGCCTCGGCCACGACGTAACCGACCGAGTACCCGGCCACCACGACCAGCAGCACCGGCACGAGGAACACGAGCCCGCCCACCGCCGCTCCTCCCCGGGGGGTCGGTGACCCCGCCGCCACCAGCGTCCCCGACGACGGCCCCGCGCGCCGCCGACCGCGGACCGCTGGGGAAGATGGAGTCCATGTCCGAGCAGTCCGTCGTCGACGTCCACTCCGCCGCCGCCGAGCAGGCGGCCGAGATCGCGACGGCGCGCCGGGACATCCTCCGCATCGCCACCGCCGGCTCGGTCGACGACGGCAAGAGCACCCTGATCGGCCGGCTGCTCTACGACAGCAAGGCCGTCTTCGAGGACCAGTACGCGGCGATCGAGCGGGCCAGCCGCGGCGACTACGTCGACCTCGCGCTGCTCACCGACGGCCTGCGCGCCGAGCGGGAGCAGGGCATCACCATCGACGTCGCCTACCGCTACTTCAGCACCCCGCGGCGCACGTTCATCCTCGCCGACACCCCCGGGCACGTGCAGTACACCCGCAACACGGTCACCGGCGCCTCGACGGCGGACCTGGCGATCGTGCTGGTCGACGCCCGCAAGGGCATCCAGGAGCAGAGCCGGCGGCACGCCTACCTCGCGGCGCTGCTGCGGGTGCCGCACCTGGTGGTCGCCGTCAACAAGATGGACCTGGTCGGGTGGTCGCAGGAGGCCTTCGAGGCGATCCGCGACGAGTTCCGCGCCTTCGCCGCTCGGCTCGACGTCCCCGACCTGACCGTCGTCCCGATCTCGGCGCTGCGCGGGGACAACGTCGTCACCCGCTCCGACGCCGCGCCCTGGTACGGCGGCCCGGCGCTGCTGGAGCACCTGGAGTCGGTGGAGGTGGCCGGCGACCGCAACCTCACCGACGTCCGCTTCCCCGTCCAGTACGTGATCCGGCCGCAGTCGGACGCCTTCCACGACTACCGCGGCTACGCCGGCACGGTGGCCAGCGGCGTGCTGCGCCCCGGCGACGAGGTGCAGGTGCTGCCCGGCGGCCGGACGACGACGGTCGCGGCCATCGACGGCCCCCGCGGCCCGGTGGACGCCGCCTTCCCGCCCATGGCGGTCACCGTGCGGCTGGCCGACGACCTCGACGTCTCCCGCGGCGACCTGCTCTGCGCGCCGCAGGGCGCACCCGAGGTGACCCAGGACCTCGACGCACTGGTCTGCTGGATGGCCGACGCGCCGCTGCGGCCGCGGCAGCGGCTGGCGGTCAAGCACACCACCCGCGGCGTGCGAGCGGTGGTCAAGGAGGTCGTCCACCGGCTCGACGTCAACACCCTCGAGCACGAGGAGGAGGCCGGCGAGCTCGGCCTCAACGACATCGGCCGGGTGCGGCTGCGCACCACCCAGCCGCTGTTCGTCGACGACTACACGCACAACCGGGCCACCGGCCGGTTCATCCTGGTCGACGAGGCCACCAACGCCACCGTCGGCGCCGGGATGCTCGTCCCCCACTAGAGGGACCCCCGCGCCCCCGCCGCTCGCACGCTCGCGGCGGGGCCCTGCACGGGGGCCGATCCAGCACCTCACGTGCCGGCTGGGGGGCCGTCCACCTCGTCGCGCCAGCTGTGCACCGGCGTCCAGCCGAGCACCCGCCGGGCGCGCTCGCTGCTCATCAGGGCCTGGGTGCCCTCCACCGGGCCGCGCACCGGGACGCCGGGGAACTGCTCGGCGGCGAGCTCGGCGCTGGGCCGGCTCATGACGGTGTCGGCGTTGGCGATGACGAAGACCTCCGCGCCGCGGCCGGGGTGGTCCAGCGCGGCCAGCACCGCACCGGCGCCGTCCCGCGCGTCGATGTAGGACCACGCGTTCCACCGCCGCAGCGCCGGGTCGGCGTCGAAGGAGGGGAACTCCGCGTAGTCGGCGGGGTCCATGACGTTGGAGAAGCGCAACCCGATGATCGACAGCTCCGGCCGCCACCGGGCGAACTGCCGCGCCATCTCCTCCTCCAGCGTCTTCGACAGCGAGTAGGACGAGTTGGGGGTCGGCCCGCAGCCCTCGTCGAGGGGCAGGTAGGGCGGCGGGGTGTCGAACGGCAGTCCCAGCACCGTCTCGCTGGAGGCCCACACCACGGTGTCGATGCCGGCGACGCGGGCGGCGGCGAAGACGTTGTACGTCGTCGTCACGTTCGCGGCGAACAGCGTCGCGTCGGGTCGCAGGCCCGGGGCGGGGAGCGCCGCCAGGTGGACGACCGCGTCCGGGGCCGGCCACCGGTCGTCGACCCCGGTCAGCACGCCGACGGCCTGGCCGTAGTCGGTGAGGTCGGCCCGGGTCCAGGCGACGTCGGAGCGGCCGGGGTGCACGAGGTCCACGACCGACACCCGGTGACCGCGCTGCACGAGCAGCTCGACGACCGCGCGGCCGAGCTTGCCGCTGCCGCCGGTCACCAGGACGTGCCGGGGACGGCCGGCCCGCGGGTCGGGGGTCCCGGTCACCGGGGAGGCTCCCCGGCGGAGGAGGTGCTGCTGTGGGGGTTGATGGCGTTCCGATCCGAGCGTCGGTCCCGACCGCCGGCTCCGGCCGTCGGGTGCCCGGCGCGCGCCGGGCGGCGGTGGGGACCCCGGCCGGAGGGCCGGGGCCGCCCGTTCTACTGCTGGCTGTCGGCGTCCGGCGGCGCCGGGGCCTGGCTCGCGTCGCCGTCCCAGTCCTTGCCGGCCTGGTAGGCGTGCCCCGAGGCGCTGTCGGTCTGGTCGGCGACGGTCTGCGCCATCTCCTCGTCGGACAGGCCCTCGCCGGCGGCCTCGGTGTGGCTGCTGGGCTCGCTCATCGCGTCTCCTCCGTCGGGCGGCATCGGTCCCCCGGGCCCTCCCCGGTGCGCCCGCGCGCGAAACGCGGCGCCGGTCTCAGCCCTGCCCGGGCTGCAGGGAGAACCACACCCGCTTGCCGCCGTCGACGTCCTCGACGCCCCAGTCGTCGGCGATGGCGTCGACGATCTGCATGCCCCGGCCGCGGGGCTGGTCGCCGCGCAGCTCGCCGACGACCGGGCGCACGGCGCTGCCGTCGGCGACGGCGATGCGCAGCCAGCCGTCGGAGTACTCGAGCTCCAGGGACAGCACGCTCTCCCCGCCCACGTGGTCGACGACGTTGGCCACCAGCTCGGTGACGAGCAGCTCCACGTCCGCGCTGTCCTGGGGTGCGTCCCAGGCGAGCAGCACCTCGCGGGCGAGGTGCCGGGCCACCGGGACGCTGCGCGCCGAGGGTGGGAGGTCCACCCGCGCGGTGAGTGTCGACATCGAGGTCTCCCTGGGCCGGGCACCGGGGGCCCTGATGCGTTGTGCACGACTGAAGCGGCCCGAGCCTGACAGGTCGGCGGACGGGTCGCAACGACCGCTTGCGCCGGAAGGGGACGTTGCGTGCCACGGGCACTGCGTGCAACGAGGGGTTCAACAAGATAGCGTGCAACCGACCCGGCGGGAGCCGACCGCCGGCGGAGACGGGGAGGACGACCCGTGACGGCAGGACCGCAGCCGGCACCGGACGAGCCGGTCGGTGATCCCGGGGCCGCGGAGGACACCGCCCTGCGGGCCCTCGAGGACCTCGTGCGCGCGATCGACCGCTGCGCCGCCGAGCTGCAGGAGGCGCGCACGCGCGCCGAGCTGCTGCTCTCCGAGCGGCGGGCGGGCCGGTCGTGGCTCGACATCGTCACGGCCGAGACCCGCCCGCTCGTCGTCGAGCGGGTCAGCACGGTGCTGTCCGGGCTGGCCGGCGCCGGCTCGGCGTGGCGTCGGGCGCAGGCCCGCGCGCTGCAGGACGAGCGGGTGAGCATCAACCGGATCGCCGCCCTCTACGGCGTGACCCGCCAGCGCATCTCCGCCCTGCTGCGCGAGTGACCCGCCGGGGCCTCAGGCGATCAGGGCGTCGATGGCCTTGTAGAGCCGCTGCTCGGACACCGGGCGCGGCGTGCCGATCTGCTGCGCGAACAGCCCCACCCGCAGCTCCTCGAGCATCCAGCGGATCCGCGCGACCGGGTCGTCGGGAGCCCCGGTGGGCGGCACCTGCCGGCGCAGCTGCTCGTACTCGGCCGTGACCGCGGCGACCTGGTCCATCCACAGCGCGTCGCGCGCGGCGTTGGCCGGCAGCTTCTCCAGCCGGTGGGCCATCGCCCGCAGGTAGCGCACCAGGTCGGGCAGCCGGCGGCGGCCGGCGTCGGCCACGAAGCCGCGGTGCAGCAGGCCGCCCATCTGGCGGCGCAGGTCGGCGATCGCCGCGTCGGGCACCCGGCGTCCCGGCGCGGCGCCGATCGCGACGGCGACCTCGCGGGCCTGGGTCAGCACCGCCTCCACGCGCCGGACGGCGTCCTGCGTGAGCGGCAGCAGCTGCTGGCGGGCCGTGGCGACCAGCGCGGTGAAGGTGGCCTCGTCGCGCGGCGGCCCGCCGGCGGCGGCGACCAGCTCGTCGGCCGCGGCGTCGACGCAGTCGCCGACCAGCGCGGGGATCTCGCCGTCGGGGTTGAACTGCAGCGAGAGCCGGGTGCTCGGCGACATGCCCTTGACCACCTGCCGGGTCGGCGAGCCGGCCACCAGCACCAGCAGCCGGCGTGCGCCCCGCCAGGTCAGCCGGGTGGCCTCGGCCTCGGTGGCCACCACCCGGACGCCGGCGGTGGCGCCCTCGTCGACCAGCGCCGGGAAGGCGGTGACCACGTGCCCGCCGCGCCGGACCTCGACGGTGCGGGGCAGCTCCCCGATCGTCCAGGCGGTCAGCCCGGTGCGCTCCAGGTCGGAGGCCGCGCGGGCCAGGCTGGCCCGGGCCTGCGGCGCCACCTGGGCGCGCAGCCGCGGCAGCTCCTTGCCCGTCGCCAACGCGCGGCCGGCGTCGTCCAGCACCCGGAAGGTCGCCCGCAGGTGGTCGGGCACCTGGGCCGGCTGCCAGGCGTCCGGCGGGACGACGACGCCCGCCGACCGCCGCAGCTCCCGCTCGAGCGCCGGCAGCAGCGGCTCGGTCGGCGCGATGCGCGGCAGCACCTCGCGGACCCGGTCGGGGATGGGCACCAGCGCGCGGCGCAGTTGCTTGGGCAGCGTCCGCAGCAGCGCCGTCACCAGCTCCTCGCGCAGGCCGGGCACGGTGAAGGCCAGCGACTCCCCCGACGTCTGCTCCGTGACGGTGTCGAGCACGGCCAGGGGGACGTCGACGGTCACGCCGTCCTGCGGCGTCCCGGGGGCGAAGGCGTAGGACAGGGGCAGGGTGAGGCCCTGGGTCAGGGGCACCTCGTCGGGGAAGTCCTCGACCCGCAGCTGCCCGGCCGCGGCCGCGTTGGTGAGCACCTCCGGCGTGAGGGTGAGCAGGTCCGGCGTCTCGTGCCGCGCCCGCTTCCACCAGCGGTCGAAGTGCCGGGTGGAGACGACGTCGGCCGGGACCCGCGCGTCGTAGAGCTCGAACAGCGTCTCGTCGTCGACGCGGATGTCCCGGCGGCGGGCCCGCTCCTCCAGCTCGGCCACCCGCTCCAGCGCGCGCTGGTTCTCGGCCCAGAAGCGGTGGTGCGTCGTCCACTCGCCCTGCACCAGCGCGTGCCGGATGAACAGCTCGCGGGACACGACCGGGTCGATGGAGCCGTACTGCACCCGCCGGCCGACGACGAGCGGGATGCCGTAGAGCGTGACCCGCTCGCTGGCCACGACCGAGCCCCGCTTGGCGTCCCACCGCGGCTCGGAGTACTCGCGCGTCACCAGGTGGCCGGCCAGCCGCTCGACGTCGTCGGGGTCGACGCGGGCCACGGTGCGGGCGAACAGCCGGCTGGTCTCCACCAGCTCGGCGGCGACCACCCACCGCGGCGGCTTCTTCGCCAGGGGGGTGCCGGGCGCGATGACGAAGCGGGCCCCGCGGGCGCCGAGGTACTCCCGACCGCCGCGGCGCCGGTCGCCGTCCCGTCGCTGTGCTTCCTGCCCACCCCGCCGCCCCGACGGTCCCTCGAGCTGCAGGCCGACCTGGGACAGCAGGCCGGCGAGCAGCGAGACGGAGATGCCGCGCTCGTCGGGCTCGGCGGCGAGGTCGCCGACGGTCATGCCCAGCCGCCGGGCGGTGCCGCGCAGCTGGCCGTGCAGGTCCTGCCACTCGCGGATGCGCAGGTAGTGGAGGAACTCGCGCTTGACGGTGCGGCGGAAGGCACTGCCCGAGAGCGCGTCCTGCTGCTCGGTCAGGTACCGCCAGAGGTTGAGCAGCGTGAGGAAGTCGGAGTGCTCGTCGGCGAACCGGGCGTGCGCCTGGTCGGCGGCCTGCTGGTGCTCGGCGGGGCGCTCGCGCGGGTCCTGGATGGTCAGGCCCGCGGCGATGACCAGCACCTCCTCCAGCACGCCGCGGCGGTCGGCCTCGACCACCATGCGGCCCAGCCGCGGGTCGAGCGGGAGCTGCGCGAGCGCCCGTCCGGTGTCGGTGAGCCGCCCGTCCTGCAGCGCCCCGAGCTCCTCGAGCAGGGCGCGGCCGTCGGCGACGGCGCGGCGGTCGGGCGGGTCGACGAACGGGAAGTCCTCGACCGCGCCGAGGTCGAGCGCCGCCATCTGCAGCAGCACCGCGGCCAGGCTGGTGCGCAGGATCTCCGGGTCGGTGTACTCCGGGCGGGCGTCGAAGTCGTCCTCGGTGTAGAGCCGGATCGCGACGCCCTCGGCCACGCGGCCGCAGCGGCCCGAGCGCTGCCGCGCCGAGGCCTGGCTGATCGGCTCGATCGGCAGCCGCTGCACCTTGGTCCGCGCGCTGTAGCGGGAGATGCGGGCGGTGCCGGGGTCGACGACGTAGCGGATGCCCGGCACGGTCAGCGACGTCTCGGCGACGTTGGTGGCCAGCACGATGCGCCGCCCGGTGTGCGGCTGGAAGACGCGGTGCTGGTCGGCGGTCGACAGCCGGGAGTAGAGCGGCAGCACCTCGACGCCGGGGAAGCGCTCGGTGAGGCCGTCCGCGGCGTCGCGGATCTCCCGCTCGCCGGCCAGGAAGACCAGCACGTCGCCGGGGCCCTCCGCCGCCAGCTCCTCGACCGCGTCCCCGATCGCGGTGACCTGGTCGCGGTCGGGGTCGGCGTCCGGGTCGTCGGGGTCGACCACCGGCCGGTAGCGGATCTCGACCGGGTAGGTGCGGCCGCTGACCTCGACGACGGGGACCTCGGCGCCGTCGACACCGAAGTGCTTGGCGATCCGGTCGACGTCGATCGTGGCCGAGGTGATGACGACCTTGAGGTCGGGCCGCTGCGGCAGCAGCTGGGCGAGGTAGCCCAGCAGGAAGTCGATGGTGAGGCTCCGCTCGTGCGCCTCGTCGACGATGATCGTGTCGTACTGGCGCAGCAGCCGGTCGTGCGCGATCTCGGCCAGCAGCACGCCGTCGGTCATGAGCTTGACCAGCGTGCCGTCGCCGACCTGGTCGGTGAAGCGGACCTTCCAGCCCACCGCCCCGCCCAGCGGGGTGTCGAGCTCCTCCGCGATGCGCTCGGCCACCGTGCGGGCGGCGATCCGCCGGGGCTGGGTGTGCCCGATCCGGCCGCGGACGCCGCGGCCGAGCTCCAGGGCGATCTTGGGCAGCTGGGTGGTCTTGCCCGAGCCGGTCTCCCCGGCGACGACGACCACCTGGTGCTCGCGCAGCGCGGCGGCGATGTCGTCGCGGCGCGCGCTGACCGGCAGCGCCTCGGGGTAGGTGACCGCGGGGACTGCGGCCCGCCTGCGGGCGACGCGACCCTCGGCGGCCGCGACGTCGGCGGCGATCCGCTCCAGCGCCCGGGCGCGCGCGGCCTCGTCGCGGGTGCGGCGCAGCCCCTCGAGACGGCGGCCCAGCCGGTGCTCGTCCTCGAGGGTCAGCGCGGCCAGCCGGGACCGGAGGTCCGGGAGGGTCGCGGTCACGGCGGTGCTCGGCTTCCTTCCAGGGGGCGGGGAGCGGGACCGCTCCGCCGCCAGGATCGCATCGGGGAGGCCCGCGCCGTGCGGCGTCCGGGGCCAGGGAGGACAACGGCGGCGGGCGCGTCCCTGTTCCGCCGTCCGCGCCACCGGGTGCCCGGCTCCCCACGCCGTCGTCCGACCTGACCGCGTGCACCGTGCAACTGGTTGCATGCACGGCACAACGTCTTGTACGGTGCACGTACAGCCCTCCTCCTGCCCGGAGCTCCCCGTGCCCGCTTCCCCGCCGGCCGCCGTCGGGACCACCGCCCCTCGTCGGGCGGCCGAGGTCCGCCGGCTCGCCGAGCAGTTCCCCCGCCTCATCCGGCTGGTCCACGCCTTCAAGTCGCTCCCGTCCGCGATCGACGGGCGCGAGCGCGCGGCGCTGGTGCTGCTCTTCCCGCTCACCCGCCTCGGGCCGCTGCGCCAGAGCGCCCTGGCCGAGGTCGTGCACGCCGACCCCTCCACGGTCAGCCGGCACGTCGCCTCGCTCGTCGAGCAGGGGCTGGTGCAGCGGGTGGCCGACGAGAACGACGGCCGCGCCTCCCTGCTGGTCGTCACCGACGCCGGGCACGCGGCCGTGGAGCGGCTGGCCGAGGAGCGCGCCGCCCAGCTCGGCACGATGCTCGCCGACTGGTCCGACACCGACCTCGCCACCCTCACCGGGCTGTTCGGGCGCCTGCTCGACGACCTCACGGCGGCGTTGCCGTCCGATCCCCGCTCCCCCTCCGCACCTCCCGTCCCGAGAGAGCAGTCATGAGCCAGACCACCGCCCGCCGGGCCGGCGGGCCCGGCGGCGCCCGCGCCGCGGCCGCACCGGACGCCTCCGGCGCCTTCACCCACCGGCAGATCCTCACGATCCTGTCCGGCCTCATGCTCGGCATGTTCCTGGCCGCGCTCGACCAGACCGTGGTCTCGACGGCCATCCGCACCATCGCCGACGACCTGCAGGGCTACGACCTGCAGGCCTGGGCGACGACGGCGTTCCTCATCACCTCGACGATCGCCACGCCGCTCTACGGCAAGCTCTCCGACATCTACGGCCGGCGGCCCTTCTACCTGTTCGCCATCGCCGTGTTCGCGATCGGCTCGGCCCTCTGCGGCATCGCCGACTCGATGTACCAGCTGGCCGCCTACCGCGCCGTCCAGGGCATCGGCGCCGGCGGCCTGATGTCGCTGGCGCTGGCCATCATCGCCGACGTCGTCCCGCCCCGGGAGCGCTCGAAGTACCAGGGCTACTTCATGGCGGTGTGGGGCACCTCGAGCGTGCTCGGCCCGGTCATCGGCGGGTTCCTCGCCGGGCAGGGGTCGATCCTCGGCCTCACCGGGTGGCGGTGGATCTTCTGGGTCAACGTGCCGCTCGCCGTCGCGGCCTTCGCCGTGGTCATGCGGGTCCTGCACCTGCCGCACCAGCGGCGCGACCACCGCATCGACTGGCCGGGCGCGCTGGCGCTGGTCACGTTCCTCGTGCCGCTGCTCATCGTGGCCGAGCAGGGCCGCCTGTGGGGGTGGACCTCGGGCCGGGCGCTGAGCTGCTACGCCATCGGCGCGGTCGGCCTGGCCGCGTTCGTCCTGGCCGAGCGGGCCTACCGCGACGACGCGATCCTGCCGCTGCGGATGTTCGCCAACCGCACGTTCTCGGTGAGCAGCGCGTCGAGCATCGTGCTCGGTGCCGGCATGTTCGGCGGCATCCTGCTGCTCCCGCAGTACCTGCAGGTCGTCCACGGCTCGAGCCCGACGGTCGCGGGCCTGCAGATGCTGCCGCTCGTGCTGGGCATCATGACCGGCGCCATGACCTCCGGTCAGACGATCGCGCGGACCGGCAGGTACAAGGTCTTCCCGCTCGTCGGCGTCGTCCTCATGGTCGTCGCGCTCGTCGCGCTGTCCCTCGTGGTCGGGGCCGACACCTCGATCTGGACGCTGGCGCCCTTCATGCTGCTGCTCGGCGTGGGCCTCGGCTTCAACATGCAGCCGGTCATCCTCGCGGTACAGAACGCGGTGTCGCCGCGGGAGATCGGCGTCGCCACCTCGTCGGTGACGTTCTTCCGGCAGATGGGCGGCACGATCGGGACGGCGGCGTTCCTGTCGATCCTGTTCACCCGGCTCGGGACGGAGATCCCCGACCAGATCCGGCAGGCGGCCCAGACCAGCCCCGAGGCGGCGCAGCAGGCGGCCGCGCTGCAGCAGGCCGGCGCCGACCAGGTGCTGTCCGACACGAGCGCGATCGACGCCTTCCCGGCGCTGATCACGCCGTTCCGCGTCGGCTTCTCCAACACCCTCGACCTGGTGTTCATGGTCGCCGCCGCGGTCGTGGCGGTCGGCTTCGTCGTCCTGTGGTTCCTCCCGCAGCTCGAGCTGCGCACCCAGTCGGGAATCCAGGCGCAGCAGGCCGCGCAGCAGGCCGCGCAGCAGGCCACCGGCCCGGACGCCGGCCCCGGCGCGCAGGCCGTGCAGGCCGCGGGCGAGGCCGCGCCGACGTCGACGGCTCCCCCGGCCGGGCGACCCGGCGACGCGGAGCCGGCCGGCCGGCACCGCGGCTGACACCCCGCACGACGACGAGGCCCCTCCCCGCACCGGGAGGGGCCTCGTCGTCGTTCCGGGCGTCGGGCGTCGGCTCGCACGTCCGGTGCCCGGGATCGTGCACGTCCGGGGAAGTGCACGCCGTCGGACGGTGATCACCGACACGCTGGCGCCGGCGAGCCGGTGATCGACCGGGCCGCCGCCCGCCGTCCCGAGGTCCGTGGCGTGCTGCTACCCGGGGCGGGACCCGGCCTATCGTGGGCCGGCCGGGCAGCGCGCCCGGCTCTCGCCGTCCTCGCCCGTGGAGGCTCCCGTGTCCTCGCTGATCCTGTCCCGCCGCGACCTGGAGTTCCTCCTGCACGAGTGGCTGGAGGTCGAGACGCTGACCAAGCGGCCGCGGTTCGCCGAGCACTCGCGCGAGACCTTCGACGCGGTCATGGAGCTCGCCGAGCAGATCGCCACCGAGCACTTCGCGCCGCACAACCGGACGGCCGACGAGAACGAGCCGCGGTTCGTCGACGGGCGGGTCGAGATGATCCCCGAGGTCGCGCGGGCGCTGGCGGTGTTCGTCGAGTCGGGGATCATGGCCGGCACCTTCGACGAGGAGTACGGCGGCATGCAGCTGCCGCAGACCGTCGGGCAGGCGGCCTTCGCCTGGTTCAAGGCGGCCAACGTCGGCACGTCGAGCTACCCGTTCCTGACCATGGGCAACGCCCGCCTGCTGCTCGCGCACGGCTCGCAGGAGCAGAAGGACACCTGGGTCCGGCCGATGCTCGAGGGCCGCTGGTTCGGCACGATGGCGCTGTCGGAGCCGCAGGCCGGGTCCTCGCTCGCCGACATCACCACCCGCGCCGAGCCGCAGGACGACGGCACGTACCGGCTCGTCGGCAACAAGATGTGGATCTCGGCCGGCGACCACGAGCTGACCGAGAACATCGTCCACCTGGTGCTGGCCAAGATCCCCGGCGGCCCGCCCGGGGTGAAGGGCATCTCGCTGTTCGTGGTCCCGAAGTTCCTGGTCGCCGACGACGGGTCGATCGGCGAGCGCAACGACGTCGTCCTGGCCGGGCTCAACCACAAGATGGGCTACCGCGGGACGACGAACACGCTGCTCAACTTCGGCGAGGGCGTGCACACCCCGGGCGGCCGGGCCGGCGCCGTCGGGTACCTCGTGGGGGAGCCCCACAAGGGCCTGTCCTACATGTTCCACATGATGAACGAGGCCCGGATCGGCGTCGGGATGGGCGCGACCGTCCTCGGCTACACCGGCTACCTGCACGCGCTGGACTACGCCCGCACCCGCACCCAGGGCCGCCCCGCCACCGGCCGCGACCCGTCGTCGCCGATGGTGCGGCTGGTCGACCACCCCGACGTGCGCCGCATGCTGCTGGCCGCCAAGAGCTACGCGCAGGGCGGGCTGGCGCTGGGCCTGTACTGCGCGCGGCTGGTCGACGAGGAGCGGACCGCCGAGAGCCAGGAGGAGCGCGACCGCGCCCACCTGCTGCTGGACACGCTGACCCCGATCGCCAAGGCGTGGCCCTCGCAGTGGGGCCCGGTCGCCGACGACCTGGCCATCCAGGTGCACGGCGGCTACGGCTACACCCGCGACTACCCGGTCGAGCAGTTCTACCGGGACAACCGGCTCAACCCGATCCACGAGGGCACCAACGGCATCCAGGCCCTCGACCTGCTCGGCCGCAAGGTGACCGTGCAGGGCGGGGCCGGGCTCGCGCTGCTGGCCGAGACGATCCGGGCGACGACGGCGCGGGCGGCCGGGACGCCGTTCGCCGACCTCGCCGCCGACGTCGACACCGCGCTCACCCGGCTGGTCTCGGTCACCGGCACCCTGTGGGGCACCGGCGACGCGGCGCTGGCCCTGGCCAACGCCAGCGCCTACCTCGACGCGGCCGGCCACACCGTCGTCGGCTGGCTGTGGCTGGAGCAGGCGCTGGCCACCCGGGAGGAGACCAGCGACTTCCACGAGGGCAAGCGCGCCGCGGCCCGGTACTTCCAGCGCTGGGAGCTGCCGAAGGTGCACACCTGGCTGGACCTGCTGGAGTCGCTGGACCGCACGGTGCTCGACACCCCCGACGCCCACCTCTGACCACCCGGACGCGACCGCGCCCCGCTGCTCCTCGGCAGGAGCGGCGGGGCGCGGTCGCGTCTCGCGGGCGTCAGGCCGCCTGGGCCACCCCCACCGGCTCGACAGAGGCGCCGGTCGCGGCGCTCTCCCGGCGGGCGCCGGCCGAGGCCGCGGCCCGCTGCTCGCGCTCGTAGCGTGCCGTCGTCGAGGCGCCCATCGCGATCACCAGTCCGGTCAGGACCAGGAACCCGACGACGGCGACTGCCGGCCACAGAACCATCTCGAACGTCCCCTTGCTCGTCTCGTCTCGTGCCACCGGGAGCGGACTCCCGCGACTCGTTCGTCGAGGACTGTGTCCCCAGCCGATCGCCGTCTCAATCGTCGGCACGCACTGTTCACCTGACCGTCGGTGACCGACTGCACGTCCGGGCAGCCCGACGGCCCGGCACGGTGCGGGCGGTGACCGCATGGTGTCATCGGGGGGTGTCCGCCGGAGCCGAGGCCGCGCCCCCCGGCACCGCCTCGCCTCCCCGCCCGACGCGTCCGGCGCTCCTGGTCCTCACTCTGTCACTCGGGGTGACGACGCTGTCGCTGCTGCAGAGCCTGGTCGTCCCCGTCCTCGGCCCGATCGGCGAGCAGCTCGGCGTCTCCCCCGCCGCGGCGGGCTGGGTGCTCACCGCGAACCTGCTGGCCGCCGCCGTGCTCACCCCGGTCCTCGGCCGGCTCGGCGACGTGCACGGCGAGCGCCCGGTCGTCCTGGGCATCCTCACCGCCGTCGCCGTCGGCACCCTGCTGGCGATCGTCACCCGCTCGCTGCCGCTGCTGCTGGTCGCCCGGGTGCTGCAGGGCTCCTCCTACGGCCTGTTCCCGCTGTCGATCAGCCTGCTGCGCCGTGAGCTCCCGCCCGAGCGGCTGAGCGTGGCGATGTCGATCGTCAGCAGCACCCTCGGCGTCGGCGGGGTCGTCGGCCTGGTGGCCGCCGGGCTGCTGACCGGTGACGGCGGGGACTACCACCGCCCGTTCTGGGTCGGCCTCGGCGTCACCCTCGTCTCCCTCGCCCTCGCCGCCGTCCTGCTGCCCCGCCGCCCGGCGACGGCGACCGGCGGCGTGGACTGGGCCGGCGCCGGACTGCTCGGGATCGGGCTGGTGCTCCTGCTGCTCCCGGTCTCGCAGGGCAACGCCTGGGGCTGGACCTCGCCGGCCACGCTCGGGTGCGCGGCCGGCGCCGTGGTCGTCCTCACCGGGTGGGTGCTGTTCCAGCGCCACCGCGCCGCCCCGCTGGTGCGCCCGGCCCTGCTGGCCGACCCGCGGATGCTGGTGCCCAACCTCGCCGGGCTGGCGACGGGCGTGGGCCTGTTCGTCTCCTTCCTCGTCGTCATGCAGTACGTGCAGACGCCGCCCGAGGCCGCCGGGTACGGGTTCGGCGCGCCGGTGCTCGAGGCGGCCGTCGTCTTCCTGCTGCCCGGCGGTGTGCTGGGCATCGCGCTCGCCCCGGTCGCCGGCCGGGTCGTCGACCGGGTCGGGCCGCTGCTCACCCTGCTCAGCGGGTCCCTCGCCGGCGTCGCCGGCTTCCTCGTGCTCGCCGTCGCGCGGGACGAGCCGGCCGCGGTCGTCGTCGCGGGCCTGCTCACGCAGGCGTGGGTGACGGTGGCCTACGCCGCGCTGCCGACACTGGTGGTCTCGGCGGTGCGGCCGAGTGAGACCGGGGTGGCCAACGCGGTGAACTCCATCGCCCGCTCGGTGGGCCAGGCGATCGGCAGCACGGTCACCGTCGCGCTGCTCGGCGCCGCGGTCGACCCGGCCACCGGCTTCCCGCGGGCGTCGTCGTTCACCGTGGTGTCCCTCCTGGGCGCGGGAGCCGCCCTGCTGGTGGCGCTGGTCAGCCTGGCCGGGATGGCCCGCACCCGGCGCGAGGACCGGGACGACGCCGACGGGACCGCCGACGTCGGCCGGGCCACGGCCTGCGCCGGTGAGTGGTCGCCGGTGTCCGGGCTGCGCTGAGCGGTCACGCGACGCGCCGGGCGTGATCACGCGGTGCATGGAACGGCACCGTCCGGGGAATCGATCACCCCGAACCACCCGCTCCCTGCCCCGGAGGACCACGATGGCCCGCCCCCACGGCTCCCGCGCCGCGAACACCGAGGCGTCGAAGCCGACGCGCTTCTCGGGCAACTCCGCCGGTGACCCCGCGCCGCACGACGACAAGATCAACTCGACGCGCTTCGACAACGCCCCGCGCGGGACCGACCGGAAGGCCAGCTTCTTCGGCACGGTCAAGCGCACGGCGAAGGAGTTCAGCGAGGACAACCTCACCGACTGGGCGGCGTCGCTGACCTACTACGGCGTCCTCGCGCTGTTCCCGGCGCTGATCGCGCTGACCTCGATCGTCGGGCTGCTCACCACCCCGCAGCAGCTCACCGACGCGCTGACCACCGTCGTCCCCGCCAGCGCCGCGGATCAGCTGGGCCCGGTCATCGAGCAGGTCGCGGGCAGCCAGAGCGCCGCCGGGTTCGGCCTGGTCCTCGGCCTCGCCGGCGCCGTCTGGTCGGCATCGGGCTACGTCGGCGCCTTCACCCGCGCGTCCAACGTCGTCTACGAGACGCCCGAGGGCCGCAAGTTCTGGAAGCTCAAGCCGCTGCAGCTGCTGGTCACCCTGATCGGCATCCTGTTCGCCGCCGTGATCGTGGCGATGCTGGTGCTCAGCGGCGGGGTCGTGGAGGCCATCGCCTCGGCCGTCGGGATCGGTGACACGGCCCTCACCGTGTGGAACGTCGCCAAGTGGCCGGTGATCCTGGTGATCCTGGCGCTGATGATCGCCGTCCTGTACTACTCGACGCCGAACGTCAAGCTGCGCGGCTTCAAGTGGGTGAGCCCGGGTGCCGGCGTCGCGATCCTCGTCGCGGTCCTCGCCTCCGCCGCCTTCGCCTTCTACGCGGCCAACTTCGGCAGCTACAACAAGACCTACGGCGCGCTGGCCGGCGTCGTCGTCTTCCTGATCTGGTTCTGGCTGATCAACCTGGCCCTGCTGTTCGGCATCGAGTTCGACGCCGAGATGGAGCGGACCAAGGAGCTCAAGGAGGGCGTGCCGGGCGCGGAGAAGGAGATCCAGCTCGACGCCCGCGCCGAGCCCAAGCCCCGCAACACCAACTAGCGGGCGGCCCCGCACCTGACGGAGGCCCCCTCCCCGGCCGGGGAGGGGGCCTCCGTCGTGTGGTCAGCGGGAGGTGGGCGGCCGGTCGCCGCTGCGGGCCGGCGGGGTGCGCTCGACCAGGCCGGCGGCCACGGCCAGCCCCCGGCTGACCACCCGGCCGGCCGGGGCCACCACCGGCACCCGCCGGACGACGGCGTCGACGACGTCGCGACCGCGGTCGAGCAGCGACAGCGGCAGGCCCGACAGCGCGTTGCCCGGCGGACGGCGGGACACCGTCGGGTGCGGCCGGGTCGGCGACATGCGCCGGACCAGCGCCCACCGCCGCCCGAGACGGCGCAGCTCGGCGGCGTCCAGGCGCTCCTGCAGGTGCGGGAGGAGCACGTCCTCCTCGTCGCGGACGTCCTCGCGCAGCACCTCTACCAGCCGGGTGAGGCGGGCCGGGCGCGCCGGGTCGTCGGGCCCGCCGGCCTCCAGCGCGGCGACGAGCTCGTTGACCTCCTGGTGCTCCTCCTCGATGCGCCGGGTGAGCTGCTCACCGTCGGGCAGCACCCGGCGCACCACCGGCCAGAGGACGGTCTCCTCGGCGAAGGCGTGGCTGAACACCAGCCGGTCGATCCGGGTGAGCACCTCCTCCTGCGCCGGGCCGGCGGTGCCCGGCAGGTCGTGCAGCAGCCGGTCGAGCTCGACGTGGTCGGCACGCTGGCGCACCAGCACGCTGCCGGGGCCGCCCAGCTCCTCGTCGGTCTGGTCGGCGATGGATCGGGGCACGGGGACCCTCCTCGGGGCGTCGTGCGGACGGAGCCGTCCGGACCTGCCCCCACGCGGCGCCGCGCACACCGGTTGCCCGGCCCGGCGAGGGGTAGGGCGAGCGCGCGGGACACCGCGGTCCCCGCTGCGAGGAGGGCAGTGCCATGGCCGACCGGCCCACCGTCACGTCGGACTTCTACGACCTCGAGGCCCTGCTCGACGAGCAGGACCGCGCGACGCTGCACCGCGTCCGGGCGTTCATGGACGAGCAGGTCGAGCCGATCATCAACGAGTACTGGACCCGCGCCCAGTTCCCCCGGCAGCTGATCCCCGCGATCGCCGAGCTGGGCATCGCCGGCGCGCAGTACTCCGGCTACGGCTGCCCCGGCCGCTCCTCGCTCTTCGACGGCATGGTGTCGATGGAGCTGGGGCGCGGTGACCCGTCGGTGGCCACCTTCATGGGCGTCCACGGCGGCCTGGCCATGGGCACGCTGCACCTGTGCGCCTCCGACGAGCAGAAGGAGCGCTGGCTGCCGGCGATGGCCCGGATGGAGCTGATCGGCGCCTTCGGCCTCACCGAGCCCGACCACGGGTCCGACGTGGCCCGCGGCATCCAGACGACGGCCCGGCGCGACGGCGACGAGTGGGTGCTCGACGGGCAGAAGAAGTGGATCGGCAACGGCAGCTTCGCCGACCTGGTGGTCATCTGGGCGCGCGACGTCGAGACCGACCGGGTGCTCGGCTTCGTCGTCGAGACGCCGACGCCGGGGTTCAGCGCCGTCGACCTCGAGGACAAGATCGCGCTGCGCGCGGTGCAGAACGCACTGATCACCCTCGACGGCGTGCGGGTGCCGGAGGAGAACCGGCTGCAGAACGCCAACAGCTTCCGCGACACCGCCAACGTGCTGCGGGCCACCCGGGTGAGCGTGGCGTGGTCGGCGGTGGGCTGCTCGCGCGGCGCCTACGAGCACGCGCTGCGCTACGCGATGGAGCGCGACCAGTTCGGCCGGTCGATCACCTCCTTCCAGCTGGTGCAGGACCTGCTGTTCCGGATGCTCGGCAACATCACCGCCTCGGCGGCGCTGTGCGCCCGGGCCTCGCAGCTGCAGGACTGCGGCATGCTGAGGGACGAGCACGCCTCGATGGCCAAGGGCTACTCGACGATGCGGATGCGCGAGACCGTCGGCTGGGCCCGGGAGCTCATGGGCGGCAACGGGATCCTGCTGGAGAACCACGTCGGCCGGTTCGTCGCCGACGCCGAGGCGATCTACTCCTACGAGGGCACCCGCGAGGTCAACAGCCTCATCGTCGGCCGCGCCATCACCGGCACCAGCGCCATCGCCTAGCTGCTGGTGGCCCCGTCCGGAGGCTCGCCCCGAGCGTGCGAGGGGAGAGGGGGACGGGGTCCTTCCAGGTGGGGGCAGGGAGGTCCCTCATCGGCCGACCCACCAGCGCTGCGCGGCCTCCCGCGGCGAGACGCCGTCGACGGCGACGGCGCGGTTGAGCCCGACCAGGTCCAGCGTGGTCAGCTGCGCGCTCACCGCGTCGAGCGCCGCGCGCAGCCGCCCGTCGACCACCGCGGTGCGCACGATCGGCACCACGTTCTCCCGCGGCTGCAGCGACCGGTCGTCACGGAGCAGCAGCAGCGAGGCGTCGGTCAGCCGCGCGTCGGTGGTCTCGAGCATGCCGACGTCGATCTGCCCGCTGAGCAGGGCCTCCACCGTGGCCGAGCGCGACGGCATGCTGCGGACCTCGGCGAACTCGATGCCGTAGACCTCCCGCAGCCCCGGCAGGCAGAACCGCCGCTCGGTGCACTCCGGCGGCCCGCCGAAGACCAGCTCGCGGGTCAGCGGGGCCAGCTGGGACAGCGTGGTCGTCCCGTGCTGCTCGGCCAGGCGGGTGAGGACGACGAACCCGTTCTGGTCCTCGGCCCGCGCGGCGGCGAGCACGGTCAGCCCGCGCGGGGCGAGCTCCTGTGCGAGGCCCTCGCGCAGCGGCGCCGGGTCGTCGTGCACCGAGCCGGAGCCGGACTCGGCGAAGTCCGAGGCGGTGCCGAGGTAGTCGACGACGAGGTCGACCACCCCCTGCTCCAGCGCCGGGAAGACGACCTCGCGCGGGCCGATCCCGTGCTGCACGGTCACCTCCACGCCCGCCCGGCGCAGCGCCTCGGCGTACACCTCGGCGAGCGTCTGGTTCTCGGGGAAGTCGTAGGAGGCGATCCGCACCCCCGGGTCCCCGGTCGGGCCGGCATCGGCGGGGGTGCCGCCGCAGCCGCACAGCACCGCGACGACGACGGCCACCACCGCGGCGACGGTGGACGGCGGGAACGGGCGACGGCGCATCGCGGGCCCTCCGGGCAGGAGGCGGCGCCCCGCGGCGGACCGACGCGGGGACGGCCACGCTAGTCGCGGACGGGACCAAGGTCGATGGTCCCGGACACGCATGAGGTGCAGCATCGTGCGGCATGGCGGCGACGGCACGGGTCCCTGCGACGCAGGCACCGGCGGCGACGGCGCCCGGGCCCGCCGCACAGCCACCGGCGGGCGGGCAGCTGCGGCGTCCCGAGCCGCCGCAGGTGCAGCGCGTGCACCGGCGCCGCCGCCCCTCCGGCGAGGCGCCCCCGCTGCCGCGGCACCTCAACGCGTCCGGAAAGTGGTGGCTGGCGCTCAGCGGCCTGGTGCTGGCGACCTGGGTCGTCGTGTTCGTCACCGGCAGCGTGGCCGCCTTCGACCTGGTCGACACGCGCATCCTGCAGGCGATCGCCACCATCCGCTCCCCCGGGCTGACCCGGGTGGCCGAGGTGGCCGGGGTCCTCGCCACCGGCCGGGCCATCCACCTTCTGTGGCTGGCCAACCTGCTCGTCCTGCTCGTCTTCCGCCGGTGGCGGCACCTGTTCGTCTGGCTCGGCGTCGGGCTGCTGGTCGTCAACACGGCGGCCACGGTGGCCGCCACGCTGCAGCGGCCCCGGCCCTACGAGGTGGAGGTGCTCGGCTACTGGTCGGGCTTCTCGATGCCCTCGGTGCCGATGACGGTCCTGGCGACCTTCCTGGTCAGCAGCCTGTACTCGCTGGTCCCCGCGGGCCGGCCCCGCGACGTCGGCAAGTGGGTGGTGTGGGGCCTGCTGCTGGTCACGGCCGCCTCGCGGCTCTACCTGGCCCAGGACCACCCCACCGACGTCCTCGCCGGCGTCGTCCTCGGCGTCGCCGCCCCGGTGGCCGCCTTCCGCCTGCTGACGCCCAACGAGGTCTACCCGGTCGTCTACCGGCGGGGCAGCCCGGCCCACCTCGACGTCACCGGCGCGCGCGGTGAGGCGATCGTGCGGGCGCTGCAGGACCAGCTGGGCCTGCTGGCCACGTCGGTGAAGCCCTTCGGGCTGGCCGGCTCGGGCGGCTCCACCCCGCTGAAGATCACCGTCAAGGCCGACGACGCCGCGGAGGAGGACGAGAGCTGCGTCTTCGGCAAGCTCTACGCCGTCACGCACCTGCGGTCCGACCGCTGGTTCAAGCTCGGCCGCACGCTGCTCTACGGCCGGCTCGAGGACGAGAAGCCGTACCACAGCGTGCGCCGGCTGGTGCAGTACGAGGACTACGTGCTGCACCTGCTCTCCGACGCCGGGCTGCCGGTGCCGCACCCGCTGGGCATCGTCGAGATCACCCCGGAGCGGGAGTACCTGCTCGTCGCCGAGTTCCTCCAGGGCGCGCGCGAGATCGGCGACCCCGACGTCCCCGTCGACGACGACGTCATCGACCAGGGACTGGCCATCGTCCGCCGGCTGTGGGAGACCGGCCTCGCCCACCGCGACATCAAGCCGGCCAACCTGATGGTCCGCGACGGCACGGTGTTCCTCATCGACTCGGCGTTCGCCGAGGTGCGCCCCAGCCCGTGGCGGCAGGCGGTGGACCTGGCGAACATGCTGCTGGTCCTCGCGCTGCGCACCGACGCCGCGCGGGTCCTGGCCCGGGCGCGGCTGCAGTTCTCCGACGAGGAGATCGCCGAGGCCTTCGCCGCCACCCGCGGCCTGACCATGCCCTCCCAGCTGCGCCGGATGCTGCGCTCGCAGGGCCGCGACCTGCACGCGGACTTCGTGCGGCTGCTGCCGTACCGGCTGCCGCCGGTGCGCATCCAGCGGTGGTCCTTCCGCCGCGTCGGGCTCACGCTGGTCAGCGTCCTGGCGGTCGTGCTGGCGCTCGCCGTGGGCCTGGACCTGCTCGGGTCCCCGCTGTGAGCGCGCCCCGGCGCCCCGCCGCCGCCGTCCTGCTCGCGGCCGCGCTGGCCACCGCCGGCTGCGGCAACGGGTCGACGAGCGTCAGCCACGAGGTGCCCGCCTGCAGCACCGGCGACGAGGACCACGCCGCCAACGGCGTCGTCCTCATGGCGCAGTCGGTGCCGACGGCGACCTGGGTGCCGTGCGTCGAGAGCGTGCCGGTGGGCTGGACGTTCGCCGGGCTCGACGCCCGCCGGGGCTCGGCCCGGTTCTGGCTGGACTCCGACCGGGACGGCGCACGCGCCATCGAGGTGCGGCTGACCGCCGACTGCGACACCCGCGGCGCCACCGAGATCCCCAGCGAGCGCGACGGCCTGCGCCGCTTCGAGCGGGTGACCCAGGTGACCCCGCAGTACCTCGGCCGGCGGCTCTACCTCTTCCCGGGCGGCTGCCTGACCATCGTCTTCACCCTCTCCGGCGACAACCGCGGCGAGCCGCTGGCCCTCGCCACCCAGAGCCTGGGCGTCGTCAGCCGCGAGCAGGTGGCCACCCAGGTGCACGAGGCCAGCAGGGAACGCCTGCACCTCGACCCGCCCGACGCCGACCCGCCCGAGGCCGGCCGCTCCGCCACCGACGACGGGAGGGACCCGCCGTGACCGCCGTCGCCCCCCAGGCCCCGCCCGCCCGGCCACCGCAGCGCAAGCCGCTGTGGCGCCGGGTGCTGACCCCGCTGCTGTCGGTGGCGCTGGCCGTCGCCGTCTTCGTCTGGTTCCTGCCGCAGTTCACCAGCCTGTCCGACGTCTGGGCGGCGGTGCGGAGCATGACCTGGGCCGAGGTGGCCCTGCTGGCGCTGGCCGCGGCGTGGAACCTCGCCACCTACCAGTTCGTGATGGTCACGACCATGCCGGGCCTGCGGCTGCGCGAGGCGACGGTGTCGACGCTGACCACCACCGCGGTGTCCAACACCGTCGTCGCCGGCGCGGCGCTGTCGCTGGGGCTGACCTACGGGATGAACTCCTCGTGGGGCTTCTCGCGCTCCCGGACGTCGGTGATGCTGCTGCTGTCGGGTCTGTGGAACAACTTCGCCAAGCTCGGCCTGCCGGTGCTCGCCCTCGCGCTGCTGGCCTTCACCTCTTCCCCGACCACCGGACGGCTGCTGGCCGGGCTGGCCGGGGTCGCCGGGCTGGTGGCGGCCGTGGTCGTGCTCGGCCTGCTCCTGCACAGCCGGGAGAGCGCGGCCCGCATCGGCCGGGGCATGGGCCGCGTGGCGTCCGCCGTCATCAGGCCCTTCGGCCGGCCACCGGTGCACGGCTGGGACCTGGCGACGACGAAGTTCCGCGACCGGACGGCGCTGCTGCTGCACGCCCGCTGGCACTGGCTGACGCTGACCACGGTGGTCAGCCACCTGTCGCTGTTCCTGGTGCTGGTGCTCTCCCTGCGCGCGGTGGGCGTGACCGCCGAGCAGGTGGGCGTCGTCGAGATCCTCGCCGTCTTCGCCTTCGCCCGGCTGCTCACCGCCATCCCGTTCACCCCGGGCGGGCTGGGCGTCGTCGAGCTCGCGCTGATCACGGGCCTGTCGGCGGCCGGCGGCGACCGGGCGCTGGTGGCCGCCGGGGTCCTGGTGTTCCGCGGGCTCACCTACGTGCTGCCCATCCCGCTGGGCCTGGGCACCTACATCTTCTGGCGGACCAACCACTCCTGGCGCCGGGAGCCCAACTCCGCGCCGCGCACGGAGCTGGTCCCGGAGACGGTGTGACCGGGCCGGCGGCTCCCCGCCGGGCGCCCCTGCGGCGGGGCGGCGACGCCGTCCTGGGCGTCTCGGGCGCGCTGGTGCTGGTGCTGGCGGCACTGCCGATCGAGCGCACGCACGTGGGCGCGGCCGAGGCGGCGGTGTTCCGGGCGGTCAACGGGGTGGACGCGGTGCCGTTCCTGCTGGTCTGGCCGTTCATGCAGCTGGGCAACTTCCTGGTCGTGCCGGCGAGCGCGCTGGTGGCGGCCCTGCTGCGCAGGTGGCGGCTCGCCGCGGGGCTGCTGCTCGCCGGCGCCGGCACCTACCTGGCCGCCAAGGGCGTCAAGGACGTCGTCGTGCGGGGGCGGCCGGCCGGGCTGCTGGAGGACACCGTCCTGCGCGGGGCCGCCGCCCAGGGGCGCGGGTTCGTCTCCGGGCACGCCGCCGTCGTCGCCGCCGTGCTGACGGTGGCCTGGCCGTGGCTGGGCCCCCGCGCGCGGATCGCCGGGGTGGTCCTGGCGACCGGGGTGTGCCTGGCGCGGGTGTGGACCGGGGCGCACCTGCCGCTGGACGTCGTGGGCGGCGCGGGACTGGGCCTGCTCGTCGGCGGGCTGGTGCTGCTCCTCGTCGGCCGGCCGTCCTCCTGCCGGAGCCGGGCGGCTGTGCTTGAGTGAGTCGGGTCACAGGATCCGACGACCCCGAGGAGTCCCGATGACGAGCACCGCGCAGCGCCCCGACCGCGACACCGCCCGCCCGCGCCCGGCCGCGGCCGCCGACGGCAGCGCCGAGGAGCAGGCCGGCGACGCCGTCATGGGCCTGGACATGGTGCTCGTCGACGCCGCCCGCGGCCCGCTGCGGCGCATGGTCCCGCCGGTCCGCACGCTCGCCGCGCTCGGCTCTGCGCTGGCCCGCCACCCCGACGCGGTGGCCCGGCGCGGCGGGGAGCTGGCGCGCGAGGTCGGGCGGATCGCGGTCGGCCGCTCGGAGATCGCCCCCAACCCGAAGGACCGCCGCTTCGCCGACCCGGCCTGGACCGGCAACCCCCTGTTCAAGCGGACGATGCAGGCGCACATCGCCGCGGCCCGCGCCGCGGCGGGCCTCGTCGACGACGTCGACCTCGACTGGCGCGACGACGAGCGGATCCGCTTCGCGCTGACCAACGTCGTCGACGCGCTCGCGCCCAGCAACGTCCCGTTCCTCAACCCGCTGGCCCTCAAGGCGGTCATCGACACCGGCGGCCGCAACGCCGTGTCGGGTCTGCGCCGACTGGTCTCCGACGTCGCCACCGCGCCGCGGGTGCCCTCGATGGTCGAGCCCGACGCGTTCACCGTCGGTGAGGACCTCGCCGTCACCCCGGGCGCCGTCGTCCTGCGGACCGACGTGTTCGAGCTGATCCAGTACCGGCCGACGACGGAGACCGTCCGCGCCGTGCCGCTGGTGATCGTGCCCCCGACGATCAACAAGTACTACGTCACCGACCTCGCGCCCGGCCGCAGCATCGTCGAGCACTACGTCTCCGCCGGTCACCAGGTCTTCATGATGAGCTGGCGCAACCCCGACGCCCGGCACGCCGAGTGGGGCCTGGACACCTATGGCCAGGCGGTCCTCGACGCCGCCGACGCCGCCGAGCGGATCACCGGCAGCGACCGCACCGCGTTCCAGGGCTTCTGCTCCGGCGGGATCATCCTGGCGATGGTGCTGTCGCACCTGGCCGCCACCGGCCGGCTCGACCGGGTGGCCGCCGCCAGCTTCGCCGTCACCGTCCTCGACTGGGGCCGCGCCGGGACGATCGGGGCGCTCATGGACGAGCAGGCGGTGAAGGAGGCCACCGAGCGGTCGCGGAAGAAGGGCTACCTCGACGGCGCGATGCTGGCCGAGGTGTTCGCCTGGCTGCGGCCCAACGACCTGGTGTGGAACTACTGGGTCAACAACTACCTGCAGGGCCAGCCCCCACCGGCCTTCGACATCCTCTACTGGAACGCCGACACCACCCGGATGACCGCCGCGCTGCACCGCGACTTCATCGAGGTCGCCATCGGCAACCAGCTCACCGAGCCGGGCCGGGCGAGCATGCTCGGCACGCCGGTCGACCTCGGCACGGTCGACGTCGACACCTACGTCACCGCCGGCATCGCCGACCACCTGTGCCCCTGGCAGTCCTGCTACCGCACCACCCAGCTGCTCGGCGGCGACAGCCGGTTCGTGCTGTCCACCGCCGGCCACATCGCCTCGCTGGTCAACCCGCCGACCAACCCGAAGGCGTCCTTCCAGGTGGCCGACAAGACCCCGGCCGACCCGGAGGAGTGGCTGGCCTCGGCGCACAAGGAGAAGGGCTCGTGGTGGCCGGACTTCACCGCGTGGCTGGCCGAGCGCGCCGGCGAGGAGGTGCCGGCGCCCGAGGCGCTCGGGAGCGCCGACCTGCCGGTGCTGGGTGACGCGCCGGGGACGTATGTCTTCGACAAGTGAGCCGCGGCGGCGGCCGGGCCGGGAGACCGTCTGGGCGCTGACCGTGGGGGGCCGCACCCTGCGCGTGTCCGAGCGCGCCGGCGACGGCTCCCGTCCCCCGCTGGTGCTGATGAACGGCATCGGCGCCAGCCTCGAGGTGCTGCAGCCCTTCGTCGACGCGCTCGACCCGCGCCGCACCGTCGTCCGCTTCGACGTGCCCGGGGTGGGCGGCTCGCCCAAGCCGGTCGTCCCCTACGTGCTGGCCACGCTGACGCCGGTGGTCTCCGGCGTCCTGCACCGGCTCGGGCACCGCGGCGCCGTCGACGTGCTGGGGCTGTCGTGGGGCGGGGGGCTGGCGCAGCACTTCGCCGTCCAGCACCGCCGCCGCTGCCGCCGGCTGGTGCTGGCCGCCACCGGCACCGGGTCGCTCATGGTGCCGGCGCACCCGCGGGTGCTCTCGCACATGCTCACGCCGCGGCGGCACCGCGACCCCGGCTACGCCACCCGCGTGGCCGGGGAGCTCTACGGCGGCACGGTGCGGGACGACCCGGCACGGGCCGCGCGGGCCCTGCACGCGCACACCCGGGTGGGTCCGCGGCGCGGCTACTACTACCAGCTGGCCGCGAGCGCGGGCTGGAGCAGCCTGCCGTTCCTCTCCCTCATCCGGCAGCCGACCCTCGTGCTCGCCGGCGACGACGACCCGATCATCCCGCTGGTCAACGCCCGCATCCTGGCCCGCGGCATCCCGCGCGCGCGGCTGCACCTCTACGACGGCGGACACCTGGCGCTGGTCACCGAGGCCGACGAGCTGGCGCCGGTGGTCGACGCGTTCCTCGACGAGGGCGACTGACCGCCTCGGGTCACGCTCCGGGTGACGCGGACCGCGGGGTTCGGGACGGCTGCCACTCCGAGGGGCACCCGCGGGGGTCGAGCCACCCTGTCGGTTGCTCGTCGCCCTCCCCGGTCCAGCGCATCGCGCCGTTGACCTGCGGGAACTGTCGTACCCCGTGCGTAGGTTCGGGGTCGTGCAGGAGATCGAGGACGTCGAGTCGCCGGTGGCGGGTGACCTCCTCGACCTGCTCGCTTCCCGCCCGCCGGAGTTCCGTCGGCTGCCGGTCGGCCTGCTCTCACGCGAGCAGAAGGCCACCGAGCTGCAGCAGATCGCCGCGCTCAAGGCGCAGACCGCCGCCTACGAGGCCGAGCTGGTCCTCGGCCTGGCCGACGACAGCCCCGATGACGACGACCCGCCACCCGGCACGCCCGGTGCCCGCCGTGGCTCCTGGAAGCCCGATGGCGAGCTGCCCGGTGTGTCGGAGTTCTTCACCGCCGAGCTGGCGGTGGTGCTCAACTGCGGCCGGGGTACCGCCAACCACCTGGCCACCCGCGCCTGGACCTACCGCGAACGCCTGCCCGCCACCTGGGCCGCACTCGCCGCCGGGGAGCTGGACGAGGCCCGTGCGCGGGCGCTGGTCGACGTGCTGCAGCACACCGCCCCGGCCCTGGCCCGGCGCATCGAGGCCGCCGTGCTGCCCGAGGCCGCCGGCCTGACCGTCGGCAAGGTCAAGAAGCGGGCACTCGAACTGCTGCTCGAAGCGGACGCCGACGCGGTCGACCAGCGGCGGAAGACCGCCGAACGCCGGTCCGACGTGCGCGTCTACCCCTCGGCGTCCGACGGGATGAGCACCCTCGCCGCCGACCTGCCCACCGACGTGGCCGCCGCCTGCCACGCGACCGTCGATGCACTGGCGCGGATGCTGAAGGCCGACGGCGATCCGCGCCCGATCGGGCAGCTGCGCACACTCGTGTTCGCCGACCTGCTGCAGCGCCCGTGGGACGACAGCCGCCCGCCGGTGACCGCGCACCTGCAGATCATCGCGTCGCTGGCGTCGCTGGCCGGCCGCTCGGACCAGGCCGGGGAGGTGAACGGGCTGCCGATCACCGCCGCCCACCTACGGGCACTCCTCGCCCAGCTCGACGCCCTCGGCGTGCAGGCCCCCGAGGGTGGGTCGGTGACGGTGGCGCTGACCGAGGGCGACGGGACGCTGCGGGCGACCGCGACGCTGGACCGGCTGCGACGGCTGGCCGCCCGCGGCTGCCCCGACCACCCCTGCGATGGCGGGGACGCCAAGTGCGGGTGCGCGGTGCTCGACCGGCCGGCGGGCCGGGACGGCTACACGCCCTCGGCGGCGCAGCAGGCGTTCGTGCGCACCCGCGACCGCACCTGCCGGATGCCCACCTGCGGGCAGCGGGTCGGCTGGGCCGACGCCGACCACGTCCTCCCCCACGCCGAAGGCGGGGCCACCGACTGCGCCAACCTGTGCTGCCTGTGCCGCTCGCATCACCGGGTGAAGACCTTCGCCCGCGGCTGGCGCTTCCACATGGCCGCAGACGGGACACTCACCGTCACCACCCCCTCCGGCATCACCCGCACCACCCGTCCACCGGGCCTGCGACCACCACCGCCGGAACCCGAACCGCCTGGAGCCGACGAGCCGGCCGACCCGGACGACGACCCGCCGCCCTTCTGACGTGCACGGCGGGACCACCCGTGCGGCTCGCTGCGGTCTCCAGCAGGTCACGTCCGGTGGTCCGGTGCGACCTCCCGGACCATTGGAGGTCAGGCCCCCATCGTGTCGTCCATCTGGATCAGCGGGCGGGCCGCCTCCCGGAGTGCACCGACCGCCTCACCGAAGGGCGCGGCCACCCCTGCCGGGATCGGTCCCAGGCCGGTGATGGGGACCAACTGGTCGTGACCGGGTTCCTCGTAGTGCAGCCAGAGGGCCTCGAAGTTGAGCGCGGGGACCCGGTAGAGCCGGAGCTCGGCCTCCCCTTCCTGCTGCTCGGAGACCTGCACCGCCGCGTCGAGCGCCCGGGCGAAGGGCTCCAGGTGCTGGGCGGAGGCCGACATCTGACGGATCCGGCCGTCCTCTCCCTCGTCCACGTCGTAGAACGCCTGGAGAAGACCGGCGGCCGTCTCGTAGACCCGGAGCCCGACCGCCGTCCCGGTCGCGTCCTGCTCGCCCGCGAGAGCGTCGAGCCCCACGACGAAGACGGGCTGCGCCAGGCCCAGGGACGGGGACGTGTCGGTGGCCGACTGCCGGGCCTGGTCCGGGGTCACGTCCGTCTTGAGCCTGAGCAGGGAACGGGCCTCCCAGATGCGCCGCATGACGGAGTCCTGCACCGGGATTCGCCTGATCGGCACCGTGGAGTACCTCTTCGTGAAGTAGGTGTGTGTCCAGGTTCCGCTGCCCTGGTAGTTCGTGGAGAAGTCCGCGACCGTGAGGTGCGACTTTCCGTAGATCGGGTCGTCGATGTCGACGTACTCCTGCCCCAGGACCGTGCTGTACCCGTAGATGCACATGAAGTGCCCGCCACCGCCGGACCAGCCGATCCGCGCTCCCACGGGGCGGCCCGCGTCGATCTCCGCGCGGACCACCGAGAAGGCGACCGGTCCGGTGATCCTGACGAAGTTGCGGGTCCGGGTGAGCGCCCGGTCGAGGTACCACGGCACGTTGCACGGCGTGGGTGCCGGTGATCCGCAGCAGTCGGTGCGCGCCAGTTCCGCGTTGGCCACCCGGCACTGCGTCCACGGACTCAGGAACCAGTAGAAGTGCGACACACTCCTCGACGTGGCCGCCCAGCACCAGTTGGACTCGGTCTGCGCCTGCATCGTGAAGTCCAGCTGCTTGGACCTGATCAGCCTCCCCGCGACGTCCAGCTCCCACAGGAGCGCTCGGTACGGCGTCGACGAGGCCGACACCAGTTCTGGGGCAGGCATGCGCGGTCCCTCCGCTCCCTGATCACCCGCCACGCGGGCGGGGACGGCTGAGCCCGGAACCTAGGGGCCGGGCGTCACCTGCGCGTCACCACGGGAGGAGCCGGCCGGGCGGGCGGCGACGACGACCGACGCCGTCAGAACCCGCAGCGGTCGCCGCCGTCGACGAAGCCCCGCCGGAAGGCGTCGACCAGCTCGAAGCCCGACAGCCCCGAGGGCGCCAGCACGGCGGGGTCGGTGCCGTACTGCAGCAGCGCCGTCACGGCCTCGTCGACGTCGCCCGGCGCGAGCCGCACGTCCTCGATCTCGCCGTCGAACGCCTCGCGGGTCAGCCAGCCGGTGGCGCACGCGGCGCCCGCGACCGCGGCCGGGCCGTCCACCGTCAGCCCGCGCTGGTCGCGCACCGCCAGCCCGTAGGGCAGACCGAGCAGCGCCGGCACCGCGAAGTCACCGACGTCGACGGCGGCGGGCTCGAGCAGGCCCGCTGCGTCGTAGCGCACCGACCCGTCGGCGGGGCAGTACTGCAGGTCGAGGTCCGCACCCCCGCAGGCGGCGCCGTCGGCGGCCCGCACGTCGGGCTCGGTCAGCCGGCCGCCGAGGGCGTCGGTACCGGGGAAGCCGGCGCCCAGCGCCTGCCGCCAGAACGCGTCGAGCACCTCGTCGGCGCCGGCCACCACCTCGGCGGCGGGCCGGTCGTCCTTGACGCGCGTCGGGTCGGACTCCTGCTGGGTGAACAGCCGCGACTCGTCGAAGGCGGCACAGACGCGCGCCCCGTCGGCGTAGCCCTCCTGGAACGCCGACAGCTGGTCGAACAGCGACCCGTGCGCGTCCTCGGCGTCCGGTGAGGTGCCGGGGGCGTCGCCGAAGTACAGGTAGCCGAGCAGGTAGGGGTCGAGTTCCGCGGGCCGGACGGCGACGTGCGCGCCGTTGCCGTCGACCACCCACCGCGTCCACGCGCCGGCGAAGCACTCCGCCTGGGTCTCGGCGACGATCGAGGGGGCGTCGAG
Source organism: Geodermatophilus sp. SYSU D00766 (assembly GCF_054049915.1). Classification (NCBI taxonomy): domain Bacteria; kingdom Bacillati; phylum Actinomycetota; class Actinomycetes; order Geodermatophilales; family Geodermatophilaceae; genus Geodermatophilus; species Geodermatophilus sp. SYSU D00766. The sequence continues at coordinate 245,566 of NZ_JBJGYI010000003.1, forward strand.
CCCGGCGTCGGACTGGACGGCGTGGGCGATCTCGTGCGCCATGATCTCGGCGACCATGAACGGGCCGTACTCGTCGGCCAGGTCGGCCAGCCACGCCCGGTCGTAGACGACGGCGTCGTCGTCACCGCAGTAGTAGGCGTTCTCGGCCAGGTCGGCGACGTCGTCCGAGAAGCAGTCACCGCGGGGCAGGTCGGCGGGGTCGGTCTCGGCCGGGTCGATCGACCAGACGCCGCCGTCGAGCCCGTCGAAGTCGTCCCCGGAGAGCTGGGGGGCCACCTCCTCCCACCAGGTGAGCACGTCGGCGGCCGCGTTGCGGGCGACCCGGTCGGCCTCGTCCCCGGCCTCGGCCAGGTGCACCGGCAGGTCGGCGTCGGTGCGCGGCCCGCCGCCGGGCGGGGAGGCGACGCCGGCGACGACGGTGGTGCAGCCGGTCAGTCCCACGCCCGCGGCGAGCACCAGCCCGGCGGCGGAGTGCGGGACGCGCACGGCGGGCTCCCTCCGGGCGGTGGGCGGACGGCGCGGACGGCGTCCGCACGGGCGAGGCAGAGGGAGCCTTCCGCACGTCTGCGCCGCCAGGACGTGCAGGAAGCTCCCCGTGCCTCGGACGGGGCCCCCGCTACACCGCCGACGGGTGAGACCGGATCGCGGTGACCAGCGGGCAGCCGGCCTCCCCGAACTCCTCGACGACGAACCCGAACTGCACCAGCAGCGCGGTCAGCGTCTGGTTCATCGTGCGCTGCACGGCGGTGTCCAGCGCGGCGCCGCGTACCTGCTGCACGGCCATCCGGTCGTGCTGGCGCCAGCTGACCAGGATCCCGCCGTACAGCGGCTCCGGGGTCAGGCACACCCCGCCCGCCGGCACCTCGCCGCGGTCGGCGCCCGAGCAGTCGTGCAGCGGCAGCCCCGCCTCGACCAGCGCCGCGGTCACCTCGACGACCAGCGTGGTCAGCGCGTCCTCGTCGGTGAGCAGCTCGTCCCAGTCGTCGGCGAGTCGGTCGAGCTGCTCCCCGAGCTCGGTGAGCCACGCCCGGTCCTGCACCGACGGGCGCCGGGCGACCGTGCCGTCCGTGCGCAGGGTGCCGTGGACGGCGCGGGCGTCGCCCTCGAGCCCGCAGGACAGCGCCGTCCACTCGGCCTCGACCCGGTCGTCGAACGGGCCGGCCAGCGCCGCGGGGGCCGCCGGGTCGCTCTCGGTGTCGACGAGCCACCACGCCGCCGGCGTACCCGCGTCGGCGAGCCGCCGGCCCGCGGGGTGGGCGGACGGTGCCGGGTGCGGCGCGAGACCCACGGCGGTGCGGGCCTGCAGCGCCACCTCCGCGCCGTCCCCGGCCGGGCCGCCGGGGACCGGCACCGGGACGTCGGCGAGGACGGCGGCGACCTCAGCGCCGGCGTCGGCGGGCAGCGGCGCGGGCGCCGGCTGCTGGGGACGCACGCGGTTGCGCTCGAACTCGTAGCGCGCGGTGGAGGCGCGGCCGAGCGCGACGACCACGCCGGCCATCGCGACGAACCCCAGGACCGCGACCAGGGGCCAGAGGAGGACCGGCTCGTTCACCAGGCGCACCAGGAGCGCTGCGGGCCGGAGCCCCAGTCGGCGGCCCGGCGGACCCAGGCCCGGACGACGGCGACGGCCTCGCGCGGGCTGCGCGCGGTGTCGGGTGCGCCGAGGGGTGAGCTGTCGGGGGCGTCGTCGGCCGGGTCGTCGGCGGCCTCGAGGCCCAGCAGGGTGACGAGGTCGGCGATGCCCAGCCCGTCCTCGCCGCGTGCGGCCGGGGCGAGCGGGGACGGTGCCGGTGGTGCGGGCGCGCTCACGATGGGTTCCTCCCGTGCGGACGTCCCGGCCGGGGAAGTGCCGGTGACGGGACGAGCATCGGGCCCGCGGGCCCCCGACACGGCCCGCCGGCGGCACCTGCGGCGGCGGCGTCACGTGATCGTTGTGTCCGCCCTGCTCAGGGGCCGGTCACCCGCCGTTGCGGGCACCGTCTTGTCGACTCGCCGTCGGCTCCCCCGCGTGGCGCGGTCCGCGAGCCGTGCGGTCGTTCCGGAGCGGCCACGGGAGGGGCGGCGTGTCGCGCGTCGTGCCGGCCCGGCCGAGCCTCCCACGGCCGGCGGACGCGGGCGCACCGGCCCCGGGAACGCCACAGGGACGCCGTCGGTGTCGACGGCGTCCCTGTGGACGTGCGGTGTGGTCTGTGGGTGCGCCGGCCGCTCAGTCGGCGTAGCGGACGATGGAGCCGCCGGCGTCCCCGCCGAGCGGGGTGACCTCGAGGCCGCGCAGCCAGAGGACGTCGGCCAGCGCGCGGTTCATGACCGCCTGGATGGAGATGTCGGCGACCAGGCCGTGGACCTGCTCGACGCTCATCCGGTCGTGCTGCCGCCAGCCGACGACGACACCGTCGAGACCGGGCTCGGCGCTCACGCACGCGCCGCCGAGCGCGGTGCCGGAGCCGGTGGCGTCCCACAGCGGCAGGCCGGCCTCGGTGAGCGCCGCGGCGACCTCGACGACGAGGGTGGCCAGCGGGTCGTCGTCGGCGAGGGCGGCGTCCCAGTCCTCGGGCAGCCGGTCGAGCTGGTCGCCGAGGTGGGCCAGCCACGCCATCTCCTGCGGGGAGGGCCGGCGGTGCAGCCCGCCGTCGGGCCGGCGCAGCCCGTACACCGGGCGCAGGCTGGCGCCCTCGTCGACCGCGTGCCCGGCCGCGGCCCACGCCGCGCCGGCGCGGTCGGGGAAGGGACCGTCGACCAGCCGGCCGGGCCCGAACCCGTCCTCGCTCACCAACCACCAGCCCAGGCGTGCCTCGCCGTCGAGCCGGACCTCACTGCTGCGCAGAACCACCGTGTCCACCGTTCGTCCCGTCCATGGGGCCGTCGAGGGGAAGTGCGACGGCGACCGCGACCACCGGGGGGAGGCGGTGCGGATGACAGGACGGTAGGGGCGCGGGACCGGTGTCCCACCGCCGCGGACGACCCGCGGGACACGGCGTTCCCGGATCGTTGCGAAGGCGCCGGCCCGGGCCGCTGACCTGCCTTTCCAACCGCCCACAAGTCGACCGTTCCGCGCCGGGCGGAGCGTGGGGATGTGCCGAAACCGCACGACGACCCCGGTTCGGCTCAACCCCCGGCGCGTCCCGGCGACCGCGACCCGGCGGGGCCGGGTGGACGGCAGGCGGGCCGCTGCGCAGGATGGCGCTGCGCGGCCGTACCGAGCGGTACCGGCCCGGGGGCACACGGGAGGCGGCGGGGATGGCAGTGGTGTCGACGGCGCGCAGCGGGGTCCGCTGGGCGGCGACGCACGGGGTGATGCGGCTGGCGATCCGGGCCCGGGCCCGCGCCGGCAACGCCGACGCCGAGGTGCTGCGCGACCCCGCCGTCCGGGAGGACCCGTTCGCGCACTACGAGCGGCTGCGCACCCCCGCCCCCCTGGTCGGCGGCGCGTTCTCCAAGGTCAGCGTCCACCACGCCGTCTGCACCGAGGTGCTGCGCAGCGGCGACTTCGGGCAGATCGGCGGGTCGCGCACCGAGGGCCTGCCGCCGGTGCTGCGGACGGCGCTCCGGCTGGCCGGCCCGCGGCCCAGCGTCGGGCCGATCGACCCGCCGTCGATGCTCGCCGTCGACCCGCCCGAGCACACCCGCTACCGCCGGCTGGTCAGCCGCGCCTTCAGCGCCCGCGCCGTCGCCCGGCTGCGGGAGCGCACCCGCGCCATTGCCGAGGAGCTGCTCGACGACCTCGAGAGCGAGGCCGCGGCCGGCGGGCAGGTCGACCTCGTCGCCCGCTACGCGAGCCTGCTGCCGGTCACCGTCATCTCCGAGGTGCTCGGCGTGCCGGTGTCGATGCGCGAGCAGTTCCTCACCTGGGCCGACGGCGCCACCCCGAGCCTGGACATGGGCCTGGGCTGGCGCACCTTCCGCGAGGTCGAGCGCAACCTCGCCGAGCTCGACACCTGGTTCCGCGGACACCTGCGGCGGCTGCGCCGCGATCCCGGGGACGACCTGCTGTCCGCGCTGGTCACGGCGGCCGACGACGACGGCGGCGCGCTCACCGAGCAGGAGCTCCTGGCCACCGCGGCGCTGGTCTTCGGCGCCGGCTTCGAGACCACGGTCAACCTGGTGAGCAACGGCGCGGCGCTGCTGTTCGCCTCCCCCGACCAGCGCCGCCTGCTGGCCGCGGACCCGTCGCTGTGGCCCAACGCCGTCGACGAGGTGCTGCGGGTGGAGTCGCCGGTGCAGCGGACCGGGCGGCGGGCGCTGCGCGACACCACGGTCGCCGGTGTCCCGGTCCGCGAGGGCGACCTGGTGATCCTGGTGCTGGCCGCGGCCAACCGCGACCCGCTGGTCTTCCCCGACCCGCACACCTTCGACGTCACCCGCCCCAACGCCCGTGACCACGTGGCGTTCTCCAGCGGCATCCACTTCTGCCTGGGCGCGGCGCTGGCACGGATGGAGGGCGAGGTGGCGCTGCGGGCGCTGTTCGAGCGGTTCCCCGACCTCGCCCCCGCCGGCCCGTCGACCCGCCGAGGCACCGTCATCCTGCGCGGCCACGCCACGCTGCCGGTGGTCCTGGGCCCGGCCGCCCCGGCGCCGGCCCGCGGCCGCCCGCACGTCCCCGCCTGACACCGCGGGCCCGACCCTCCCCGTCCCCGGCCGATCTGCGCGAGGATGCGGGCCGACGACGCCCGATCGGAGGACCGCCGTGACCGACAGCCAACCGCGGGTCGTCGACCACCCCGAGGCCTCCCGCTTCGAGGTGCTCGTGGACGGCGAGGTCGCCGGGTACGCCGAGTACCGGCGGACGCCGTCGGCGGTGTCGTTCACCCACACCGTGGTCGAGCCGGCGTTCGAGGGACGGGGGCTCGGGTCGGTGCTGGCCCGGGGTGCCCTCGACGCCGTCCGCGCCTCGGGAGCGCAGGTGCTCCCGTTCTGCCCGTTCATCCGCGCCTACGTCAGGCGCCACCCCGACTACCTCGACCTGGTCCCGGCCCGCCGCCGGGCGCAGTTCGGGCTGCCCGCCGACCAGCCGACCGCCGACCCCGAGGGGACGCCCCGATGACCCAGACCCGCGACCTGACGGCGCTGGAGGCCGAGCGCGCCCGCATCCGCGACGCGCACCTGCGGCCCGCCGGGCAGCGCCCGGCCTCCACCGCGCGCGGCCTGCACCACACGGCGCTGATCAGCAGCGACGTGGAGCGGACGATCCGCTTCTACCAGGACGTCCTCGGCTTCCCCCTCACCGAGCTGATCGAGAACCGCGACTACCCCGGCTCCTCGCACTTCTTCTTCGACATCGGCAACGGCAACCTCGTCGCGTTCTTCGACTTCCCCGGCCTGGACGTGGGCCCCTACGCCGAGGTGCTCGGCGGGCTGCACCACATGGCGATCAGCGTCGAACCCGAGCGCTGGCAGGAGCTGGTTCAGCGGCTCACCGACGCCGGCGTGCCGCACGAGGTGCACAGCGGCGTCTCGGTCTACTTCCGCGACCCCGACGGCGCCCGCATCGAGCTCATCTCCGACCCGCTCGGCGAGATGTACGGCTCGACGGTGCTCTGACCCTCACACGGCGACCGGGGAGGGCGCGGGGACGGTCGGGAAGGACCGGTCGCCGAAGAGCACGAGGCGGGCCGCGGCGCGCCCCGGCGGCGTGCGCAGCAGGGTGAACGCCGCCGTCGCCGTCGCGGGCGTGCGCACCCGGGCCAGCCCGCGGCGCAGCGCGAGCCTGCCCCGGAAACGGGCGCGCAGGGCGGCGCCGTCGTAGTGCGCCAGCGCGTCGGGCCGCCCGGTGCGCAGCGCGTCGTCGAGGACGTCGACGGCGTGGTCCGACAGCCGCAGGCAGGGGTCGAGGCCGCCGGCGGTGAGGGGGGAGACCGCGCCCGCGGCGTCCCCGACCAGCAGCCCGTCGGCGCAGGAGATCCGGCGCAGCAGCCCGCCGACGGGGATCGGGCCCCCGCGCCGCTCGACGTCGTCGGCGAGGGCCAGCCCGGGCGCCACCCGCGGCGCCACCGCGCGGAAGCGGTCGAGGGCCCGGCGCAGGCCGTCGGGGAAGCGGTCGGCGTACCCGGCGACGCCCACGTGGGCGTGCCGGCCGTCGTCGACCACCCAGGCCAGGTAGCCGGGCGCGAGCGGCGGGTCGAGGACGCAGTGGAAGGCCGGCGGGCCCCCGCCGCCGGCGAGCGGGAAGACCTCCTCGGCGCCGACGAGCAGGTGGGTGTTGCGGTCGAGGCCGAGGTCGGCGGCCACCCGGGAGCGGGCCCCGTCGGCGCCGACGAGGAAGCGGGCGCGCACCCGGACGGGGCCGCCGGGGCCGGTGAGGAGGGCCGCGCCGTCGTGCCGGCCGGCGTACCGGGTGCCGAGGGCGGTGCGCACGCCCGCGTCGGCGGCGTCGCGGGCGGCGGCCTCGTACAGCGCGCCCATGTCGCCGACCCGGAACTCGTCGCGGTCGCTGTCGAGGACCACCGGGCGGTCGAGCCCCGGCGGGTGGAGCACCACGCGCCGGATCGGCGGGCCGAGGTGCTGGGCGGGCAGCGGGAAGTCGTCGAGCGTCTTGCGGACGAAGATGCCCGTGGTGCGGACGGCGCCGGCCAGCCGGGTCCGCCGGTCGACCAGCAGCACGTCGTGCCCGCGCCGGGCGAGCCGGGTGGCGGTGTGCAGCCCGGCCAGCCCGGCGCCGACCACCAGGACGTCGGCGTTCACCGGACGTCGTCCCGGACCGTGCGCAGCCAGCCCAGCAGGAGCGCGCCGCCGGCCCAGGCCAGCAGCACGGTGACCGCGGCCTGCCGGGTGGTCCCCTGCCCGTCCTCGCCCAGCAGCAGGGAGACGGCGCCGGTGCCGGGCAGCGCCTCGGCCACCGCCGTCGCCCAGGCCCAGCCGGCGTTGCCCAGCAGCAGCGGGAGCACCAGCACGAGGAGGAACACGCCGACGAGCGCCCCGGCGGTGCTGCGCAGCAGCGCGCCCAGCCCGACCGCGAGCGCCGCCCCGGCCGCCACGACGAGCGCCACGGTGCCCAGCACCCGGACGCCGTCGGCGGCGGGCAGGTCGAGCCGGCCCCCGGAGGCGAGGGCGGCCGTGCCCGCGGAGGCGGCGGCGAGGACGACGCCGAGGGCGGTCGCCGACAGCACCGCCACGGCCGCCCGCGCGGTGGACAGCACGCCGCGCCGCGGCGTCCACTGCAGGGTCGGCACGATCCCGCCGGTGCCGTGGTCGGCGGTCACGGCGGTGAGGGCCAGCCCGAGCAGGGCGAACTGCGCGGGCACCACCGCGGCCGAGGCCACCCGCCAGGCGGGCTCCTGCGAGGCGCCGGCGGGCTCCCCCGCCACCTCGGTGCCGACCAGGGCACCGACGCCGAGCAGGACCACGGTGGCGGCCAGCAGGAACCACCAGCTCGTGCGCACCGTCCACAGGCGGGTCCACTCGGCGGCGCAGGTGCGCCCCAGGACGCGCGGGGTGGACACGGGACCGGCTCCCCGGGCCGGGACCGCCGTCACCGGGCCGCTCCGGCCGGCACCGGGTCGCTCCCGGCGTACTCCACGCTCCCGGCGGTCAGCGCCAGGTAGGCCTCCTCCAGCGACTGCCGCACCTCGGACAGGTGGTGCAGCGGGGCACCGGCGGCCGCGGCGACCTCGCCGACGTCCTCGGCCCCGAGGCCCTCGACCCGCAGCTCGTGCGCGTCGACGCGCTCGACGGCCGCCCCGCGTGCGGCGAGCCCGGCCAGGAGGAGGTCCGGCCGGGCGCAGCGCACCCGGACCCGGCGGCTCCCCAGCCCGCGCAGGAGCTCCGCCGTCGTCGTGTCGGCGACGAGGCGGCCGCGGCCGACGACCACCAGCCGGTCGGCGGTCTGCTCCACCTCGCCGAGCAGGTGGCTGGAGACCAGCACGGTGCGGCCCTCGTCGGCCAGGCGGCGCAGCAGCCCGCGGATCCAGCGGACGCCGTCGAGGTCGAGGCCGTTGACCGGCTCGTCGAACAGCAGCACGCCGGGGTCGCCGAGCAGCGCGGCGGCGATGCCGAGGCGCTGGCGCATGCCGAGGGAGTAGCCGCCGATCCGGCGGCGCGCCGCGGCGCCCAGCCCGGCCTGCTCGACCACCTCGTCGACGCGGCGCAGGGGGATGCCGTTGCTCCGGGCGGCCACGCGCAGGTGGGCGCGTCCGGTGCGCCCGGGGTGCACCGCGCCGGGGTCGAGCAGCGCGCCGACCTCGCGCAGCGGCTCGCCGAGCGTGGCGTACGGCCGCCCGCCGACCAGCGCCGTCCCCGCCGTCGGCCGGTCCAGCCCGAGGACGGCCCGCATCGTCGTGGACTTGCCGGCGCCATTGGGCCCGAGGAAGCCGGTGACCTTCCCCGGCTCGACGTCGAAGCTCAGGTCGTCGACGGCGAGGACCCGGCCGTAGCGCTTCGTGAGACCGCGGACGGTGATCACCGGTGCGCCTCCTGCGGGGACTGCGCGGCGTCCTGCTCGTCGGGGACCCACTCGAGCAGGTCGCCGGGCTGGCAGCCGAGCACCCGGCACATGGCCTCGAGGGTGCTGAAGCGGACCGCCTTGGCGCGGCCGTTCTTGAGCACGGCGACGTTGGCCGGGGTGAGCCCGACGCGCTCGGCGAACTCCCCCACGCTCATCTTGCGGCGGGCCAGCTCGACGTCGATGCGGACGACGATGGGCATCAGATGACCGCTTCCATGTCGGTCCGCAGCGTGGTCGCCTGCCGCAGCAGGGCGCGCATCACCACCATGAGCAGCCCCACCACGGCGCCCACGAGCAGCAGCACCAGCAGGATCGCGAACAGCGCCGCATCGTCGCTGACCCCGTCGACGATGAAGTAGTACGTGCCGACGAAGGTCCCCAGGAGCCCTCCCCAGCCGGCGACCACCGCCCACACGATCCCGTTGACCCACGGCAGGGCGGCCTCGCTGAAGATGCGGTCCCGGGTGACCAGCGTCAGCAGCTGCCAGGTGCACACGACGACGGCCTGCACGCACAGCAGCGCGAGCACCGCCGCGGCGGTCATCGCCGACTGCACGAGCGACTGCTCCAGCGACGGGTCGGCCAGGTCCGGGACCATCCGCGGCACCGCCCACACCTGGGCGGCCAGCAGGGCTCCGAACACCACCACGAGCAGGACCCGGAGGGGCAGCACCACCCGGTGCACGATCGACATGCATCGACTCTCGGGGAGGATCTATCGACAGTCAATAGCTCGCGTGGGTGTGTCGCGTCCCCGGACGGCCTACCGTGCCGTCGTGCTCACCCTCCTGCGCCGGCCGTTCACCGAGGCCGAGGCGGCCGGGGTCGCGGACTGGGCCCACCCGCCGCCCTTCGACCTCTACGACTCCGGCCCCCGCTCCGCCGGGCTGTTCCTGGCCCGGGCCGCCGACGGCTCCGGCCACCACCCCGCCGTCGACGGGGACGGCCGGGTGCTCGCCTTCGCGGTGGTCGGGCCCGAGGCGCGGGTGCGCGGCCAGGAGCCGGCGCCCGGGACCGTCGACGTCGGCATGGGCGTCCACCCGGCCGTCACGATCCGAGGGCTCGGCACCCACCTGGTCGGGCAGGTGGTGCGCCTGGCCCGCGACCTCGGGGCGACGACGGCGGTGCGCGCCGCCGTCGCGACCTTCAACGAGCGGTCGCTCGCGCTGTGCCGTTCGGCCGGGTTCCGCGCGGTTCGCGACTCCCCCGGCCCCGGCGACCGCCCGTTCCGCGAGCTCGTGCTCGACCTGGACGGGAGCGGACGGCGGCCCGCGACCGATCCGGTTCCGGGCGGACCGAGGGCGCACTAGGGTCCCGCCGTGGACGGGACCCCGCCGCAGGTGCGCAGACCGTGGGTGCGGTGGGCGCTGGTCGCGGCCGCTCTCCTCGCCGCCCTCGCGGTCGTCGTGGCCCTCGCGGCCGGCACCGACCAGGACGACGCCGACCCGTCCGCGGAGTCGTCGGCGGACAGCAGCCCGTCCGTCGCGCCGACGCCGTCCGGGGGCGAGGCCCCGCCCGGCGCGCAGGTCGGCGACGTCACCGAGGAGCTGCGGACCGCCGCCGGGGGCGCGGTGTGGGGTGCGGCCGTCGTCTCCGCCGAGCGGACCCAGCCCGACCGGGTCGAGATCCGGACGGTCATCACCGACCCCGGGAGCCCGGAGGCGCAGCAGGCGATCGCCGTGTGCGAGGGGGCGGTCGGCTGGCTCGAGGGGCAGGGCGTGACCGACCCGTACGTCGACGTGCAGGGGGCCGACGGCACCGGTCTGGTGCGCCACGGCGACCCGGCGAGGGCCGACGAGGAGTGCACCGCGTACTGAGCGATTAGGGCAGGCTAACCTCACCGGGTGTTCACGAGCCTGCCGCGTCCCGCCCGCCTCGCCGTCCCCCTCGCCGTCCTGGTCCTGTCCGGGGGGCTGACCGCCTGCGGCGGTTCGGAGGACGACACCGCGTCCGCCGCCGGCCCGTCGTCCTCGTCGGGCGCCTTCCCGCTGACCATCGAGCACCGGTTCGGCACCACCGAGATCCCCGCGGAGCCGCAGCGCGTGGTCACCGTCGGCTTCAACGACCAGGACTTCGTGCTCGCCCTGGGCGTGACCCCGGTCGGCGAGCGCGAGCTCCTCGGCGACTACGACGCCACTGCCCGCCCCTGGGCGCAGGACCTCCTCCCGGCGGAGGACATCCCGACCGTGGGCAGCGACGAGATCGACCTCGAGGCGGTCGCCGCCCTGGAGCCCGACCTGATCGTGGGCGTGTACTCCTTCATGGACCAGGCGGTCTACGAGCAGCTGTCCGGGATCGCGCCGACGCTCGCGCAGACCGACGAGTACGCCGACGGCGCCACCCCGTGGCAGGAGCAGACCCTGCTCACCGGCCGGGCGCTCGGCCGGGAGGACGAGGCGCAGCAGCTCGTCGACGACGTCGAGGGCCGGTTCCGGCAGGCGGTCGAGGACAACCCCGACTTCGCCGGCAGCTCGGCCGCCGTGGACCTGACCGGCGTCGGGTCGGGCCACTACCTGCTCGGCGGGGACGACCTGCGCACCCAGTTCTTCACCGACCTGGGCTTCACCGTCCCCGACACCAGCACCGACGTCAGCCAGGAGCGGCTGGACCTGCTGGAGGCCGACGTGCTGGCGGTGAACGGCTACGACCGGGACGACGCCGACGCCGACACGCTGCTGTCCGCCCTCGACGTGGTGACCGAGGACCGCACGGTGCTGCTCGGCGGCTACTCCGGCGACGTGTCCGCCGCCCTCGGCTTCGGCAGCCCGCTGTCGCTGCCCTACCTGCTCGACGAGGTCGTGCCGGCCCTGGCCGCTGCCGCCGACGGCGACCCGTCCACCGAGGTCCCGGCGCTCGGCTGAGCGGGATCGGCACGGCCCGCTCGGTCCGCGCCGCAGAGCACCACGCGCTCACGGTGGGCCCCGTGGGGATCGAACCCACAACCCGCGGATTAAAAGTCCGCTGCTCTGCCAGTTGAGCTAGAGGCCCGGCGCCGTCAAGTCTCCCAGACCGGGGCGGCGGTCACTGACGGGTCACAGCACGTCGAGGACCAGCAGGACGACGATCGTCAGCACCGCGGAGACGAGCAGGGACCCGAGACAGCCCAGCCGGTTCGAGAAGAAGAAGAACACCCGGCCGGGGTGCCCCCGCGGGCCGGATCGGAACCCTCCGTCGCCGTGGTCGCCACCCGGACGGGGAGGTGCACTCCTCCGGGGGATCGCCGCCCCCGTCGCCGACTACCTACGGTCACCACCAGTGCGGCGCCGGACGGCGAGACCGCACGCCAGACCCCGGTCCGGCCGCCCCGTTCCCCCCGGGCCGGCCGGACCGGTCCCATGTGGGGGCCGGTCAGCAGGCGGCCTCCGTCAGCGCGAACAGCGTGTCGCGCTGCGCCTGGTCCAGCGGCAGGTCCACGGTCACCTCGTCCTCGCCGTCGACCTGCACGCCGAGCACGAACAGGTACGGCTGCTTGGTCTCGGCCAGCGCGTGGGGGTCGCAGCGCGCCGTCGTGAACGTCAGCCCGACCTCGCGGCTCGCCTCCCCCTCGCCCAGCGTCACCGGCAGGTCGGCCTCGACGTCGTAGAGCACGTTGCCCTCGAGGCGGGTGAGGGTCACCGCGCGGTCGTCGTCGCCCCCGCGGTCCATCGCCAGCGTCCCGGTGACGGTGTCGCCCTCGAGGGTCAGGCCGGTCACGGTGACGCCGGCGACGGCGAGCACCGCGCGCGCGGCGCACGCGTCGGCGTGGATGCGGGTGAGGTCCGCGGCGGCCAGCGGCACGCGCAGCACCTCGGTGCGGCCGTCGGGACGGACGACGGTCAACCGGGCGGCCGCGGGCTCGGCGGCGGTGTCGCACACCGCCTCCCCGAAGGGGGCGGGCAGGTCGACGGTGCGCCCGGGCGTGAACGCCGCGGTCACGGCCCGGTCGGGCAGCGGCGCGAACCCGGGCGAGTCGATCGCGACGGAGGTGACCGTGAACGGCTCGCTGCCGGTGTCGGTCACCCGCACCTGCACCTGGCCGCCGATCGCCACGTCGGTGCGCAGCTGTACGGCGACCGCCTCGATGCCGGTCACCGGCGGCACCGCCGGACCCGAGGACAGCACGGCCGACGACGGAGCCGACGACGGAGCCGACGACGGCGATGACGACGGAGCGGTCGACGACGCCGCCGGGGCACCGCCGCACGCGGCACACAGCAGCACGACCAGCGCGGTCGCCGTCCGCCTCATGCCGCGCAGGGTAGGCGGACGACGGGCCTCACTGGTGGCGCGAGGGCAGCCGCGCCAGCACGTGCCCGGCGTCCATCCGCACCTCGAGCTTCTCCTGCGGGTTGGCCGCCGGCCCGCGGCGGGGCTCGCCGTTGTCCAGGTCGAAGGCGGAGTCGTGCCAGGGGCAGACCAGGCAGGCGTGCCCGCGCACCTCCTCGACGCTGCCCTCGTACAGCGGCCCGGACAGGTGCGAGCAGGCCCCGACGAAGACGTCGACGCGCCCTCCCCGGCGGACGGCGGCGAGCGGGACGGACACGCCGCTGCCGTTGCCGGTGCGCAGCGCCGGCCGGCCCTCGGGCAGGTCGTCGAGCGGGCCGAGGTCGATCCAGTCGGAGGTGAGCGCCCGGGCGGCGGTCGCCGCGTGCGAGGCGCCCGAGGACTGCGCGTAGGACATGTGCCCGCCGATGGCCGCCGAGCCGCTGGCGACGCCGAGGCCGGTGTAGGACAGCACCCGGCCCAGCGTGCCCCGGCCCCTGGCCCGGGCGACCAGCGAGCCCACGTAGAGCCCGAGCGCGACGGTGTTGGCCGCCGCGTGCACCGCGCCCAGCCGCCGGACGCCGATCTCCTGCTCCGACCAGTCCGCCGCGCCCGACAGCGCAGCGGGCACCGACACCGCGACGCCGGTGCCGATGAGCACCGTGGCGGCCGGCCGCAGCGGCGGGATGGCGTCGAGCAGCCCGGCGGAGGCCCAGCTGCCCACCGGCACCTGCACGAGCACCGGGTGCAGCGGGTGGCCCAGCCAGGTGCCGTGGAGGACGTCCTTGAGCGCTCCCGGCTTCAGCACCGCCTGCACGGCCGAGCGGGCCGGCTCGATGACCCGGTCGAAGGTGCTCACGTCGGCGAGGCGGTCGAGGAAACCCATCAGGCTCATGCGCGGCTCCCTACCCCCGGCGCGCCGCCGTGATGCCGGGCGGGACGCGCCCGGGACCAGGATGGACGCGGCCGGCGTGACGTGATCGACACGCCTCGGGGGGAGTGTCGGCGCGTATACCGCTGGCCCTCAGGTAACTGTCAGGGGCACCCTTCACCCTGACCGCACCAGACCACACACCGCCCGGACGAGGAGCGCCCGTGACCTGCCCGTCATCGCTGCACCGTCCGGAGGCGGTCGGCGAGCTGGGCGCGCTGGTGCGCTCCGACCGGGTGGTCGGCCAGTTCTCGCGGTTCGTCTTCGTCGGCGGCGTCTCCAGCGCCGTCTACGCGCTCGTGTACTGGCTGCTCAACGGCCTGGGCGACGTCCCCGCCAACGTCGTCGGCTCGGTGCTGTCGTCGATGCTGGCCAACGAGATGCACCGGCGGATCAGCTTCCACGCCGGCCAGTACGTCGGCTTCTGGACCGCCCAGTGGGAGGGCGGTGCGCTGGCCGCGCTCGGCCTGGTCGCCACCAGCCTGGCGCTGAGCTGGTTCAACGCGGTGGTCGACGACCCCGCCGTCCTCACCGAGATCCTGGTCATCGGCCTGGTCACGGCCACCATCGGCACCCTGCGCTTCATCGCCCTGCGCTGGGTGTTCCGCCCCCGCCCCGCCTGATCCCCGCCTGCGTGTTTGACATGCGGGTGGGTCGGGGCAGACTCGGTCCTGATGGTTGAACACGCAACCATCAATACCGGACCGTCCGGATACGCAGACAGGGGGAAACCCGTGGCCAGGATCGCCGTCGTCTACTACTCCTCCACCGGCAACGTGCACCAGCTCGCCTCCGCGCTGGCCGACGGAGCCCGGGAGGCCGGTGCGGAGGTCCGGCTCCGCCGGGTCCCCGAGCTGGCGCCCGAGGAGGCCATCGACTCCAACCCGCTGTGGCGCGCGCACGTCGACGCGACCGCCGGCGAGGTGCAGGAGGCCACCCCCGCCGACCTGGAGTGGGCCGACGGGTACGCCCTCGGCACGCCCACCCGCTTCGGGACGCCGGCCTCCCAGATGAAGCAGTTCATCGACACGCTCGGCGGACTGTGGTTCACCGGCAAGCTCGCCGACAAGGGCGCGACCGCGTTCACCAGCGCGCAGAACGTCCACGGCGGCAACGAGACGACGATCCTCACGCTGTTCAACGTCTTCTCGCACTTCGGCGCCGTCATCGTCCCGCCGGGCTACACCGACCCGGTGCTGTTCGAGGCCGGCGGCAACCCGTACGGCGTGTCCAACGCCTCCGGCGGGAAGTCCGCGACGGTGACCGACGCCGAGCGGGCCGCGGCGCGCTACCAGGGCCGCCGGCTGGCCGAGGTGACGGCGAAGCTCGTCGCCTGAGCGGCGGGTCCCGCCGGGATCAGGTGACCTGATCGTGGGGCGTCCTCCCTCACCGTGCACCGCGAGGGAGGACGCGCTGCGGTGAGGGAGGACGCGCTGCGGTGCGGGAGGACGCCGGCGGCACCCCGTCCGGGTGGGCACGACGGGCGTCCGACGTGGCTAGCCTCGGCGGGATGACCGAGCCGACGTCGCCCGACCCGGGGCGCTGGCCGCGTCGCCGGCGGACCGCCGTCCGCTGGGGGGTCCGGCTGGCGCTCGCCCTCGCCGGCGCCCTGCTCGGGGTGCTGCTCCTCGGCCGGGTCGAGGGGCCGCTGGGCCCGTTCGACGCCACGTTCGCGCTCACCCCGACCGGCGGCGGGGCCACCGTCGAGATCCCGCCGCTGGGCGCGCTCGACGTCGACGCCTTCGACGGGCCCTTCGGTCTCGACGTCCAGCTGACCCGGGTCGACGAGGCGCGGGTGCGGGCCCTGGTCGCCGACCCCGCCCGCCTCGACGGCCTGGTCGACCGGGTCAGCGCCGACCTCCAGGACGCCGTCGTCCGGCTGGCCTGGGTCTCGGCGGCCGCCGCCGTCGGGGGCGCCGCGCTCACCTCGCTGCTCGTCCTGCGGCGCCGCAGGGAGCCGCTGCTGGCGGCCGGGCTGTCGGTGGCCCTGCTGGCCGGCACCGCCGGGCTCGGGGCGGTCACGTGGCGGCCGGAGGCGCTGTCCACCCCCACGTACACCGGGCTGCTGGTCAACGCGACCAGCCTCATCGGCGACGCTCGCGACATCGTCGCCCGCTTCGACGCCTACCGGGCCTCCCTCGAGGACCTCGTCAGCAACGTCAGCACGCTGTACGCGACGATCTCCACCCTGCCCACGCCCACCCGCGACGACGACACCGTCGCGCTGCTGCACGTCTCCGACCTGCACCTCAACCCCGCCGGCTTCGACCTCGTGCGCCAGGTCGTCGACCAGTTCGACGTCGACGGCGTGCTCGACACCGGCGACATCACCGACTGGGGCAGCGAGCCGGAGAACCAGCTCATCTCCTCCATCGGGCAGCTCGGCGTGCCCTACGTCTTCATCCGCGGCAACCACGACTCGGTCCTCACCGCCGGACTGGTCGCCGGGCAGCCGAACGCCACCGTCCTCGACGACTCCGCGACGACGGTGGCCGGGCTGACCGTCGTCGGGGCGCGCGACCCGCGCTTCACCCCGGACCAGACCGCCACCGGCGACACCCCGTCGCTGGAGCAGACCGGGGAGGACCTCGCGGAGCTGGCCGAGGAACTGCCCGACCCGCCGGCGATCGCGATGGTGCACGACCCCGGGCAGGCCACCCCGCTCGACGGCGTCGTCCCGCTGGTGCTGGCCGGGCACACCCACGAGCGCGAGGTCGAGACCCTCGACGAGGGCACGCTGCTCATGGTGCAGGGCTCGACCGGCGGCGCCGGCCTGCGCGCGCTGCAGGGCGAGTACCCCGAGCCGCTGACCTGCAGCGTCCTCTACCTCGACCCCGACACCGGCGCGCTGGTCGCCTACGACGACATCACCCTCGGCGGGCTGGGCGAGACCGAGGTGACCATCGAGCGCACCGTCGTGCCGGAGACCGAGGCGACCGACGGCGCCGGCGACGGGGCCCCGGCCTCCCCGACCGGCTGACCCGCCCGTCCTACGCTCGCCGCCATGTCCCCCACCTCACGCACCCGCCTGGCCACCGGCCTCCTCGCCGGCGCGCTCGCGGTGGTCCCCCTCGCCGGCTGCTCGTTCACCTCGAACGGCTTCTCCTGCTCCGGCTCCTCCTGCACCGTCACGCTGGACGGTGAGGGCAGCGAGGTGGAGATCCTCGGCCAGACGGTGACGCTGGGCGGCGTCCAGGACGGCCGGGCCACGATCAGCGTGGGCGGCGCGAGCGTCTCCTGCGGCGAGGGCGAGAGCGTCACCGCCGGCCCGCTGGAGCTGGAGTGCACCAGCGTGACCGACGGCGGGGTCGAGCTGCGCGCCAGCCTCAACTAGTCCGGGTCGGCGACCTCGACCACCACCCGCACCGGGTCCTGCAGCAGGTACACCCGGAACGGCGCCTGCGCGCGGGTGCCGACGAAGGCGACCGTGGTGCCCTCGAAGGTGGCGTCGAAGACGACCTCGGTGACGTTGGCGGTGCCCTGACCCGGCAGCGGGTCGGGGCCGGCGAACTCCTCGACGCCGGTGTCGAACGGGTAGCCGGCGCCGGTGACGGTCACCCGCAGGACCGCCGCACCGGCCACCTCCACCGGCTCGCCGCTGCCCTGCGAGGCCGCGGCGTCGACGTAGCGGACGTCCCAGCCCGGCGTCCCGGCGCCGCCGACCTCGAGCACCACCCGGTCGAAGCCCTCGTGCCGGCCGGTGCGGACGTCGGTGACGGTCACCCGGGCGTCCGCGGAGGCCTCGGCGGTGTCGGGCGAGGTGTCGGCGGAGAACGGGGGGACGGCGGTGCCGCCGTCCCCGTCCTCCGGCGCGGTGGGCTCCGCAGCGTCCTCGCCGCCGTCCCCCGCCGCGGAGGAGGTCGCCGTGGACGTCGCCGTGGACGACGCCGCCGCCGGCTCCGGCTCGCCGCCGCACCCGGTGACGAGCAGGCACGCGGTCAGGGCGGCGCAGAGGGGCAGCGGGGCACGGCGGGTCACGCGGGGATCGTGACAGCCGGCCGGTCACGGTCCGGGGAGCGGCGCGCAGGACCCGACGCACCGCCGTCGGGGGTGGGTCCGGACCCCCCACGGGGGCCGTGTATCGTTCTTCCTGCCCCCGGCGAACACGAGCCCCCATCGTCTAGCGGTCCAGGACGCCGCCCTTTCAAGGCGGTAGCACGGGTTCGAACCCCGTTGGGGGCACGCACCACACAGCAAGGCCCTGTAGCGCAGTTGGTTAGCGCGCCGCCCTGTCACGGCGGAGGTCGCGGGTTCGAGTCCCGTCAGGGTCGCTCTCCGGTGGAGACACCGGGAGGGGCAGGTAGCTCAGTCGGTACGAGCGCTCGCCTGAAAAGCGAGAGGTCGGCGGTTCGACCCCGCCCCTGCCCACACGTTCTCCCCGCGGACGGTGCCCGGTGGTCGTCGAGCCCCGTGACCCGGCCCGCGATCCGGTCCTCGCCGCCCGCCTCCTCGAGGTCCAGCACGCCGCCTACGCCGTCGAGGCGCGGCTCATCGGCGACGACCGCATCCCCGCCCTGCACGAGGACCTGGCCGGCCTGACCGCCGCCGGCCTGTGCTGGCTGGTCGCCCGCGACGGCGCGACGGTCCTCGGCGCCCTGGGCCGGCGGTGCACCGACCACGGCGTCGACGTCGACCGGCTCGTCGTCGACCCCGCCGTGGCCCGGCGCGGCACCGGCCGCGCGCTGGTGGCCGCCGCCCTCGCCGACGCGGCGGGGCGCCGGGTCACCGTCTCGACCGGCCGCGACAACGTCCCGGCCCGCCGCCTCTACGCGCAGGCGGGCTTCCGCGAGACCGGCGAGCGGGAGGTGCTGCCGGGCCTGTGGGTGGTCGACGCCGTGCACGGCGGGTGACGCACGCCCTCGGGGCGGACGCGTCCGGATGCTGCCCGGCGAGGTCGAGGGAGCGACCGGGTCAGCTCGTCCGACTCACCGTGACGGAGTGCAGCAACTCCGCGCCAGAGGGCATGCTGGGGATCCCCGGCGGTTCCGCCACGTCCACGTTCTCGTCGACGTAGGCCTGGAGGAAGGCGGATGCCTCACTGTCCGCGTAGTAGACGAGCAGCTTGTACTCACCTATCTCGGCGAGGTCGACGTAGTCCGACACCGCCGACCACGAGCCGTCGTCCTGGATGGTCAGGATCTGCGTCGGCCAGTAGCGCGTCGTCGCCACGGGCCTCACCACGAGCCAGACGTCGCGGTCGTCGCCGAGGTCCTCCGAATCTCCCTCGATGACCTTGAGCTCCCCGGTGACCCTCTGCTCGTCGACGGGCGCGGTGATCTCGACGGTCGGCTCGGTGACCTCCCGGTAGATCACCGGTGCCACCGTGACACATATGGCGAGGAGCGAGAGGACCGCACTGGCCACAGCGATCACGTCCGACCGCTCCCAGGGCTTCGCAGAACTCATGCCACGGCTCCGATCGCCACACGACCACGGGCGCCGACGGCGACCGGTCGGCATCCTGACCCGCCGGGACATCTCAGGCGGGATGATCCGGCCGACACGCTGCTGCCCCTGTACGAGGGGCACCAGGAGCAGTGCGCTGCACCAGGAGACGACAGCCGCAACGGTCCGGGATGACCTAGACGCCGACCGCCCGGTCGGCCAGGACCTGCTCGTACACCTGCGCGTGCACCGCGCGGACCGCGGCGAGCTGGTCGGCCCGCCAGGCCCGGTCGGCCGGCCGCGGCATCGGCCGGGTGAGCGCCGCCCCGACCGCGGCACCCAGCGACACCGGGTCGAAGCCGGCGTCCTCGTCGGTGCCGTAGACCACCACGTCGGACCACTGGTCGGCGAACCACCCGCAGCTCGGCGCGACCACCCGGGTGCCGACGTCGCGGCAGACCTCCAGGTCGCGCGAGTGGGTGCCGCAGTGCTCGGGCAGGACGGCGACGTGCAGCTCCTGCAGCTGCTGCGCCCAGCGGGCCGGGTCGCGGGTGACCACCTCCAACCCGTCGGCGCCGGCGAGCTCCGCACCGCCGGGCAGCTCCTGCCCCGGGTCGAGGAACACCCGCAGCCGGCCCCCGCCGGACACCGCGCCCGACAGCGCCGCGCGCACCAGCCCGGCGGCGTCGGGCACCGGCGTCCCCGCGGGGGCCGGCGCGAGCCCGACCAGGCCCCGCTCGGCGCCGGTGTGCGGGTCGGGCGCCGCCAGCGAGGGGTGCGCGACGACGATCGCCGTCCGCCCGAAGCGCTCGGCGATCTCGTCGGCGGCCCCGGGGGTCAGGGTGAAGACGACCTCGGCGGTAGCCAGCAGCGCGGCCAGGTGGGCCTCGTGGCGGTGCCGCGAGGGGTGCGCCGGGTCGCGCAGCTGGTGCACGGTGACGACCAGCGGCACGCCGGTGCGGCGCAGCGCCTCGGTCCAGCACACCACCTCGTCCTCGGGCAGGTGGCCGTAGCCGGTGTGCGCGTGGACGACGTCGACGCGGTGGGCCCACGCGGTCAGGTAGGCCGGGTCCAGCCAGGGGCTCGGGTCGTGGTCGGGGCCGACCCGCGCCGCGTTGTCCGGCAGCACGGCGTCGACGTAGGCGTCGGCGTGCGGGACCGTCGCCAGGCGCACCCGGGCCCGGGTCGCGGACGAGGGCAGGACGTGGACCACGCGGACGTGCACACCTCCTGCGGCCGAGCACTGCGACAGCAGGGCGGCGCTCCTCGATGAACTCCGGCGTTCCGGATACCCGAGGATGGTGCCGCACAACCGTGTGCGACCTCACTCGGTGGTGCGCGTCACTCGTCGGGGTGGGCGCTCCGCCCCTCCCGGGCGGCGGCGTAGGCCGGCGCCCGGAAGCGGGCCATCGGCCCGTCCGCGAGCAGGCCCGGCGGCGGGTTGCGGACGGCGTCGAAGCGCAGGTCGGGGTCCGGCTCCCCCACCGGGGAGCCGAGCACGAGACGGGCGAAGGGCGCCCACTCCCCCGATCCGCGGGCCACGAGCAGCCGGAACGCCGTCCCGGGCGCCCGCCGGAGGACCGGCCCGGGGTCGGAGGGGACACGCGCCGGCCGCTCGGGGACGGCGGCCAGGCGCAGCGTCCCGGCGGCGGACCGGTACCCCATCATCGAGGAGTAGGCGGCCGCGGCGTCGAGCCGCGGGACGGGGAGGTACCGGGTCCACCGGCCCCGGCCGGCGCTGGACAGCAGCAGGTCCACCGGCCGGTCGCCGGCGGGCAGGCGGACGGCCAGCCCCAGCAGGTCCGGCCACGGGACCGGCAGTCCCGCTCCCCGCGAGAGCCGGACGACGGCGGGCTCGCGAGCGGGACCGGTCAGCCACGGCACACCCCAGTCCGGCACCGCGCCGGTGCGCTCGACGACGGCGTCGAGCACGGCGCCGCGGGGGTGCATCGGCTTGCCGGCGCGCCGCCGGGCCAGGGTCCGCAGCGGTACCGCGGCGATCCGGCCGGCCAGTCGCGCCAGGTCCTCCACGCGCCCTCCCTACCCCCGTGCACTTCCGCGGAACTGCCCGGCCCGTCACGGCGCGACCTCGTGCACTTCCGCGGACGTGCACGACCCGACACCCCGCGGGCGCGCCGGCGGTGGGCAGGACCTGCCGGTGTCCGGTGGGATGTCCGTCGTTCCTTGCCCTGTGGTCCGGACCGGTCCGCTGCTTACCGTCAGTGCGTGCTCACGACGCTCCTGGTCATCGGCGGGGTCTTCCTCGGCCTCCTCGCGCTGCTCGCCCTGATCGTGAACCTGAGCGCCCGGCCCACGACCCGCACCGGCCGGCCCGCCGGCTGGGTCGCCGACGCCGGCCGGCCCCACCCCGACGCGTGGTCCCCGCTGACCAGCACGACCACCTCGGAGATCCCCACGGTCCGCTGACCGTCCCAGACCCGCCGTCCCGGCGGCTGCGGCCAGCGCGCCGCCGGGACGCGGCGGTGCGCCCGCTCAGCGCGGCACCGGCTCCCACGCGGCCTCCCGGCGCAGCACCGGCTTGAGCACCTTGCCGCCAGGGTTGCGCGGCAGCACCGCAGCACGGACGGACACGAACTGCGGCACCTTGAAGTCGGCCAGGTGCGCCCGCGCGTGCGCGAGAACCGCACCGACGTCGAGCTCGGTGCCCGGCAGCGGCACCACGACGGCGCCCACCTTCTCCCCCATCACCGGGTCGGGGACGCCGACCACCGCCACCTCGAACACGCCCGGCGCGGCGGCGAGGGCGTTCTCGACCTCCACGCAGTACACGTTCTCCCCGCCCCGGTTGATCATGTCCTTGGCGCGGTCGACGACGTAGGTGAGGCCCTCGTCGTCGATGCGGGCGAGGTCGCCGGAGTGCAGCCAGCCGTCCGCGAACGCCTCGGCCGTCGCCTCGGGCTTCCCCCAGTAGCCCTGCACGACGTTGGCGCCGCGGATGAGCAGCTCCCCGACGCCGGTCTCCGGGTCGAGGTGGGCCAGCCGCAGGTCGACCACCGGGGCCGGGAACCCGACCGAGTCGGCGTGCGCGTCGGCGTACTCGTGCGGCAGGAAGGTGGAGATCGACGAGGTCTCCGTCAGGCCGAAGCCGTTCCCGACCCGCGCGGCGGGGAACGCCCGCTGGATCCGCTGCACCAGGTCGGGGGCGATCGGCGCACCACCGTAGGTGGTGTACCGGACACCGCTGACGTCGACGTCGGCGAAGCCGGCCGAGCTGATCGCCAGCCAGTACACCGCCGGCACCGAGGTGAGCACGGCGATCCGCTCCTCGGGGACCGCCCGCAGGAACCGCCCGACGTCGAAGGCCGGCATGACCACCGCCGCCGCGCCGCCCTCCAGCGCCACCAGCAGCTGGCTGTTGCAGCCGGTGACGTGGAACAGCGGCACGCTGATCAGGTTCCGCAGCGACGGGTCGTGCCCGGCCAGCCCCACCACCCGGCGGGCGTTCTCGGTGTTGGTCAGGAAGTTCTCGTGGCTGGTCATGGCGCCCTTGGGGAAGCCGGTGGTCCCCGAGGTGTAGAAGATCGCGGCGAGGTCCGCGAGCCCCAGCCCCTCCTCGGCGTGCGGCGCGCCGTCGGGCAGCGGGGTGCCGGGCGCCAGGACGACGCGGGCGCCGCTGTCCTCGACGACGTAGCGCGCCTCCTCCTCGGTGAAGCGGGTGTTCACCGGCACCGCCACGCCGCCGGCCAGCAGCGTGCCGAGGAAGCCCAGCACCCAGTCCGCGCCGTTGCCCAACCGGATCGCCACCCGGTCCCCGCGGCCGACGCCGGCCCCGCGCAGCCCGCCGGCGACCCGCGCGGCGCCGTCCCACAGCTGCCGGAAGGTCAGCCGCGGCCCGTCGAGCTCGACGACGGCCTCGCCGTCGGGGTCGCGCTCGACCGAGGCGCGCAGCATCGCCACGACCGACTCGGGCAGGCCGGTGTAGTGCCGTACACCCGCGGCGTCGCGCTCGACGCCGCTGTCGTCGAAGGGCGCGGCGGGCATCAGTAGGGCTCGACGTTCTCGAAGTACCGGCGCGGGACGTCGACGAGCATCGTGGTGATCTGCTCCTCGGTCACCCCGTGCTCGCGCAGGTAGGGCAGCACGTCCTCGTGGATGTGCGTGTAGTGCCACTGGGGCAGCAGGTCCATCAGGCCCGGCGCCAGCCAGTCGATGTAGCAGGAGGCGTCCTGCGAGAGCACCATCTGGCCGGCGAAGCCGCGGCGGCACATCTCGACGACGATGTCGGCGCGCGCCTCGAACGTCGTGTCCAGGTTGATGCCGAACCGGTCCATGCCGAGGACGAAGCCGGCCTCGGCGAGCTCGGTGAGGTGGTCGGCGTCGGTGGTGTCGCCGCTGTGGCCGAGCACCACCCGCTGCGGGTCCACGCCCTCGTCGGTGAGCACGTCCCGGGCGGCGAGCCCCTGCCGGCTGCCCGGGTGGGTGTGCACGGTGATCGGGGTGCCGGTGGCGCGGTGGGCCTCGGCGACGGCGCGCATCACCCGCTCGACGCCGGGCGTCATGCCCTGGTGGTCGATGGCGCACTTCAGCAGGCCGGCTCGCACGCCGGTGCCGGCGATCCCGTTCTCGATGTCGCCGACGAACAGGTCGACCATCGGGTCGGGCACCTCGGTGCCCAGCATCGGGTTGAGGGCAGGGCCGCGGTAGTGGAAGAAGAACGGGACGTCGTCGTAGGTGTAGCAGCCGGTGGCGACGACGATGTTGAGGTCGACCTGCTCGGCGATGCGCTGGATCCGCGGGATGTACCGGCCGAGCCCGATGACGGTGGGGTCGACGATGGTCCGGACGCCGGTCGCGGCGAGCTTCGTCAGCTTCGAGACGGCGTCGGCGACGCGGTCGTCCTCGCTGCCCCACTCGTCGGGGTAGTTCTGCTGGACGTCGGCGTTGAGCACGAAGACGTGCTCGTGCATGAGCGTCTGACCCAGCTCGGCGGTCTCGACGGCACCTCGGACGGTCTGGACCTGCGGCACGGGCACTCCTCGCGGTCGGGCCGCCCGGCGTCGGTGCCGGACGGGCACCGGGACGTTATCGGGCTGTGACCCGCGCCACGAGGGCACCGACGCCTCCCGTGCACTTCCGCGGAAGTGCCCGGGAGGCTCAGGCCATCAGCTCGGCGGCGCGCTCGCCGACCAGCACCGCCGTCGCGGCCGGGCCGCGGGTGGGCACCTCGGGCAGCACGGAGGTGTCGGCCACCCGCAGCCCCTCGAGGCCGCGCACCCGCAGGCGCTGGTCGACGACGGCGCCGGGGTCGCCGTCGGGGCCCATCCGGGCGCTGCCGGCGAGGTGGACCGCCGTCGTCAGGGCGGCGGCGACCCACCCGTCGAGGGCGCGGTCGTCGGCGAGGACGTCCTCGCCCGGGTCGGGGCGGGCGGCGACCAGCGGCGCGAGCGCGCGAGTGCGCAGCAGGGCGTCGGCCAGGCGCACCGCCTCGCGCAGCCGCCTCCGGTCGGCCGCCGTCGCGAGGTAGCGGTGCTCGACGCGCGGCGCGGCGGTCGGGTCGGCGGAGGTCAGCGACAGCCGGCCGCGGCTCTCCTCCCGGTACAGCCCGACGCCGAGCGAGAGCGTGCGTGAGTCGCCACCGCTGCCGGGCACGACCCGGCCCCAGGGCTGCAACCACGGGAGCACCTCGAGGTCCCCGGGCACGGGCGAGTCCGAGGAGGTGGCGTTGAGCACGCCGTGCAGCGGCAGCGGCCAGGCCCCCTCCGGCAGGCCGTCGACCGGCACCCACGGCAGGTACACCAGCGGGTGGTCCGACAGCCCGGCGCCGACGCCGGGGACGTCGGCGACGACGTCGATCCCGTGCGCCCGCAGGTCGGCGGCGGGGCCGACGCCGGAGAGCAGCAGCAGCTGCGCGGAGCCGACGGCGCCCGCCGCGAGCACCACCTCCGCGGCGCGCACCGGCCCGGCGTCGGTGTCGACGCCCACGGCCCGGTCGCGCTCGACGAGGACCCGCCGCACCCGGACGCCGCCGCGCACGGTCAGCCGGGGGGACCCGCGCCGCGGGGAGAGGTAGGCCATCGCGGTGTTGACCCGCACCCCGCCGTCGACGGTGAGCGGGACCGGCCCGTAGCCGGGCGGGCCGCCGGCGTTCTTGTCCGGCTCCGCGGGCACGCCGAGCTCGGCGGCCGCGGCGGCGAGCGCGTCGGCCAGCGGGGAGCTCGCCGTCGGCCGGGTGACCGGCAGCGGGCCGCCGGAGCCGTGCCCGGGCCGGTCGCCGTACTGCCGGTCGTCCTCGAGCCGGCACCAGGCCGGCAGCGTGGCGTCCAGGCTCCACAGGTCGTTGCCGGCGGCGACCCAGCCGGCGTGGTCGGCCGGGGTGGCGCGGACGAAGTAGCCGCCGTTGACCGTGCTCGACCCGCCGACCACCCGCCCGCGGGGCAGCGGCGCCCGGCTGCCGGGGGTGAGCTCGGTGGTGAACGACCAGTTCGCCGGGTGCCCGGGGACGGCGGCGGCGAGGGTGGCGGCGTCGCGCAGGTCGGGCGGGAAGTCGGCGGGCCGGGGGTGGTCGGCGCCGGCCTCGAGCAGCAGCACCGACCGGCCGGCGTCGGCGAGGCGGGCGGCCAGCGCGCACCCTGACGAGCCGGCCCCCACCACAACGACGTCCGCCTCGGGCGTCACAGGCCCAGGACCCCCGGCAGGTCCAGCCGGCGCACCTTGCCGGTCGAGGTGCGCGGCAGCTCGCCGAGCCGGTGCACGCTCTTGGGCCGCTTGGCCGGCGTGAGCCGCTGCCGCGCCCAGGCGCCGAGCTCGGCCGGGTCGGCGGCGCCCACGTAGGCGGCGACCACCCGCTGGCCCCACTCCTCGTCGGGGACGCCGACCACCGCGCTCTCGACGACGCCGGGGTGCGCGTCGAGGACGGCCTCCACCTCGGCCGGGTACACGTTCACCCCACCCGAGATGACCAGGTCCTCGCGGCGGCCGTCGAGCCACACGGTGCCGTCGGGGTCGACCCGGCCGAGGTCACCCACGGTCACCCGGTCGCCGCGCCAGGCCGCCGCCGTCTTCTCCGGCGCCCGCCAGTACTCGAAGCGCGCCCAGCGCGGCACGGCGCACCACAGCTGCCCGCGCTCGTCGGTCTCCAGCCGCCGGCCGGGGCGGGCCCGCCCGACGCTGCCGGGGTGGGCGAGCCAGTCCTCCGGCGCGCAGACGGTGAACTGCGCCTCCGTGGAGCCGTAGAACTCCCAGACGCTGCCCGCGGGCGCCGCGGCCAGCGCCGCCCGCTTCAGCGGCTCCGGGCAGGGCGCGCCGGCGTGCACCAGCCGGCGGAAGGACGACCAGTCGACGTCGTCGCGCGCCACCAGCCGGCGCAGGTGGGTGGGGACGCAGAACGTCGTCGTCGGGGCGTGCCCGGAGATCGCCGCGGCGGCACGGTCGGCGTCGAACGGTCCGGGCAGCAGCACCTCGCCGCCGGCCAGGAGCGTGTGCACGGCGAAGCGCAGCGGGGCGGAGTGGTGCAGCGGGGAGAGCACGAGGTGCCGGTCGGCGGCGGTGAACCCCCACAGGTCGATCTCCTCGGCGGCCAGCGCGCGGGCGTCGCCGTCGTCCAGGACGCCGGACCAGACGCCCTTCCGCCGGCCGGTGGTGCCCGAGGTGTAGTGGACCGGCCGGGCCAGCGGCACGTCGGCCAGGGCGGCCCGGTCGGTGCCGGTGAGCAGCCGGTGCGGCTCGGCACCGACGTCGAGGGCCGGGTCGGCGTCGGCGGCCAGGGCGGCCCGCTCGGCCGCCGGCAGCGCCGGGTCGAGCACCACCGGCACGACCCCGGTGCGCAGCGCGCCCAGGACGACGGCCAGCAGCGCCGGCGACGACGCGGCCGACACCAGCAGCCGGTCGCCGCGCCGCAGGCCGGCCGACCGCAGCGCCGCCGCGGCGCGCTGCTGGTCGCGCTCGCTGTCGGCGGCCCGGACGACCGCGGTCACGGCAGCGACACGCGGTCGCCGTCGACCACCACGTGCCCCTCGGCGGCGAGCTTGGCCAGCGTCGCGCGGGTGGACTGCGCCGCCGCCGGCCACAGCGCCTGCGGCACCTCGGCGTAGACGTCGGCCACGAGCGCGTCGACCGTGCCCGCCCCCCGGACCAGCGCCGCCAGCAGCTGCCCCTCCCGGAACGCGCGGTGCGCCAGGTAGTAGTCGAGGACGGCCCCCGGGTCCTCGGTCAGCTCGGGCCCGTGCCCGCAGTACAGCGCGCTGGGGCCGAGGTCGTGCACCCGGCGCAGCGACTCCAGGTAGGCCACGACGTCGCCCTCGGGGTGGGTGACCACCGAGGTGCCGCGACCGAGCACGTGGTCACCGACCAGCACCGCCCCGGACTCCAGCCGGAAGGCCAGGTGGTCGGGGGTGTGCCCGGGCGTGGGGACGACGCCGAGCACCGTGCCGGCCAGCCGCAGCCGCTCGCCGGGCTCGAGCACGCGGCCACCCGGCCCGGCCACCGCGGCGTCGGCGGCCGCCACCTGCGCGCCGAACCGGGCGCCCCAGGGCTGCGCGGCCTCGGCGTGGTCGCCGTGGTGGTGGGTGACGAGGACGGCGACGCAGCGGGCGTCCCGGACCGCCAGGGCCTCCTCCACCGCGGCCAGGTGGGCGGGGTCGTCGGGCCCGGGGTCGACCAGGACGGCCTGCCCGCTGCCGGGCTCCCCCACCAGGTAGGTGTTCGTGCCGTCGAGGGTCATGCCCGACGGGTTGGGCGCCAGCACCCGGGTGACGAGCGGCTCGAGCACCGCCGTCCGGGGCAGGGCGCCGGGGGCGGGGAGGTCCCACGTGACACGGGGGTCGGACGGGGCGCGCACGTGCGGCACGGTAGCCGCGTCCCGGGGCGGGTCGCCCGGGCGGCGGCTAGCCTCGCCCCATGCGCTCCCTGACCTCCCGGTTCCGTCCTGCGCTGGTCGCCGCGGCCGCCGCCGTCCTGCTCACCTCGTGCAGCGGCGGTGGGTCCGAGAGCGAGGAGGCCGCCGAGTCCACCAGCGCCGACACCAGCTCGAGCGCGTCGTCGTCCTCGTCGAGCGAGACGAGCAGCTCCACGCCCGCCCCGACCACCAGCGACGACCCCGCCGTCGCCCAGTTCTGCAGCCAGGCCGCCTCGTTCAACGAGCTCGGCAACCAGCTCGGCAGCGCCACCCCCGAGCAGCTGCCCGGGCTGCTGCAGCAGGCGGCCGACGCCTTCGACGCCGTCCAGCCGCCGGCCGAGATCGCCACCTCCTGGCAGGCCGTGGGCGACGCCGTCCAGACCTTCGCCGACCAGGCCGGCACCATCGACGTCAGCACCCCCGACGGCCAGGCCCAGCTGCAGACCGCCGCCCAGGAGTTCGTCGGCGTCGCCAACGGCCCCGACGGCACCGCCGTCCAGCAGTTCACGCAGGCCAACTGCACCGCCGCGGCCCCCACCAGCTGACCCACCACGACGACGGCCCGTCCCCCACGTGCGGGGGACGGGCCGTCGTCGTCTCGGGGGGCGTCAGCAGCCGCCGATGCTCACCCCGCGGGCGCGCAGCCACGGCACGGGGTCGACCTGGCCGCCGTACATGGCTCCCGACGGGTGGACCTCGAAGTGCAGGTGCGGCCCGGTGGACTGGCCGCGGTTGCCGACCTCGGCGATCAGCTCGCCCGCGCGCACCCGCTCACCGATGCGGACGTACTCGGTGTTGACGTGGCCGTAGACGGTGACCGCGCCGTCGTCGCCGCGGATGTAGACGGCCAGGCCGAAGCCGGTGGCCGGACCGGTGCGGGCGACGACGCCCGAGGCGGCGGCGTAGATCGGCGTCCCGATCGGGGCGGCGATGTCGACGCCGCCGTGCAGCACCCCCCAGCGCACGCCGTAGCAGCTCGACGTGCGCCCCGAGGTCGGCTTGACGTAGCCCGAGCCGCTGGCGGCCGGGGCGGTGGCGGCCGCGCCCGACGACGCGGGCGCCGCGGATCCCGAGGAGGCCGGGGCGGCCGCGGCGGCGCGGGCCGCCGCGGCGGCAGCGGCCGCCTCCTCGGCGGCGCGGGCGGCCGCGGCACGGGCGGCGGCCTCCTCGGCGTCCTTCTGGCGCTGCCACTCGGCGTAGGCGTCCCGGGCGCCCTGCAGCTCCAGCAGCCGGATCTGGGCGTCCTGGAGCTGCTGGTCGAGGGCGGCCTTGTTCGCCTCGGCGGCCTGCACCGCGCCCTGCTGCGCGGCGACCTGCGCGTCGGCCTCCGCCTTGGCGGCGGCCGCCTGCTCCTCGGCGGCGGCCATCTGGTCGCGGGTGTCCCGGGCCGCGGACTCGGCGTTGGCCTGCCGGACGCGCGCGATCTCCAGCTCCTCGAGGGCGTCGACCTGGATGTCGCCGACGTAGTCGAGCAGCGCGGCCCGCTGCACCAGCTCGCCGGGGCCGGCGGAGTCCAGCAGCGCGGCGGCGGTGGTGAGCGTGGTCCCGTTCATGTAGCTGTCGTGGGCGAACCCGCCGATCCGGGCGACCGCGGCGTCCACGGCGGCGGCCGCCGCCTCGAGGTCGGCGGCGGCCTGGTCGGCGGCGGCCTGGGCGAGCTGCAGCGCCTCCTCGGCGGCCAGGTAGGCGGTGCCGGCGGCCTCGGCCTGCACGCCCAACCGCTCGAGCTCGCTCTGGGCGAGCGCGACCTCCGCCTGCAGCCGGCCGACCTCGGCCGCGGCGGCCTCCTGCGTGGCCTCCGCGTCGGCGATCTCCCCGTCGGTCGGGTTCGGCGGCGGGGGCGGCACGGCCAGCGCCGGACCGGCGGTCGCGAGGAGGACCGCACCGGTGAGCAGACCGGCCAGCACGGCGCGGACCGGCCGGCGGTTCCTGCGGGCCGTGGCCGCCCGACCGGGGGGTCGGCGGCCGGATCGGCTCTGCAGCATCGAGCGCTCCCTGGGGGAAGAGGGGGGCGGTTGGCCGGGCCAGAGTCGCACCGGCCACCACGCGTCACGGGGGCAACACGCGGCACTGGCGTCACACCGTGACCCCGCCGCAGGGTCACCGCCTTCCGTCACACCACTTGTCGACACGACCGCGCGGCTCCTTGAGCGTCTCCCGAGCACTGAGTCCGGCGTCACGTCCGGCGGCGGCCGGGTTCTAGGCTCGGCGGTCGTGGACGTCCTCGCTTCCGGTGCCGAACAGGTGGTCTTCTGCTCCGACCCGGGCTCCGGCCTGCGGGCGGTGATCGCGATCCACTCCACGGCCCTGGGGCCCGCCCTCGGCGGCACCCGCTTCCACCCCTACGCCACCGAGGACGAGGCGGTCGCCGACGCGCTGCGCCTGGCCCGGGCCATGTCGTACAAGAACAGCCTGGCCGGGCTCGACCTCGGCGGCGGCAAGGCCGTCGTCATCGGCGACCCGCACACCGACAAGACCGAGCCGCTGCTGCGCGCCTACGGCCGGTTCGTCGAGGCCCTGGGCGGCCGGTACCTGACCGCCTGCGACGTCGGCACCACGAACGCCGACCTCGACGTGGTGGCCCGGGAGACGCGCTTCGCCCACGGCCGCTCGGAGGTCCACGGCGGCTGCGGCGACTCCTCGGTGCTCACCGCGTTCGGCGTCTTCCAGGGCATGCGCGCGGCCGCGCAGCACCGCTGGGGCACCTCGTCGCTGGCCGGGCGCACGGTCGCCGTCGCCGGCGTCGGCAAGGTGGGCAGCTGGCTGGTCGACCGGCTGGTGACCGACGGCGCCGACGTGGTGGTCACCGACGTCGACACCGCCGCCGTCGAGCGGGTGCTGGCTCGCCACCCCGGCGTCGACGCCGTCTCCGACACCGAGACGCTGGTGCGCACTCCGGCCGACGTCTACGCCCCCTGCGCGCTGGGCGGCGCCCTGGACGACGAGACCGTGGCCGTGCTGTCGGCCGAGGTGGTGTGCGGCGGCGCCAACAACCAGCTGGCGCACGAGGGCATCGCCGAGCAGCTGACCAAGCGCGGGATCCTCTACGCCCCCGACTACCTGGTCAACGCCGGCGGCGTCATCCAGGTCGAGGACGAGCGGCACGGCTTCTCCTTCGCCCGTGCCGAGGCCAAGGCCGCCGGCATCTACGACGTCGCCCTGCGGGTGTTCGAGGCGGCCGCCGCCGAGGGCGTCTCGCCGGCCGTGGCGGCCGACCGGCTGGCCGAGGAGCGCATCCGCTCGGTGGGCCGGCTGGCCACCATCCGGCTGCCCCGCTGACAGGGAGAGGGGGCGGGCGTGACCGCCCGCCCCCTCTCGGGGTCACGCCGTCAGGTCACGCGCAGTGGACGTCGACGAAGTAGGTCGCCGACTTCCGCACGTTGTTGCCGACCTTGACCGTCACCGTCACCGTGCCGTTCTGCGGGGTGTAGGTGACCCCGTCCGGGCCGTGCGCGTCGACGATCGTGCAGCCGGCCTGGTCGGACACAACGATCGTGTGGGTGCCGGGCTCGGCGGCCTCGACGTGCGCCTCGTGGAACGCGAGGAGGGCCGGGGCGTACTCGGAGAACTTGACGTTGCTCGCCCCGAGGGTGTCGAACCACGTCACCGCCAGACCGTCGATGTAGTCGGCCTGCCCGTGCCGCGAGAAGCGCGTGTCGATCTCGATCGGCACGTCGTTGCGGACCTTGAAGTTGTCCGTCTTGCTGTAGCGCGGGACGAAGCAGTTCTTGTTGCCCGGCGCCGTGCAGTCGAGCAGCTCGGTCGGGCTGACCCACACCTTGTAGACGCCGCCGTTGTTGGGGGTGTCGAGGTACGGGAACAGCTGCACCGTGAGGCCGCCGTCCTCGGTCGAGGCGCCGGTCACGTGGGCACACGCACCGCTCGGGGTCACGCTGGTGATGACGCCGCTCTCGTCCACGGTGAACTGCCGGCACGAGACGGGGTCGGTGGACAGCAGCGTCTTCCCGGACGGGTCGGTCACCTGGAAGCTGTACGTGCCCGCGGGCAGCCCGGCGGCGTCGTCGGGCGCGTTGACGCCCGGCCCGCCGTTGAGGTAGACGTCCTCCTTGGCCGCGTAGATGTTCAGGTTCACGGGGTTCCCGCTGGCGTCCGTGGTGAAGATGGCCCCGGACAGCGGCGCCGTGGGCGCCGCCTGGGCGGGTGCGGCGAGGGCGAACAGGGCAGCGGCACACCCCAGGGTGAGCGCAACGGCCCGTGGTGATCGACGTGACATCGCCGTCCTCCGATCGACTCGGCGCCGGCCCGGCAGGGCCGTCCTCCGGACGAGGACCCCCGGTGCTGCCGCCTGACCGGCCACGGAAAGCTAGTGCTGTGACGTGCACCACAGCCGCGTCGCCGACCTCGTGGGCGGACCGGCTGTGTGTCGCCGCCTCTCGGGGGTCCCGGACGCACGGACCGTCACAGCCGGCCTGACTACCGCGTGCCCGGTACCACGACCCCGTCGGGGGACGGCAGGGGGACGACCCGTGCCCGCGTCCGTCTCGTGTCGTAGTCTTGGTCAAGACACAGTCACTCAGTCGGGGTCGCCACGCGGGCCGTCCAGCCCGTGAGCTGGGCTCCCGTTCTCCGTTACGAGGGGGTCGAGCCGATGGGGCGCGGCCGAGCGAAGGCCAAGCAGACACGCGTGGCCCGTGAGCTCAAGTACAGCTCACCCAACACCGACCTCTCCGCGCTGCAGCGCGAGCTGGCCGGTTCACCGTCGACGTACACCGCTCCGGCGGCCAAGGACGACGACGAGGACGACGACGAGTACACCGACCGGTGGGCCGACGACGCCGACGACGACGACTGGGCGGCCAGTCGCTGACGGTCGGCTCCCCGCCGGCTCGGCCCCGGTCCAGAGGCTCACCCCGAGCTCGCGAGGGGTGAGGGGGGCCGGGGTCCTTCGTCAGCGGTAGCTGCCCACCAGGCGTGCGCCGGTGTCGCCGACGCCCACGGTGCCGGCGACCCACGCCGGCACGCCGCGGGCGGTGAGCAACCCGACCGCGGCGTCGGCGGCCTCGGCCGCGACGACGGCGACCATGCCGACGCCGCAGTTGAACGCCCGCTCGGACTCCGCGCGCGGCACGCCGTGCTCCTCGAGCAGCGCCACCGCTGCGGGCAGCGCCCAGGTGCCGCGGTCGAGCACGGCCGCCAGCCCGTCGGGCACCACCCGCGCGGTGTTGCCGGCCAGCCCGCCCCCGGTGACGTGCGCGAACGCGTGCACGCCCTCGACGCCGAGCTCGGTGACGAGCGCCAGGCAGTCCAGGGCGTAGATGCGGGTGGGCTCGAGCAGCACGTCGCCCAGCGGGCGGTCGAGTCCCGCGGGCGTGGCGGCGAGGTCCAGACCGGCGGCCGACACCACCCGGCGCACCAGCGAGTAGCCGTTCGAGTGGAAGCCGCTGGCGGCCATCGCGACCACCACGTCGCCCTCGCGGACCCGCTCGGGGCCCAGCACGGCGTCGGCCTCCACGACGCCGACCGCGGTGGCGGCCAGGTCGTACTCGTCGGCGTCCATCAGGTCGCCGTGCTCGGCGGTCTCCCCGCCGACCAGCGCGGCCCCGGCCTGCTCGCAGCCGGCCGCGATGCCGGTGACGATCGCGGCCACCCGCTCGGGCACGACCCGGCCGACGGCCACGTAGTCCTGCAGGAACAGCGGTTCCGCGCCGCAGGCCACCAGGTCGTCGACGACCATCGCGACCAGGTCGATGCCCACGGTGTCGTGCCGGTCCAGCCGCCGCGCGAGCGCGATCTTGGTGCCGACGCCGTCGGTCGACGACGCGATCAGCGGCCGCCGGTAGCGGGCGGTGTCCAGCGCGAACAGGCCGGCGAAGCCGCCCAGGCCGCCCACGACCTCCGGACGGCGGGTCCGCTCGACCGCGGTCCGCATCAGGGTGACCGCCCGCTCACCGGCGTCGATGTCGACGCCGGACGCTGCGTAGGTGAACTCCCCCGCGCTCACGGACGACCGCTCACGGACGGGTCAGGGCGTCGTCGGCACCGCCGGACACCGTGGGGCTGCCGGCCTGCCGGCCGGTCCAGCCGCTGACCGAGCGGGCGTCGTCGACCCGGCGGCCGATGCCCTCCAGCACGTGCTTGCCCAGCACCCCGGCCTCACCGAGCGGGATCGGGTAGTCGCCGCTGAAGCAGGCGGTGCACAGCCGGGTGGCCGGCTGCTCGGTGGCGGCGACCAGCCCCTGCTCGGAGACGTAGCCGAGGGAGTCGGCGTTGATGGAGGCGCGCACGCCGTCGACGTCGAGGCCGTTGGCCACCAGCTCGGCGCGGCTGGCGAAGTCGATGCCGTAGAAGCACGGCCACTTCACCGGCGGGCTGGAGATCCGCACGTGCACCTCGACCGCCCCGGCCTCGCGCAGCATGCGGATCAGCGCGCGCTGGGTGTTGCCCCGCACGATCGAGTCGTCCACGACGACCAGCCGCTTGCCGCGGATGACGTCGCGCAGCGGGTTGAGCTTCAGCCGGATGCCCAGCTGCCGGATGGTCTGCGACGGCTGGATGAACGTGCGCCCGACGTAGGAGTTCTTGACCAGGCCCAGGCCGTAGGGGATGCCGCTGGCCTCGGCGTACCCGACCGCGGCCGGGGTGCCCGACTCCGGCACCGGGATGACCAGGTCGGCGTCGGCCGGGTGCTCCCGGGCCAGCCGGCGGCCGATCTCCACGCGGGCGGCGTGCACGCTGCGGCCGCCGATCGTGGTGTCGGGACGGGCGAGGTAGACGTACTCGAACACGCAGCCCTTGGGCTCGGCGGCGGCGAAGTGCTGGCTGCGCAGCCCGTTCTCGTCGATGGCGAGCAGCTCGCCGGGCTCGACCTCGCGGACGACGGAGGCGCCCACGATGTCCAGCGCCGCGGTCTCGCTGGCCACGACCCAGCCGCGCTCGAGCCGGCCGAGCACGAGCGGGCGCACGCCCTGCGGGTCGCGCGCGGCGTAGAGGGTGTCCTCGTCCATGAAGGTGAGGCTGAACGCGCCGCGCAGCTGCGGGAGCACCTCCATGGCCGCGGCCTCGACGCTCATGTCCGGCCGGGCGGCGATCAGCGAGGTGACCAGGTCGGAGTCGGTGCTCGCGGTGAAGGCGCCGGGGACGCCGGCGTCGGCGGCCCGGCTGGCGAGCTCGGCGGTGTTGACCAGGTTGCCGTTGTGGCACAGCGCCAGGCCGGTGCCGGCGTCGGTGGTGCGGAACGTCGGCTGGGCGTTCTCCCAGGTGGAGGACCCGGTGGTGGAGTACCGGGTGTGGCCGACGGCGAGGTGGCCGCGCAGGCTGCCCAGCGTCGCCTCGTCGAACACCTGGCTGACCAGCCCGAGGTCCTTGTAGACGACGACCGACGCGCCGTCGGAGACCGCGATGCCGGCCGCCTCCTGCCCGCGGTGCTGGAGCGCGTACAGGCCGAAGTAGGCCAGCTTCGCGACCTCCTCCCCCGGCGCCCAGACACCGAAGACGCCACAGGCGTCCTGGGGACCGGGAGCGGAGGGATCGAGGGCGTGCGTCAGCCGTCCGTCACCGCGAGGCACCCCCCGAGCCTACGCGGCGACGGCGTGCCACCCGCCGACCGCGCCGTGACCGTCACCACGGCGGCGTGGGATCGGGCCGGCCCGGAGGCCGGTGGAACCCCGGGCGGGGTCCGGCGCGTTGACCGTCGGCACGCACTGGAGAGGATCCGAGCATGAGCAGCGACCGGCCCGACCCGCAGGAGTTCCTCGAGATGGCGCAGCGGATGCTGCGCGGGTTGTTCGACCAGCCGCGCGGGGGTGAGGACCCCTGGGCGCGGGCGACCGAGCGGGGCTCGGCCCCGTGGGAGCGCCACCGCGAGCCCAGCCCCGGTGAGCGACGCGAGAACCTCACGTTCGCCCTCGCCACCCGCGCCGTCGAGGCGCTGGAGGACCTCGCGCTCAACGTCGCGGCGATCCGCCAGCGCCTGGAGCGGTCCTCGGCCCAGGACGAGTCGTCGGCCCGGGACGACCGGCCCGGCGAGGACGGCGCGAAGCGGGACGCCGGTCCCGCCTGACCACCGTCCTACCGGACGGTGCCGATCTCGGCGGAGATGCGGGTGTCCTCGCCGTGCCCGGTGTGCACGACGGTGTCGCCGTGCAGGGTCAGCAGCTTGGCGCGGATCGACCGCACGATCGTCGGGTGGTCGCTGAACGAGCGGCCGGTGGCGCCGGGGCCGCCGTGGAACAGCGTGTCGCCGGTGAAGACGGCGGCCAGGTCGGGCGCGTGCAGGCAGGTGCTGCCCGGCGAGTGACCGGGGGTGTGCAGTGCGGTCAGGCCCGTGCCGCCCACCCGGAACCGGGTGCCCTCCGCCAACTCCTCGTCGGGTCGGGCCTGGGGGTGCACCACGTCCCACAGCATCGTGTCGGCGGGGTGGAACCAGATCGGTGCGCCGGTGGCCTCGCGCAGGTCGACGGCGGCGGTGATGTGGTCGTTGTGCCCGTGGGTGAGCACGATCGCGCTCACCCGCCGCCCGCCGATGGCCTCGACGATCGGCTCGGCGCGGTGCGGGGCGTCGATGACGAGCACCTCGTCGTCGTCGCCGACGAGCCAGACGTTGTTGTCGACGTCGAAGTCCTGCCCGTCGAGGCTGAACACCCCGGAGACGACGGTCTTCTCGATGCGGGCGGCCATCAGAGCACGACCACGGAACGCAGCACGTCGCCCTTGTGCATCTTCTCGAACGCGGCCTCGACGTCGTCGAGGCCGATGGTCTCGGTGACGAAGTCGGCCAGCGGGAAGCGGCCCTGCCGGTACAGGTCGGCCAGCATGGGGAAGTCGCGGCTGGGCAGGCAGTCGCCGTACCAGGAGGACTTCAGCGCCCCGCCGCGGCCGAACAGCTCGATCATCGGCAGGGTCAGCTGCATGTCCGGCGTCGGCACCCCGACCAGCACCACGCGCCCGGCCAGGTCGCGGGCGTAGAAGGCCTGGGTGAACACCTCCGGGCGGCCCACGGCGTCGATGGCGACGTCGACGCCGAACCCGTTCGTGACGCCCTTGATCGCCTCGACCGGGTCGGTGG